>NC_015666.1:2445339-2751006 GCF_000217715.1 Halopiger xanaduensis SH-6
GTGCGGTCTCGAGGCGCTTCTGCACCTCGCTCTCCTCGAGGTCGTACTCGTCGGCCAAGTCGTCGATGGGCCGAACGCGATTGGGCTGGTTCCGGCCTTCGAAGTTACCCGACTCCGTGATGTCGTACCGGTCGCAGAAGAGGTCGGCCGTCGTCTCGTCCTCGAGCGCCTCGCGGACCTCGTCGGGCGTCCAGACGTAGAACGCGCCCTCCTCGCGCTCGCCGGTCTCAGGATCCTCGCTCTGCGCGTCGAGCGTACTGAAGAAGCCGCCCTCCTCGTGGGTGAGCTCGCGGTCGACGAACGCGAGCGTCTCCGCGACGACCTCCGCGTAGCGCTCGTCGCCGGTGAGCTGGTAGCCCGTCAGGAAGGCCCGCGGAATCTCGGCGTTGTCGTACAGCATCTTCTCGAAGTGGGGGACCGTCCAGTCCCGGTCGACGCAGTAGCGGTGGAACCCGCTGCCGACGTGGTCGTAGAGCCCGCCCGCGGCCATCGCGTCTAAGGTTTCCTCGAGCACTTCGCGGTATGCCTCGCGACCCGTACGGTCGTATGCGCGTGCGAGGGCCTGCAAGCGAGCGGGCTGGGGGAACTTCGGCCCGTCGGAGCCGAAGCCGCCGTACTCTCGGTCCGCACTCCGAAGGGCCGCGCTGGCGGCCGTTTCGAGCACCTCGCTCGAGGGCGGTTCCGCGGCCCCGCCTGCGCCCGCGCCCTCGGGGGTGTCCTCGAGGCGGTCCTTCGCGGCCTCGGTCCACTGGTCGGCGCGGTGTTCCATCTCCTCCCGGTCCTCGCTGTTCCACGAGTCGCTGATGCGCTCGCAGAGGTCGAGGAAGCCGGGCTGGCCGCGCTGTCCCTCCCGCGGGAAGTAGGTCCCGATGAAGAACGGCTTGCCCTCGGGGGTGAGCCACGCCGAGAGCGGCCAGCCGCCCCGCCCGGAGACGAGCTGGCAGACGGTCATGTAGATCGAGTCGATGTCCGGGCGCTCCTCGCGATCGACCTTGATCGGCACGAAGTTCTCGTTCAGCACCTCGGCGACGCCCTCGTCTTGGAAACTCTCCTCCTCCATGACGTGACACCAGTGACACGCCGAGTAGCCGATCGAGAGAAAGATCGGCACGTCGCGTTCGCGGGCCGCCTCGAGGGCCTGTTCGTCCCACGGCTGCCAGTTGACGGGATTGTCCGCGTGCTGGCGCAGGTAGGGACTCCCCTCGTCCTCGAGCCGGTTGCGTTCGGTGGGTTCGCTCATGGCCGAGAGTACGGACGGACGTTGTAAAAGCCCGGCGTACGTCCAGTCTCGTCCCTTCGGTGCGAGCCGCCGAATTGCACGCACCGAGAGCACGACCGTCTCGAGCGGGCGATCAGTAGCCGAGCCGCTCGAGCGTCTGCTCGAGCCGTGCGACGTACCGCCCGCCGAAGAGGTGGACATGAACCAACAGCGGATAGAGTCGGTAGACGTACCGCCGCCGGTCGAAGAAGCCGGGTTCGAGGGCTCGCTTCTTCTGATACCGGTCGAAGAACGCGTCGCCGAACGTCTCGGTCCAATCGATAAACGCGAGTTCGATCTCGGGGTGGGCGTAGTACGTCGCCGGGTCGAGAAACGCCGTCACGTCGCCGTCGCGCGAGAGGACATTCGTCGTCCAGACGTCGCCGTGGATCAGCGCAGGTGCGTCGGGTTCGCCGAGCAGCGACTCGAGATCGGCAGCAACCGCGTCGATGCGGTCGGCGAGGTCCGCCGGGAGCGATCCGCCCTCGAGTGCGAGGGCCGCGACGTGCTCGAGTCGCTGCTCGCGGTAGAAGTCGATCCACGAGTCCGTCCACGGATTCGGCTGCCGGACGGGACCCGTGAGCGTGTCGCGCTCGAAACCGAACGCGTCGTCGCTATTCTCGTGGAGCGCCGCGAGGTGGTCCGCCGCGTCTCGAGCGGATTCGGGGCCGTGGTCGGTCGTCCCCTCGACGTACTCGAGGACGAGCAGGTCGTCGTCGGCGTAGCGTACCTCGGGAACCGGCAGGTTGCTCTCCTCGGCGAGAGTCCGGAGCATGAACGCCTCGACCTCGAGGGGCGTCTCGCCGACCTTCGCGACGACCGGCGGGCCGTCCGCGCGGTCGACCCGGTACGCGGACCCGATCTGGCCGCCCCGCAGTTCGGTGACGGTCGTCGGCTGCACCTCGAGGTCGAGTGCGCGTGCGACGGCGTCGGTGACCGAGTCGCTGTCGGCCATTACGCCCGCTCTCGGACGTACTCGACGAACGCGAAACCGTCGTGCTCGTCGCGATCGGTCTCGGTCCACGCGTCGCGATCCCAGTCGGGGAAGACGGTGTCGCCGTCAGGGGCGTCGTGGACCTCGGTGACGATCAGCCGATCGAGGGCGGGCAGAAACTGCTCGTAGACCGTCGCACCGCCGGCGACGAACGCCCGATCGGCGCCGTCGTGTCGCTCTCTGGCGGCCGTTTCGGCCGCCTCGACGGCTTCCGCGAGATCGTTCGCGACGACGGCGTTTTCAGGCGTCTCGAGGTCCCGACTCGTCAGGACGACGGTCGTTCGGCCCGGCAGCGGTTCGCCCAGCGCCTCGAGGATGCCCTCGTAGGTGACCCGACCCATGATGACGGGGCAGTCCATCGTGGTTTCCTTGAAGTGTTGCAGGTCCGCGGGGATGTGCCAGGGCATGTCGCCGTCCTTCCCGATGACGCCGTTGTCGGCGACGGCGACGATGCCGACGAGTTCGCGGTCCGTCTCGGCCGCGAGCGCCGACTCGGCCGCGCCGGGCGTCGACTCGTCGTCCTCGCTCATTCGGCCACTCCGAACTTGATCCCCTCGTGGGACTCGTAGTCGGTCAGTTCGACGTCCTCGTAGGCCAGCTCGTCGATCGAGACGTCCGCAACCTCGAGCGTCGGGCGCTCGAGCGGTTCCCGCGATAGCTGCTCGAGCAGGCCGGGGACGTGATCCATCCGTTCGTCGCCCTCGGCTTCGGGCGGCGCTTCGGACTCGAGCCACTCCTTGACGTCGAGGTACTCCTCGCGGTCGTCGACGCCGGCCAGCCGGGACTGAAGCGCCTCGAGGTTGTCGGCGTACCACGCGCCGCGCTCGCCTTTGCCGCAGTAGACGTGGGCGTCGACGACCGTGTGCGCGAAGGTGCCGGGCTCGAAGCCGGTCTGCTGGGCGACGACTTTCGTCAGCAGCGCGTACGCGGCGATGTTGAACGGAATCCCGAGCGCGATGTCGCCCGAGCGCTGGGTGAGGTGGCAGTTCAGCCGGTCGCCCTGGACGTTGAAGACGAACGAGTAGTGACAGGGCGGCAGGGTCGAGACGGCCGCGTTCGCGGGGTGCCAGGCGTTGACCACGAGCCGCCGCGAGTTGGGGCTATCCGAGAGCGTGTCGATCACGTACTGGAGCTGGTCGAACGTACGGCGGCCGTCCGCTTCCTCGGTGACCCAGCGATTCGTCTCGTCGGGCCAGGACTCGCCCTCGAGTTGCGCCCCGTCTTCGGGAATCGGATAGCGCCGCCAGAAGCGCCCGTAGGCGGTGTCGAGACGGCCCTCCTCGTCGGCCCAGGCGTCCCAGATCTTGGTCTCCTCGCGGAGGTTCCGGATGTGCTCCTCGCCGGAGAGGTACCAGCAGACCTCGTGGAGCATCGAGTTCCACCGGTAACCGTCCATCTGCTTGGTGGTTAGCAGCGGGTAGCCTTCCTGGAGGTCGACCTCGTAGTGCTCGCTGAACGACGAAATCGTGTCGACGCCGGTCCGGTTGGGCTTGTAGGTCCCTTCCGAGAGCGCCGCGTCGACGAGATCGAGGTACTGTTGCATTATCGCTCCATTCGGATTCCCCGACTAAAACCCTCCACTCTTGAATTGGCTATCTTGATCCTTGCTGATACGTTTCACTTTCACCGCGCTGTCCAAACCCTCTTTGTCCCCCCGCGCCTCCCGGCGACTAATGACCGCTCGAGCCGGCGCTCGTCTGCTCGCCCTCCCGCCGTCGGCGATCGTCGACCGGCCCGCCGCGACCCTCGAGGACGTCGATCGAACGCTCGAGCCCGACGCCGTCTGGGTGCTCGGGCCGTCCCGCGAGCCGCAGACGTTCGCCGCCGCGCGGCGGGCCTTCGACGCGTCGGCGTTCCATCCGCCGCTCGAGACCGGCGACGCGACGATCCACCGGCAAGCGATCGACGGCCACGAGGTCGCGGTCGCGCAGAGCGCGCGGGCGATCCGGGCGTCGCCGGACGCAGTCGCGAGCGCGCTCGCCGACGGTGTCGCCGCGCTCGTCTGCGACGGCATCGCGACGGCCACGCGACCGACGGCCCTCGAGACGACCCTCGAAGGCGCCGACGCCCTCGCCGCGGCGCTGCCGACCGGCCAGGTTACGACCGTTCTGACCGGCGGCGAGCCGGCCGGCTACGACGAGCTCTGGCACCTCGAGGCCGACACCGGCGCGATTCGGGGCGTCGATCACGACCCCGCAATCGCCTGCGAGCCGGCCGGCGACGACTGCGTCTCGGTCCGCGTGCAGGGGACCGGTCCCGCCGAGGGATACGGGAGCGACCACTCGATCGCGCTCCTCGAGCTCGCCGCCGACGGCGCCGCGGGCGTCGACACCTACGACGTGACCGACTTCGGCCTCGAGTCGGTGTCCGGAATCGGACCGAAGACGGCCGAACGGCTCGCCGATCGCAGCGTGACGACGCGGGCCGAGTTGCTCGAGACGTCAGTCGAGCGGCTCGCCGAACTGCCGAACGTCGGCCGGGACCGCGCGCGGAAGATGCACCACCACGCGACGGTCCTCGAGACCGGCGAGCCGCGACGGGTCACCGACGAGTCGCTGCCGGGGGAGAACTGGTCGACGCCGCCGCTGTGCGTTGATATCGAGACCGACGGGCTCTCGCCGACGATCATCTGGCAGATCGGCGTCTACGACCCCGCGACCGACGAGTACCGCGCGTTCGTCGAACGCGACGATCCCAGCGATCCGGCCTCGGTGCTCGAGGCCTTCTGTGACTGGCTGCTGGGCGTCCACCCCGACAGGGCCCTGCTGACCTGGAACGGCTGGCGGTTCGACTACCGACACCTGGACGCGTTCGTCGCGAAACACGTTCCCTACTACCTCGAGGAGTGGGACTCAATCCCCAAGCTCGATCTCTACCTGTGGGCCGTCCGCGACGAGAACGCGATCTTGCCCGGACGGACGAACAAGCTCGAGGCCGTCGCCACCGCACTCGGGTACGAGGACGCGGGGACGGGCCTCGACGGCGCGCAGACGGCCGCGGCCTACCAGCGGTTCATGCGGACCGGCGAACCGCTCGAGTGGGACCGCCACGAGGCCTACTGCGAGGACGACTGTCGGGCGCTGTGGCACGTCTACGAGCGGCTCCGGGACGCGCCGCGGGCGTCGACGGTGGCCGACTCGGCCGCCGGCGCGGACTCGAACTCGAACTCGAGTCGCGCACCCTCGAGCGCGTCGCGGTCGGGAGAGACGTCGTCGCGAGACGATGCCGGCGACGCGAGCGTAGCCGACAGCGAACAGACCGGACTGGGTGACTTCTAGATGAGCGAGCGCGAGACTGCAACCGACCACAGCGGAATTCCGATCACCGGCGACGAACTGACCGACACCTTCCCCGGCTACCGCGCGGACAACGACGTCTCCGTCCTCGAGTTGCCGGGCCGAGACGCTTCGACGGTGCCGAACGAGGACGTGCTCCGACCGGAACTCGCGGGGCCCCTCGAGAACGACCTCTACTCCCACCAGGCCGACGCTCTCGAGGCGCTGGCGCGCGAGGAGAACGTCTGCGTCGCGACGAGCACCTCCTCGGGGAAGACCCGGATCTACGCGCTCCAGATCGCGAGGAACTATCTCGAGGCGCAGGCTCGTGGCGAAGATTCCACGGCGTACGTACTCTATCCGACGAAGGCGCTCTCGCGGGACCAGGAGCGCGAGTTGAACGACCTGTTCGACGACCTGGGCCTCGAGATTTCGGTTCGGGTCTACGACGGCGACACGGAACGCGGGCAAACGCGCCGGCAGATCCGCGAGGAGGCCGACGTCATCATCTCGAACTTCGCGGGCGTGAACACGTACCTGCACGACCACGACCGCTGGGCGCGCTTCCTGTCGGCCTGCGACCTCGTCGTGATCGACGAGTCCCACACCTACACCGGCGTTCACGGGATGCACGTCGCCTGGATCGTTCGTCGGTTGAAGCGGGTTCTCGAGTACTACGCTTCCGATCCGCAGTTCGTGCTCACGAGCGCGACGATCGGCAACCCGGGCGAGCACTCCGAGGCGCTGATCGACGAACCCGTGACGGTCGTCGACGAGGACGGTTCCCCAACCGGACCGCGGGATCTAGTGTTGTGGAATCCGCCGCCGCGGGCGCGTGAGGACGGGGACGACGAGCGCGACGAGTGGAACGAAGCGGGCGAGGAAACGGAAGTGACGGAAGACGGCCCCGCCGACGCCATCGTCGAACGCGTCCCCGCCACCGTCGAGGCCCCGCGGCTCCTCTCGCATCTCACCTACCACGACGCCCAGACGCTGCTGTTCTCGCCCTCGAGAAAACTCGCCGAACTCTCCGTCAAGCGGGCCTCGAAGCACCGCCACGACAACCGCCGCTACTACACGAATCCGGATCGCGGGAGCGCCATCGAACCCTACCACGCCGGCCACTCGCGGAAGAAGCGCCACGGCACCGAACACCAGCTCAAGACGGGGGTGCTGGACGGCGTCGCCTCGACGAACGCCCTCGAGCTGGGGATCAACATCGGGGAGATGGACGCCACGGTCCAGCTCGGGTATCCGGGTCAGCGCCAGTCGTTCTGGCAGCAGATCGGCCGCGCCGGCCGGGGGACGAAGCGTGCCCTCTCCGTGCTCGTCGCCGAGCACCGGACGCTGGACCAGTACGTCGTGAACAATCCCGACTACCTGCTCGAGAACGACGTCGAGGACGCGGTCGTCGACGTGGACAACGACGCGGTCTTCGCCCAGCACCTGCGCTGTGCGGCCGACGAACTCGCGATCGACGAGTCGGATATCGGTCGGCTCGCCGACCGCGAGCGCCTCGAGCGGGCGATCGAGATGTGGCGCCGCGCGGGGCAGTTGCAGGGATCGCTCGAGACCGGCGTCTCCTACGTCGGCCCGCCGCGACCGCAGCAGTCGATTTCGCTGTACGCGACGACCGGCGAGGAGTACGAGGTCGAACTGGCCGACGGCGTCGACGAGGAGTACGACCCGCAGATGGAACCGCTCGCGGAGGAGCGCGTGCTGCGGGACTTCCACGAGGGCGCGGTCCGACTGCACCAGGGCCAGCAGTACGAGGTCGTCGACGTCGAGCACGACGCGCCCCGACCCTCGGTGACGGTCCGGCCCACGGACGTCGACTACTACACGCGGACGCGGACCGACGTGACGGTCCTCGACGCGGTCTCGGAGGAGTCCCGCGAGATCGGCGACTTCACGCTGCACTTCGGCCGCGGCCGCGTCCTGGTCTACCACGGCACCTACGACAAGGTCGCCGTCCACGGCGGCAAGAAAAAAGAGCAGGCGATCCCGACCGACAACCCGCCGCTGTCGATGGAGACGCAACTCTGCTGGCTCGAGGTGCCCCAGTACGTCGAGGACGCCCTCGTTGAGAAGTACCGCGAGTTCGAGGTGCCGGAGATGGACGGCGACCTCGCCCAGACCGCCCACCTCGGCTACGCGGGCGGGCTCCACGCCGCCGAGCACGCGACCATCGGCGTCGCCCCGCTCGAGTTGATGGTGGACAAGCGCGACCTGGGCGGGCTGGCGACGCTGACGATCGACTCGCACCTCGATCAGTCGCCGACCGAGACGGACGGGTTCGGGACGGCGGCGCCGGACGGCGACGCGCCGGAGAACATCGCCGCCGCCGAGGCCACCGTCAGGGAGATTGCACAGGGACTCGAGCGCGACCCGGCCAGCGGCTGGTTCATCTACGACGGGATCGACGGGGGTCTCGGCTTCGCGCGGGCGATCTACGAGAATTTCGAGGCGGTCGCCCGGCGGGCCCGCGAGCACATCGCCGACTGCGACTGCGGGCGCGTCGACGGCTGCCCGGCCTGCGTGATGGACGAGCAGTGCGGGAACGACAACCAGCCGCTGCACCGCGACGCCGCCGTGGACGTGCTCGATCAACTGCTCGGGGACGCCGGGGAGGAAGCGCTCGAGGCGCACCTCCCCGACGGGGAGTACGGCGGGGAGCGGCGGCCGCCGTTGTTCTACGCGTAACGCGTTCGTTCGGCCACGTTACAGCCAGAAGAAGCCGGAGGAGTCCTGCAGCCTCCAGATCTCGTACAGCCCGTGGCAGAACAGTGCCAGAAATCCGAACAGCAGCGCGACTGCGAGACCGACGCCGAGGAGTCGAGGCACCGGAACGAGCGTTCCCTCGTAGAGGGCGAGCACGAGATGGAACCCGCCCCAGCAGCAAAACGCCGGCACGATGTACCGCCGGCTTCGGTTCGTGTCGGTGATCTTCGTGAGGAGCAGTAGCAGACCCAATCCGAATAGCGGAATCGCGAGACTGACGACGTTCGAAACCCCGCCGAACCACTCGAGCATCGCCACAGAGTTATAGCCAAATTTTCATAACGCTTCCGCAGCCTCGAGCGTTGCTCGACGGGTCACCGTCGGAAGTAATCGCTCGTTCGACGACCGAAACTGAGTGACCGTGCCGCGTCTCGAAATCCAAAGGAATCGATTCGCTCACCTGTGTCAATATCGTCTGTTCGATTCGACGGAGGCCGAACTGTTCGGGGCTATCGCCGAGCGGGAGGGCGCGGACAGACTCGTCATCGGCGGGGCGGTGCTTACGCACGATCCCCACCGTGTCGTCGAGTGCGACGGATTCGTCCACCCGCGGGAAACGCTGCCCCTAGTCCGAGACGTCCTCGAGAGCGTCGACGGTCTCGCGGCAAACGCGTTCGAACAGCGACCAATCCGTTTCGAGCGTCGCCGGAAGCGGATCAGTCACGCAGAGTCAACCGACGGTCGATCACCGACACTGCTCGCGCTCGAGCCGGCCGGAGGGGTTCTGAGTCGATCATCGGCGTTCGCTTTCGCGCTTTCGGCGTCGAAAACTGCCGCTCCTCGGCTCGCGAGCTCGCTCGCATCAGCATCACCCTCAAGCCGATAGGTGAAGTCGCCGGCGCCGGTCCCGACGGAACCGAGACCGACGGCGCAGTCGGTCCGGTCCGCCGTCCGCTATCGCCCGCCGCCTGCAGTACTCGTGCTCCGGCTTTTAGTGCGATACTCACTAGCTGTTACGCGTGGCGCTCGTGGAAGTCGTCCGCGACGATCGGATGAACGCCGCAGTCGGGTGGCTACTGCTGGGTATCGTGGCGCTCGATGGGTTCTACAACCTACTCCGGAACGTCCCCCTGTGGGGCGGGTTCGAACTGCTACTCGTGATCGTGGCGTCGATCCCGGCGCTGGCGGCCCGCGACTGGACGGTGACGATTCCCTGGCTGCTCTCGGCGGTCGCCGCGCTTTCGGTGGTCGCCCGAACGGCCGGCGCGCCGTTCGAAGTGACCGCGTACCTCGCGATCGCGACCCTCGCGCTCATCGTCGTCGTCGAACTCGAGGCGTTCGCGCCGGTCGAGTTGAGCCGTCGGTTCGCGGTCTTCTTCGCGGTGCTGACGACGATGGCGATCCAGGCCCTCTGGACCGTCGCGCAGTTCTACTCGGACAGGTGGCTCGGGACCGACTTTCTGCACTCCCAGACGGAACTCCAGTGGGATTTCGTCGTCGTTACGGCCGTGGGGGTCGTCCTCGCCGGGGCGTACCAGGTGTACGTCACGCGGTCGGAGCGCGCCGACGACGGTACTCGATCGACGAGCGACGGGGGCGAGGGATCGGTATGACGGTCGGCCTGTCGGAGTCCCAGGAGCGATACGTCGTTCGAGCGCTGCAACTCGCGTTGCTCGGACTCGTCGGGTACGGAACGGCGACGGCGCAGTTTGCGATCGCGGCGACCGGCGGACTGGCGCTCGGGATAACGCTCCTGCCGGCGTGGTTGCGCCGAGAGTACGGGTACTCCATGGACGCCGGACTCGTCCTCTGGATCACTGCCGCCGTAATCCTTCACACCGCCGGCTCGCTCGGCCTGTACGAGTGGTACCAGTGGTACGACGAAATCGCGCACACGGTTTCCGCGTCGGTCGTCGCGGGAGCGGGCTACGCCGCCTTTCGAGCGTTCGAACTCCACTCCGACGAGATCGACGTGCAGCCGGCGTTCCGATCGGTGTTCATCGTCGTGTTCGTCCTCGCGACCGGCGTCGTCTGGGAAGTGATGGAATTCGCCTTCGGCGGTCTGGTCACCGTCTACGGGATCGACGACATCGTCACCGACTTCGTGTTCAACGCGGTCGGCGCGATCATCGTCGCGATCTGGGGGACCGGCTCCGTCGGCGAACTCGTCGGGTTCTTCAGGCGGCGACTCCGGTCCGAATCGGAGAACTAGCACTCGGCGATCGAACGCGGCCCCGGTCGAGAGCCGGCGAACAACTGCAAAAGCCGGCACGAGTACTATCCGACGGCGGACGGAACGACCGACCGCCCACGCGGGCGCACGATTACCATGACTGATCAGTCCGACGAGGAATCACGGCGGCGGTTCGTAAAGGCGGGGACGGCTACCGCCGCGGCACTGGGACTCGGAGCGACGGGGAACGCGGCGGCACGGGTGACGCAGAACGAAACCGAGAACGGGAACGAGAGCGAGACCGACGGCGAGCTCGGCGACGCCGAGCAGTTTCGGGACGCGATCGCGACCCGCGGCACGTACTACTCGGGCGCGGTCTTTCGGGTCGTCTCCCCGCCCCTGCAGGACGCTCCCGGCAGGGAGACGCCGGACGTCGTGCGGGATCACGAGGTCCGCGTATTTGAACTCTTCAACACGAACGAGGAGGGATTTCTCTTCGTTCCGCCGGAGAACCGGATCGAGGAGGGGGAACAGTACGTATTCGACGACCAGCTGTACTCGGCGACCGTAAACGAACCGGTGACCGACGATCTCGTCCGCGTTCGATACCGGCCGCTAACGGGTGCGGATCTCCCGTTCGATCTCGACGAGGTCGGCGGCTTCGAGACCGCTGACGGCGGCGGCGAAGCCGTCGTCCGACCCGACGATTTCTTCGGCGGCGCACTGTTCGAGATCACCTCGGGGCCGCAGGGATGGATCCCCGACGACGTCGAACAAAGCGGCCTGTTCACCGATTACAACACCGTCCACGCCGAGTATCTCGGGACGAACGAGAACTTTCTCCTCTTCGCGCACGAGGAGGCCGCGACCGAAACGGGACAGCTGTACGTGATGCGAGACGAAGGTGAACTTCTCGATCCGCCCGGGAATCTCGTCGCCGCCGAGTTCAACGCCGTCGACGAGGACAGCGTTTCGATCGACGACGAACTCCTGCGGTAACGCGACGATCCCACATCGTCGTCCACTCGAGGCCGTTCCCGTTCCGGTTCAGCGACGCGCTTCCCGTTCCGCGGCGACGCGTCGGAGCCGCTCGAGCGGCGTCCCCACCGCCGATCTATTGCACAGACGTGAATACTTCCCCTCGAGAGAAGAGCAACGCTTACAGGTTCGTGCGTTCCGCTAGCGACCATGCGAGAGAACGTGCTCCTGATCGGCGGCGGCGGGCGCGAACACGCCATCGCCCGCGCCCTCGAGGATAGCGAGGCCGACCTCTACGCCTGCGCCGGCAACCGCAACCCGGGGATCGCCGATATCGCGACCGACTTCGCAACGCTCGAGACGACCAACCCCAAGGCAGTCGTCGAGTACGCCGAGGACGTCGACGCGACGATCGCCGTTATCGGCCCCGAGTCGCCGCTCGAGGCCGGCGTCGCGGACGAACTCGAGGCCGCCGGCGTCTACGCCTTCGGCCCGAAGGAGGACGACGCCCGCATCGAGACGGACAAGGCGTTCCAGCGCCGCTTCATGCAGGAAAACGACATTCCGGGCTGTCCGGACTTCGAGACCTTCGACGACATGGAGGCCGCCTGCGACTTCATCGACGAGTACGACGGCGACCTCGCGATCAAACCCGCCGGCCTCACGGGCGGCAAAGGTGTGAAGGTCATCGGCGATCAGGTCACCGCCGAGGAGGGCAAAGAGTACATCCGCGAGTCGGACTACGACCGGATCGTCCTCGAGGAACGGCTGATCGGCGAGGAGTTCACCGTCCAGGCCTTCGTCGCCAACGGCGAGTTCCGCACCGCACCCGCGGTGCAGGACCACAAGCGTGCCTACGAGGGCGACGAGGGGCCGAACACCGGCGGTATGGGCAGCTACTCCGATGCGACGACCCACCTCCCGTTCATGACCGAAGCCGACTACGAGGAGGCCGTTTCGATCATCGAGGCCACCGTCGACGCCCTCGAGGATTATCGGGGCATCCTCTACGGTCAGTTCATGCTGACCGCTGAAGGACCGAAGGTCGTCGAGTTCAACGCCCGCTTCGGCGACCCCGAGGCGATGAACACGCTGCCCGTCCTCGAGACCGACTTCCTCGACGTGCTCACCGCCGCTCGAGACGGCGAGTCGCTGCCCGAACTCGAGTTCAGCGAGCAGGCGACGGTCTGCAAGTACGCGGTCCCAGAGGGCTACCCGACGGATCCTGAAGCAGGGGCGAAGGTCAAAGTGGACGAAGAAAGCGCCGGCGACGCCCTGCTGTACTACGCCAGCGTGGACGAGCGCGACGGCGGCATCTACACAACGACCTCGCGCTCCTTTGCCGTCGTCGGCCTCGCCGATTCGATCACCGAGGGCGAGGAAATCGCCGAGGACGCCCTCGCGGTCGCCGGCGACGAGGGGCTGCACATGCGCCACGACATCGGCAAACCCGACCTCGTCCAGCGGCGGATCGACCACGTGAACGACCTCCGCGGCGAGTAGTCGCGGTTCGTTTCCGAGGCGCTCGAGTAGCGGCCGCAAAACAGAACCGCCCTCGAGGTACCGGCTCTACGCCTGGCCGCTGTCGCCTTCGTCGGTGAACTCGTCCGTCTCCTCGGAGACTGACGACTGGACGTCGTCCGTGTCGACCGGCGTGTTCAGTTCGTCCTGGTTGATCGCGTCGTCGAGCGTCTGGGTATCGGTCACCGCCTGCAGTCCATCTTCCTCGACGGCCGATTTGATCGACTCGGCGTCGATGGCCGAATCGAGCGTCGCGTCGTCGGCGTTCGTCTGGGATTTCAGCGCGCGGCGGACGGCGACGTAGCCGACCAGCACGAGCCCGCCCGAGGCGATCGCGCCCGGAATCCCGTAGCGTTTGTACCCGAACTTGACCGCTTTCTTGCCGACGGTAAAGGCGCCGATCATTGTATCATACCTTAGCTCGGACGCGAGAAGAGGCTAGGGCTTTCGTACGACGATGCGCGGCGCGGCGCCCTCGAGACGCTCGCTATCAGTCGAAATTCGGTGCCACGTCTGCAACCGCTTCCTGCAGCAACCGCAAGCCGAGATCGATTTCGCGCTCGGTAACGTCGAGCGGCGGGAGCAGCCGCAGCGTCTTGTGTCCACAGCCGAGCGTGAGGAACCCGCGTTTGAACGACGCCTCGAGGACGGCGTCGCGGCGCTCCTTGGTGTCGAACTCGACGGCGAGCATGAGGCCGCGACCGCGGACGTCGACGGCGCCGGGGAGGTCGCCGTCCTCGATGGCGTCCTCGAGCCCCGAACGCAGTTGCTGGCCTCGTTCGAGGACGTTCGAGAGCAGATTCTGTTCGTGGATGACGTCCAACGTCAGCGCGCCCTGCATCGAGGCGATAATGTCGCCCGCACCCCACGTCGAGGAGAGGCGGCTCTTCTGCTCGGGGAAGACGTCCGAGCGGGAAATCGTCGCGCCGACGCGCAGCCCCTTCCCTGCGGTGATGACGTCCGGCGTGAGATCGAGGTGGTCGACGGCCCAGAGTTCGCCGGTTCGGCCGACGCCGGACTGGATCTCGTCGACGACGACCTTGAGGTCGTAGCGCTCGCGCAGCGCCTCGAGGTCCCGCGCGAACTCGTCGTGGGCGACGCGGTAGCCGCCTTCGCCCTGGATCGGCTCGAGGATGAGGAAGGCGACCTCGTCGGGGTCGATCACGCCCTGCTCGGGGTGGAGTTTGTCGGCGACGACGTTGCCGCCGGGGCCGTCGGTCAGCCAGCGGTTCTCGTAGGCCGCTTCACTTCCGGGGTAGGGAACGCTGACGACGCCCGGTACTTCGGGGTAGCCGCGGCGGTGGACCGTCTTCGAACGGTTGAGCGAGAGCGCGCCCAGCGTCCGGCCGTGGAACGCGCCGTCGAAGGTGAACGCGCGGTGGCCGCCCGCGGCGTAGCAGATCTTGATCCCGTTCTCGACGGCCTCAGCGCCGGAGTTCGAGAGGAAGACCCGGTCCATGTCGTAGTGGTCCGTCGCGGCGACGAGCCGGTCCATCAGCTGGGAGGGACCGGGAAGTTCCGCGTCGGCCGGCGGTTCGGCGCCGTCGGTGCTCACGTAGAAGTCCTGGCCGGCGATCTTCAGCGGATCGACGAGGTCGAATTCCTCGAGTTTCTCGCGGACGACCGGGTTGTTGTACCCCAGCGGCGCGGCGGCGACGTGACTCGTGAAATCGAGCAGGACGTTCCCGTCGACGTCGGTACAGAAAGGACCGATCGCCTCGCGGCTCGTGTCCCAGACGAACTCGTAGACGTAGGTGCTCGGCGCGGCGAACTCGTGGTGGAAGTCGACCCACCGCTGCGCTCGCTCGCCGGGGAGCGCCTCGACCTGCGGTTCGACCGTCTCTCTGTCCATACCCTCCGTTTCGCGGAGGGCGAAGTAAAGGGATACGACTGCGTCGCCCTATACGATGAAAACGAGCGACGCCAGCGAGCCGCCGAGCAACAGCGCGACGCTGTAAATCGCGACCTGATTGCGGAACCCGTCGTTCGACGACGTCGCCGCCAACATCGCCTTGACGACGATGCTCGAGACCGTCGCGAGCAGGATGGCGATCGTCGCCTCGGCGGCCGCGAGTTGTCCGCCGCGGTAGAGGACGACCGCCGACGTGGTCGCGCCGGCGCTCGAGACGAAGCCGCTGGCGACGGCCGTCGCGTAGAAGCCGAGCGTACCGAAGGAACTCTCGGCGACCGATCCGAACACGAGCACGACGAGGAAGACCGCGCCGAACGCGAGGGCGTTTTTCAGGGAGAAGGGGCTCTCGAGATCCATCTCGCTGGATTGGCCCCAGTCGGCGGTCAGGCCCGCGATGGCGAAGGCGACGACGATGACGGCTCCGAGCGGGACGACCGCCTCGACGAGGACCGGACTCCCGCCGCCGATGGTGAATCCGACGGCGATCGCGAGGTTGCGCGCGGCCATCGCGGCGTTCGCGAGCAGGATGGCGGCGACGGCGTAGGAGGCCGCGTCGGGGCGCTGCCGGACGTGATCGAGCATCGTCCCGACGACGGCCGTCGACGATGCGAGGCCGCCGAAGAAACCCGTCACGGCGATGCCGCGGTCGCCGTAAGTCGAGACGATCGCGTAGTTGGCGATCCCGATTCCCGCGACCGCGACGACCATGAGCCAGATGACCGTCGGCTCGAGCGTGATCTCGGTGACCCCGAGGTTGAGGTCGTAACTGGACGGCAACAGCGGGTAGATGACGAATGCGAGGATCGCGAACTCGGTCGTCGAGCGCATCTCCTCGCGGGAGAGGCCCCACGCGAACTCGTGCAGTTCGCGCTTGAGAACGAGCAGCAGCGACGAGAGCACGGCCACCGTTACGCCCTCGATGATGTACTGTGCGGCGACGAGTGCGCCGACGCCGTAGGCGACGAGCATCGAGACCGAGGTCGTCAGCGAGAGTCCCGCGTCCTCGTCGCCGAGCAGTCCCTGCACCGCAAGCAGGACCCCCTGTACGATCACGAGGAACCCGCCCAGGATGAGCAGCCCCTCACCGACCGCGGTCTCGAGCGAGAGGATCGTAAAGACGGCGGCGAGCAGGCTGATCAGCGAGAACGTCCGAATGCCGGCGGACTTCTGTGACCACTCGCGCTCGAGACCGAGGAACATCCCCAGCGCGCCGGCCAGCGCGATCCGCACGACCGTCTCCTCGAGCGGCGCCTCGACGAGTTGCAGCGGAACCTCGTTCACTCTCGAACATTCGCTCCGATCGCACATAAACGGCGTGCTGGCGGTGCCGTTCGCGGTCGCCGAGCGAATCGACGGTCCCGTATCGACGATCGAACCGAGCTACGGTCGCGGTTCTCGCAGCCGTGATCCGTCCCGGGGGCAGTACTCGTAGCTCGACTCGGTCGTGCGAAAGCCGCATTCGGGACACTGCCGCATCGCCTGCGCGTCGGATGCAGTCCAGCGGCTGCGACTGAGGAGGAACGGAACGAACGGCAGAAAGAGAAACAGCAGTACCGTCTCGAGATAGATCCAGGCGGCGACGCTGACGAGTACGCTCAGCGCGAGACCGGCGAGCGCGGTGAGCGTTCGCGACGAAACCACGGTGCCCGTTTTAGAGGTCGACGTACTGGGCTTCCCAGCCCCGACGCGCCTCGAGTTCTCGCCGGCCGCGGCGAGTGAGCGTGTAGAAGTTCGTCCGGCGGTCGCGCCGTCCCTTCTCGACGAGGCCCTTGTCGACGAGCGTGTCGAGGTTCGGGTAGAGGCGCCCGTGGTGAATCTCCTTCTCGTAGTACTCCTCGAGCTCTTCCTTGATAGCCAGCCCGTGGGGTTCTTCCTCGCCGGCGATCACGTAGAGCAGGTCGCGCTGAAATCCTGTCAGGTCGTACATTGGGAAAGTCCGACTCGAACTTACTGTCGAATTTTAATAAGGCTATCGGGTCGTTACGAGTGAAACGGCGAAATACCGGGCGAATTCCCGGATAGTGAGCATCGTTTCGAATGATAATCGCCATGACTGATTTCCCTATCGTTCATACATAACGTGTAGTTCATGTTTACAGTACGGTGAATTTATTTCGGTATATTTATATTGGATTGAGCGAGACAGCGGCCAGTTGAACGGTATCGATTACTGTGTAGAACAACGCAGTCGCTCGGACGTGTAGTAAACAGGAAAGCAAATCGCGTGACGGGAAAAACGTCACGCGATCGCTTGCCGCCCTGAATTGGTCCCCGCTGACGCTTCGGCCCTCCAAGCGAAGCGTCACCTGAAAGAATTCGTTGATAGGACTTAAAGATAACGGAACGGGACGTGTCGGTGAACAGTCACGTATTTACATGTGTTCCTCTTCGAGCACCCAGCCGAGCGCGCGCTTGTAGTAGGTGAACATCTGCTCGACGCCGTCGTGGCGCATCTCGTCGCTCTCGAGGTGCTCCGTGAGAAATTCGTACTGCTCGCGGATTTCTTCCTCGTCGCGCATACGGGGTCCTACCGGAGACAACACCAAAATAGTAGGGCGAAGACGGGATCGGCGGGCCGTCGCTCGAGAACCGGTACGGTCGGTTCGACGGGTGCCGAATTCGAACGGAACTCCCTCGCGGTCGAGAGGAGTCGGAAGCGGCTGCGAGTGGCTTACTCGTTCGTCGTGTTCTCGTCGCTCTCGTTGTCGTCGGTCAGATTTCCGTCGGTTTCGTTATCGTCGCTCTCGTTGCCGTCAGTCTCGTTACCGTCCATCTCGCTGCCGGCTCCGCCCTCGCCGAGGGTCAGCGTGAGGTCCTCGTCCTCGCCCTCGATCGTGACCTCGTCCTCGGCTTCCTCGCCGTCGGATTCGGCGGTGACAGTGTAGTCGCCGTCCTCGAGTTCTTCGAACTCGACTTCGCCGTTTTCGTCGGTTTCGTCTTCCCAGCTTTCGCCGGTGCCGCCCATTTCGTCGTCGGTGGCGTTCTCGTCGCTCTCGTTGTCGTCGGTCTCGTTCCCTGCGTCCGACTCGTTGAGGGCGCTCTCGTTATCGTCGGTTTCGTTCTCGTCGGTCTCGTTGTCGTCGGTGGCGTTCTCGTCGCTCTCGTTGCCGTCCATCTCGTCGTCCATCATGCCGCCCGCGCCGTCGCCCTCAACCGAGACGGTGGCGCCTTCGACGGGTTCACCCTGGTCGTCCTCGACGGTGACCGTCAGCGTGTAGGTCTCCGTGTCGGTTTCGGTGTCGGTTTCGTTCTCGTCCTCGGTCTCGTTTTCGTCGCCGAGCTCGCTCTCGTTGTCCGACTCGTTGGTCGTGTCCATTCCGTCTTCTTCGGTTTCGTTGCCCTCTTCGCCGCCGTTTCCGCCGCCGCCGTCGGTACAGCCGGCCAGCACGAGCGCGCTGGTTGTACCTGCCGCGGCGACGAACTTGCGTCGGTTGAGTCTTTGATGGGACATATCTCCGGATAGAACGTTCCGGTTGGTTTCAGTGCGGCCTGCAACTGCCGTACGTTAATCACCTATTGAACGTCGTCCGGCCGCTCGTGACCGTCAGCGACGCTATACCGTCCATTTCTGAAAACCGTCATCGGTTCGAATGCTCCGGGCAGGGAGACACTCCCCGTCGGACGACGAGTCGCCGAACTGAGAGTGACCGACGGCGCTCCGGAGGGGCTTTTGGGATGCCGATCCTACCGTCGGGTATGAAGATCAGGGGCGAGCGCGAGTGCAAGGAGTGCGGGACTCGCTGGTCGTACTACGAGACCGGGAGCATCGGCTGTCCCGCCTGCGGCAGCATCCGCAGCGTCGGGATCGACGAGCGAACCGAACACACCGACCTGCAGGTCGCCTTCGATCTCACGGCGGTCCGCAGCGACATCGACGACGTCCCGACCGACGACCTCGCGGAGCGCGCACAGGAACGCTGCCGAGACTACGTCCGTCGCCGCGGGTTCGTCAACGCCGGCCAGCTTCGCGACCTCGACGACACTTACCTCGCCGCAACCGAGCTGCTGCACGTCGCCGACATCGTCGCACGCGAGATCCAACTGGACGATCGAGAGGAGCTGTACTTCCTCTCCTTGCTTCGCGACGCCGACGACGGCGAGCGTCCGCCCGTCGAGGAAGTGCCGACGACGCTCCGGACGGCCCGCGGACTCGCCTACGCCAACGCCGTCCGCGAGTACCGCCGCGACGTCCGCACCTGGATCGACGAACGCGACCGCGCCCTCACCACGAGCGAGCGCACCGCCCTCGAGACGCTCGGCGAACACGTCAAGCGGATCCGGATGCTCGACGGCGACGTCGAACCTCGAACCGCCGAACAGTTGATCGACGCGACCCGCGATCTGGCGAACGGCCTCCGGGGCGACGAACTGGCGTTCAGTCGCGCACAGGATCGGCTCGAGGGGCTCGAGTTTACTGCGGTCGAGTAACGAGAGGGCGTCTCTCGTCTCTCGAGGGGAGAAACAGAACAAAACTGAGGACTCGGCGAGATCAACTCGGGACAGTCGACAGTCGGCAGCGATTCAGGGCAGCTCGACGTCGATATCTTCCTGCAGGCTCGCGGCCTTGACCGTGTTGTAGAGCAACATCGCACGGGTCATCGGGCCGACGCCGCCGGGGACGGGCGTGATCGCGCTCGCCTTCTCTTTCGCGCTCTCGAACTCGACGTCGCCGACGAGTTCGTACCCCTTCTCGTTATCGGCGTCCACCCGGTTCACGCCGACGTCGATCACGACCGCGCCTTCGCCGACCATCGAACCGTCGACGAGTTGCGGCACGCCCGCGGCGGCGACGACGATATCGGCGCTGCGGGTCTTTTCGGCGAGGTCGTCCGTTCGCGAGTGACAGACCGTCACCGTCGCGTTGCCGTCGTCGGCCTTCTGGATCAGCAGGTTCGCGAGCGGCTTGCCGACGATGTCGGAGCGGCCGACGATCGTGACGTCCGTGCCCTCCGTGTCGACGTCCGCGGCCTCGAGCAGTTTCTGAACGCCGTGGGGCGTGCAGGGACGGAAGCGGGCGTCGCCGGCGACGAGGCGGCCGACGTTCTCGGGGTGGAAGCCGTCGACGTCCTTCGCGGGGTCGACCCGACGGATGACCTCGCGGTAGTCGACGTGGTCAGGGACGGGGGCCTGGACGATGTAGCCGTGGACGTCGTCGTTCCCGTTGAGTTCGCCGATCTCGTCGTACAGCGTCTCCGGGGGGGCGTCGCCGTCGACGTCGACGTGGTAGCTCTCGATCCCGACCTCCTCGCAGTCGCGCTGCTTCATGTTCACGTAGGTCTCGCTGGCGGGGTCGTCGCCCATCAGCACCGTCGCCAGCCCCGGCCGCGCGCCCGCGTCGGCGAGCGTCTCGATGGCGTCGGTCAGGTCCTCGCGAATCTGGCTCGCGACGGCGTTGCCGTCGATGATCTCGGTCATACTCGAGACGGCGACCGCGAGGCTCATTAACCCTCGGATTCGTGCTCAGAACAGTGCCCCAACCGGGGCAGTATATGCACAAGTGTGAATACATCTGACCGAGAGTGCCTGGAAAGACCGCTCGCTCGTGTCGGTCGGCGACCGGCGCTGGGACCTGCGCGGCCGCCCCTCAGCCGCGATCCGCCGTCCCCGGTTCCGAAATCTCCCACTCGGCCGTGTCGCGCGCGTCGGTCACGACGACGGCGTACTCCTCGAGGAGGTCGTTGTACTCGTCCGTCCCGGCCTCCCCGACTAGCTGCTCGGCCTGCCGCCGGTGCATCGTCCGCGCGACCTCGAGCGCGTCGAGATCGACGTCGACGTCGTGCTCCTCGAGCGCCGGCGCCAGCCGCTCGGTCCAGGCGTCGTCGGGGAGCAGGCAGACGGCTCGATCGTCGACCGACAGCGGCGGCTTCCCGGTGACGTGGTCACCCGCGCCGACGAGGTCGTGGGTCTCGATGGCCTCGAGGATGCCGACGACGTCGGCCTCGGGAACGTCGCTCGGCGCGTCGGCCATCACGTCGTCGAACGCGAGCGAGTCGATCGGCGCGTCCATCGTCTCGGGCCGGGGCGTCGGATCGCCGTCGCGTTCGTGCTCGATGGTCCCCTCGGCGACGGGGTCGCTGTCGTCCGGCGTATCCGGCAGCGGTTCGGCGCGGTAAGGTTCGCCGTCGTCGAACCGCACCGGAACGAGGCCGATCGTCTCCGCGGCCGTGATCGCGTCGAACAGCAGCGGCTGGGTCGCGTCGTAGGACTCGAGATCGATTCCCAACCCTTCGGGCGGCTCGGCCCGAACGAGGGCGTCGGGGACGGGTGCGACGATTTCGCCGCCCTCCTCGAGCAGTTGGCGCGGGTAGGGCGCGTCGGCGACCTGCTCGTCCGGGATGGCGCTACAGACGAGCATCGGCTGGTCCTCGTACTCGTCGACGCCCCAGTCGATCTGGTCGCCGGCCGCCGCGTCCATGAACTCGGCGACCGGCGTGAGCTCGAGCGCCAGTTCCGAGGCCGCCGACTCCTCGGTCTTCCGGAGCTCGAGCAGCCGATCGTCGTCGAGGATAGTGCCGGTCGGGCGCGTGGACATAGCGGCGGTACGACCGGTCGGAGCAAAAGCCGCGTGCCGGCGAGTGACAGGGACTAGGGGGGCTCGAGGGGACCCAACGTGTCGGCTAAAGCGTGACAGTCGGTACCACACCTTGTTACAATTTTATTAAATTTGGTGGTGTGTCACAGAGTATGTCGGATCCGTTCGGTCGCGCCATCCGCGACCACTACCGCGGCGAGCGCTCGGAACCGCTGCTCGATCGCGACGGCGACGACGTCCGCGAGCACCGCATCGAGCAGTGGTACTTCGGCGACCACGAGGAAGACGCGTGGCGAGACCAGTGGATCGAAGGGCCGGTCCTCGACATGGGCGCCGGCGCGGGGCGGGACGCGCTCTACTACCAGGCGCGGTTCGAGACCGTCGCGATCGAGGTCAGCGACCACCTCGTCGAGACGATGCGCGACCGCGGCGTCGAGGACGCCCGCCGAGCGGACATGTTCGCGCTCCGGGACCACTTCGATCGCGACCGGTTCCGGTCTGCCCACGCGAAAGGCACGCAGGTCGGGCTGGCCGGCTCGATGGCGGCTGTACGCGAATTTCTCGCGGACCTCGCGTACGTGACGACGCCGGACGCGACCACCATCCTCGACAACTACGCGCCGGAACTGGACGCGACGAGCGACGCCTTCGGCTACCGCGAGGATCCGACGCACGGCCTCGCGTACCGGGTCTACCACCTCGTCTACGAGGACGAGGTCGGCGACACGCTGCTCTTTCGACTGTTCAGCGTCGATCGGCTTCGCGAAGCGACGATCGGCACGCCCTGGGAGGTCGTCGCGACCAACTACGGCGACGTGCAGTGGCGCGCAGCGCTCGAGAAGCAGTGAGAACGAAAGAGGAAAATCGGCGGTTCGGTCGATTCGGGAGATCCAGCCGCAGATTACTCGTACAGCGGGTTCTCCTCGCAGAGCCCCTCGACTTCTTCGCGGACCTCGGCGATGACCGCGTCGTCCTCGAGGTTGTCGATCACTCGGGCGATCAGGTCGCCGACCTTGCGGCAGTCCTCCTCGTCGAAGCCGCGGGTCGTCAGCGCCGGCGTACCGGCGCGGATACCGCTCGGGTCGAACGGCGAGCGCGTCTCGCCGGGCACCGTGTTTCCGTTGAGGACGATGCCGGCCTCCTCGAGCGCTTCTTCGGCGTCGCCGCCGGAGGTGTCGGGATGGCTCTCGCGGAGGTCGACCAGCACGAGGTGGTTGTCGGTGCCGCCCGAGACCAGCGAGAAGCCGTGCTCGGACAGCGACTCGCCCAGGGCCTTCGCGTTCGCGACGGTCTGTTCGGCATAGTCCTCGAACTCGGGCTCGAGCGCTTCCTTGAAGCCGACCGCCTTGCCGGCGACGTTGTGCATCAGCGGGCCGCCCTGGCCGCCGGGGAAGACCGCCGAGTCGATGTCGTCGGCGTACTCCTCGTCGCACATGACGATGCCGCCGCGACCGGCGCGGATCGTCTTGTGGGTCGAACCGGTGACGAAGTCGGCGACGCCGACCGGCGAGGGGTGGACGCCCGCCGCCACGAGGCCGGTGATGTGAGCGATGTCCGCGAGGTGGAGCGCGTCGACGTCGTCGGCGACGTCCTGAATGCGTTCCCACTCGATCTCGCGCGGGTACGCGGAGTAGCCCGAGACGATGATGTCGGGCTCGAACTCCGCGGCGTGCTCGGCGAGGCTCTCGTAGTCGATATAGCCCGTCTCGGGGTCGACCTCGTACTGCTCGACCTCGTAGAGCTGGCCCGTGAAGTTCGCGGGGTGGCCGTGGCTCAGGTGGCCGCCGTGGTTGAGGTCCAGCGACAGGATCTTGTCGCCGGGCTCGAGCATCGCGAAGTAGACGGCCTGGTTGGCCTGCGTGCCGGCGTGGGGCTGGACGTTGACGTGCTCGGCGCCGAACAGCTCCGTCGCGCGCTCGATGGCGAGTTCCTCGACCTCGTCGGCGAACTCGCAGCCGCCGTAGTAGCGCTCGCCGGGGTAGCCCTCGGCGTACTTGTTCGTCAGGGCGCTCCCCTGGGCGTCGATGACGGCCTCGCTCGCGTGGTTCTCGCTGGCGATCATCTGCAGCGTCGACCGCTGGCGGTCGACCTCGTTCTCGAGCGCGTCGGCGACGTCGGGATCGACCTCCCGAACGTGGTCGTGTTCCATGTGCGTTGTGCGAACTGGGGACGGCATAAGTGTACCTTTTCGGCGGATTCGGTGCGGGCTCGAGCGGTCGATCGAGCTCGGAACCGCCGGACGAGAGCGCCCCCCATCGCCGCAACCAGTACCGATAAGTGACGGTTACAGTAAGTAAGATTAACTGAACGGGGTGACATGCAGTAGAGTACATGATCGAGTGGGAACGGGACCGCGAGACGCTCCACGTTCGCGACGTGGACAACGCTGCGGTGGCGGTCCGCGGCGAGTTCGCCGTCGTCGACGACGCGGTCGAGATGCCGCGGCCGATCGACGAAAGCGTCGTCGTGACCGCGAGCGAACTCCAGTTCCCACACGCCGTCTGCTACGCCTTCGCGCTCGGCTCCGACGACCGGTACGAACTCGATCCGCACGGCGATCCTGTCGCCCTCCCACCCGGCGAGTACGTCGTCGACGTCGACGCCGAAATCAAGGTCTACCTCCAGTTTACCGGCCGAGCGATCATCGAGCAGACGGACGACTTCGAGTCGATCGTCGTCTCCTTCCCGGAGCGAACCCGGGTGACGCTCGGCTTCCGGAGTCGCAACGAACTGCCGGTCGGCTCGATGACGGTGCCCGACGAGCCGGCGGCGATCGCCGAAGCGATCACGCACCTCGGCGCCGCCCACCGAACCGACGGCCCCGACAGAACGTATCCGACGCTCCGCGGGCATCCCCCGTTACTCGAGCCCGGCGACGAACTCGAGATTTCGGACTGCCTGCGGGCGGACGTCCCCGAGACGGGGATCGAACTCGCCGTCCCGCCCCGGTACGAACCGCTGTACGTGACGGCGCCGCTGGCCTACTACCTGCAGGCGTCCGTCCACGTCACCGACACGCTCGAGGGGGCGGACTGTCCCGACGGCGCTCGGCTGCGACTGCCCGAACAGGGTGTCGAGCGGCACCTCCCCGCGATGCCGGCCCTCGAGAGCGACGTCGAACGGCTGCTCCGGAAGACGTTCTTTCTGGACTGTCTGGTTCGGAACGCGGGGCCGTACGGCACCGCCCTCGGCGAGTGCAGCGTCCTCGACGCGCTCGGTCTCGACAGCGAGACGCTGTACGAGGCGCCGCCGGACGAACGCCTCGCGGCGTACCTCGACGTTCCCTTCGAGGCGATCGAACACCGACTCCCCGAGTGGCACCTCGCGACGTACGTCTGCCCCTCCTACGACAGCCTCGAGACGCTCCCGTTCCTGCTCGATCGAATGAGCCTGATCTACCGGCCCCGTACCACCGAACTCGAGGGGAAGGAACTCGTCGAACGCTCGCTCGAGGAGTTCTACCGCGGTCGCGGCGGCCTCGAGGACGGCGGCGGTGTCGCCGCCGGTGCCCCGAGCGGGACCGCGATCGACGCTCGGACGCCGACCGAATCCGGCGTCGAACTCGAGGCCGACGACCGCGCCAGAGCAAGTACCGGCCAGGTCGCCTCCGTCGACATCGTCAAACCGGAGCTCCGCCACGGCCGCACCCACGGCTGGCTCGCCGAGGGCGTCCCGATCGACGTCTTCAAATCCGCCCCCGAAGCCTACCGCAACCGACTCGACTACCTCGAGCGAGCGGAAGAGGGCGAGTCGACGTCGATTCGCGTCGTCCTCAACGACCCCGAGATGGCCGGCGAACACGACGACGTCGCCGCGATCTACCGGCGCCGCGCCCGGGAGCGCTCGATGGACGTCACCGTCGAAGAGTCGCTCGAGACGGCCGAACTCGCCCGCCTGTTCGAATCGGAGAACGACTTCGTCCACTACATCGGCCACTGCGAGACCTGCGGGCTGTGCTGTCCCGACGGATCGCTCTCGATCTCGTCGCTCGACCGCTGCCGGACCCAGACGTTCTTCCTCAACGCCTGCGGCTCCTTCTACGAGGGGAAGACGCTGGTCGAAAAGGGCAGCGTCGCCGGCGCGGTCACGTTCACGAAGGTCCTCAACGACCACGCGATCAAGGTCGGCTCGGCGTTCGCAACCTTCCTCGTCTACGGGTTCAGCATCGAACGCGCCATGCGCCTCGCGAGGCGACGGATCATGATGGGGAAGGACTACGCGGTCGTCGGCGACGGCACGCACTCGCTCGCGCAGGGGACGAATCCGTTTCCGACGACGATCACGATCGAACCGCTCCCCGACGGCCAGCGTGCACGCTCGCGGTCGCGACGGACGGGGTCCAGAACGGACTCGAGATCGGCGTCGACCACGCGCTCGCGGCCGCGCTCGAGCGGCGACGCAGATACTGCCCGATACCTGGTGACGTTCGACTGCTACTCGACGCGGACGACCGGGTCGTACTACGTCCCACACGCCGAGGCCACGGCCGCGACGCTGTGTGGCAACGAGTCGAACTTCGTTCTCTCGGCCCCGGAACTGGCGGCCCTGCTCGAAAACACGGAGGCCGCCGTCATCTACGACGGCGACGTCTACTGGTCGCGAGAACTGTGCGCTCGGTTCAGGGGCTGACGGTCGCTACGGACCGCCGTAGGTGCTGACTCCTTTCGACCGTGCGGGAGGGACGACCCGCACGTCGTCCGTTCGGACGCGGGGGGACTGGTCGGCAAGCGCTCGAGGGACCAACCGCTGCGTAGTGCGATCACCCATACGCTCGTGAGGTCACACAGGAATCACATAACAGTTGGTGTAATGAAAAATACCTATTCGGACGATAATAACGATCCCTAATCGCCGGCAGTAGTCGGGGTCGCGTTGAACGACCGCCGGATACTGTAATCTGATCAACGGATGATCGGACAAAAATTACCGTTAGATGACCCAACAGCAAAGTTATCGCGTGCAAATGGCCACCAAAATTAAGTAGCGAACATCCGTTTACTTCTGTAGAGAGATGACCTCGAATTTACTCAATCACCAGATTGACGATATCCTCGAGTCCATCCTGACGGACGCGAGTGGGGACATTTACATGGTCAATCCGTCCCGGGATGCGATCGAGGAGTTCGTCGGCGTTGCGACCGGTTTCGACGGCACGCTGCCGACGGTGCACATGCTGGCCGACGAGCGCACGCTGAAGGAAGTCATGGACGACTTCATCGTCGCCTCGAACGCGGCCGACCTCATCAGCGAGGACGCCCTCGCCCTGCGGACGCTCGAGGAGGCGCCCGAAAACTCGCTGGTCATTACCGAGGATCGGATCGTCGCGATCGTCCACGCCGGCGACCGCGTCGGCGGGCTCATCACGGACGACGAGAGCTTCGTCGAGGACACCTACGACACCTACGCCGAGCGCTGGGAAGCGGCCCCGACGTACAACCTCCGGACGCCCCCGATCTCGGACGTCCGTGAGACCCTCTCCGAGGAGATCAGCCCCGAGGCAGAGGCCGACTTCACCGCGATCCTGAACTCGCTCGAGACGGCCCGCGGCGACGGCGACGGTCTCGACGAGGTCACGATCTCGCTGCTGGTCGCCGCAAAGAACGAAGCGCTGCTGTACGACATCAGCAAGTGGGGGGAGGACGTCGGCATCGCCTCGAAGGCGACCTTCAGCCGGACGAAGACCAAACTCGAGGACATGGGCCTGATCGACACCGAGAAAGTCCCGATCGACGTCGGCCGGCCGCGCCTGCGTCTGAAGATCGGCGACGAGCGCCTGCAGGAAGCGGATAACGGGCAGCTCGCGACGGTGGCGCAGTCCATCCTCAACTAGAACCGAACTTTTGCTCTGCGTGCGGTCGCGAAGCGACCGCACTCGGCAAAACTTCGATGAAAAGCACTCCTCCTTCCCCGCCAGCCGCGCGTCGCGCGGCTTCTCGGTCAGTCGTCGGCCCGCTCGCTCACTGCGTTCGCTCGCGGTAAGTAACGGGTGATGGCCTGCCCTCCCCCGAGTCGTCCGTCTCTCGCGGTGCTCGAGACGGACTCCCGGCCGAACGACAGCGGATACGGTCGGGTAGCAGCGTCGGATGACGCAAACCCCAAGTCCCAGCCCCGAGAGGGCACGCGTATGTACGAAGCCGTCCACGCCCACCCCGAGGGACAGAGTACGGTCGCCAGGTTTGCCCGCGCGGCGGCCGAGTACGGCTTCGAGGGCGTGGTCGTGCGCAATCCCGCCGGCGCTCGAGCCGACTACGACCCCGAGCGGATCCGCGAGGAGTACGGGGTCGACATCGTTTCGGGAATCGAAATTCGGGCCGACAATCCCCAGCAGGCAAGCGGCGCGGTCGGCAACCACCGGACCGACGAGACGATCGTGACCGTCGCGGGCGGGACGCCGGCGATGAACCGTTTCGCCGTCGAAAACGAGAAGGTCGACGTCCTCGCGCGGCCGATGGCCGACGACGGCGACGTCAACCACGTCCTCGCGAAGGCGGCCGTCGAGAACGGCGTGCGCCTCGAGTTCGATCTCGCGCCGGTCCTGCGAACCCACGGCGGGCGGCGGGTCCGCGAACTGCAGTCGCTGCGCAAACTCGCGGAGATCGTCGACTACTACGACGCGCCCTACGTCGTGAGCGCGACGCCGGATTCGCACCTCGAGCTGCGAGCACCGCGGGAACTGGCGGCGCTGGGCGAGCAGATCGGCCTCTCGAGCGAGTTCGTCGAGGAGGGGCTCGCCGAGTGGGGCCGGCTCGCCGAGCGCAATCGCCGCATCCAGTCCGAGTCGTTCATTGAGCCCGGGGTCGAACGGGGCAGGTATGAAGAAGGATCTTGAGGACCACGCCGCCCGGTTCGACGAGATGGCCGGCGAGTACGACGAGTCCAAGTCCGACGAGTACCGCGCCTGCGCGAGCCTCGTGATCGAACACGCCGCCCCCGAGTCGACGGACGTCGTCCTCGACCTCGGCACCGGGACCGGCGCCATCGCGCTCCCGCTGGCCGAGGACGCGGAGCGGGTCGTCGGCCGGGACATCAGCGAGGGGATGATGGAGGAAGCCGAGCGGAAGGCCGACGAGCAAGGTCTTGCGAACCTCGAGTTCGACTACGGCACCTTCCGCGAACCAGAGTACGACGGCGAGGTCGATATCGTCACCTCGAACTTCGCGATGCACCACCTCTCGGACGACGAGAAGCGCGAGGCGATCGCGGTGATCGCCGACCTCGAGCCGCGCAAGTTCGTCCTCGGCGACGTCATGTTCTTCGGCGAGCCCGATCCGGAGGAGCCGTTCTACTCGCCCGAGGTCGACGATCCGGCGACCGTCGGTGCCCTCGCGGACGCCTTTACGGATGCCGGCTTCTCGCTGACGGCCGTCGAGCGCGTCCACGACCAGGTCGGGGTGCTCGTCGCCGAGCGGACGGCGGCGGCCGAGGCGGGCGCTGCGCCCGACGAACGCGACGAATGAAACACCTCCCCAAACACCTCCGGCCCCGGTGGCGCTACCTCGCGGTCGGCCTCGAGACGTGGCCGGACGCGTCGATCGACCGGCGGTCGTTCCAGCGGGAGGTGTGGTACGCGGGCCAGAACCTGCTGGGCGATCCGGGGAGCGCGGACGCCGACCTGACCATCGTCCGATTCGACTTTGCGGACGGCGTCGGCGAGGCGATTATCAAAGTCCGGCGCGGCGAGACGGAACCGGCCCGCGCGGCGGTCGCCTGTATCGACGAGATAGACGGCGCTACCGTCGGAATTCGGATCCGAGGTATCAGTGGCACGATCCGTGCCGCTGAAGAAAAGTATTTAGGTCGACGCGGGCAAGTTTCCGAGGAGAGAAACGTCGTGTTCGGGAACGAGGAGCGGGTCGCCGTCGTGCGAAACGGAAACGGACTCGCAGACGTGCGACTCGAGGAGTCGTTCGCGGGTGCGACAGACCTCGATTACGACTACGATTCAGATTTAGCGTGATACTATGCAGGGACAAGCCCAACAGCAGGCGTACGACCGCGGCATCACGATCTTCTCACCGGACGGTCGACTCTACCAGGTCGAGTACGCCCGTGAGGCGGTCAAGCGAGGCACAGCAAGCATCGGCGTGCGGACCCAGGACGGCGTCGTACTCGCCGTCGACAAGCGGGTCCCGTCGCCGCTGCTCGAGGACTCGAGCGTCGAGAAGATCCACAAGGCCGACGACCACATCGGCATCGCCAGCGCCGGCCACGTCGCCGACGCCCGCCAGCTGATCGACTTCGCGCGCCGGCAGACGCAAGTCAACCAGCTCCGGTACGGCGAGCCGATCGGCGTCGAGACGCTGACCAAGGAAGTCACCGACCACATCCAGCAGTACACCCAGGTCGGCGGCGCCCGTCCGTTCGGCGTCGCGCTGATCGTCGGCGGCATCGAGAACGGCGAGCCGCGCCTGTTCGAGACCGACCCGTCGGGAACCCCCTACGAGTGGAAGGCCCTGGCCGTCGGCGCCGACCGCAGCGACCTTCAGGACTACCTCGAGGAGAACTACGACGAGGAAGCCGACCTCGACGGCGGCATCCAGCTCGCGCTGGACGCCCTCGCGTCGGTCAACGACGGTTCTCTGCTGCCCAGCGAAGTCGGGCTGGCGACCGTCGACGTCGAGACGGAAGCGTTCAAGCAGTTCGAGCAGGACGAAATCGCAACCCACCTCGAAGAGAACGACCTCCTCGGCAGCGAGGAGGAAGAAGAAGAAGAAACCGACGAGTAACGGACCGTCGGCGTAATCGAGTCTCGAGTCTCGAGTCCGGTGGGGTATTTCGGTTCGGATCCCCACCGATTCGACCGCGACGCGACCCCGCTTTTGCGACCGAGTCGCCGTTGGACCCGACACGGACCGCGTTCGATCCGAAACGGTGCGTCCGGTCGGCGACGTCCGGCCGCGCTCGCGCCCGATAATCCGAAGGATCGCGAACCCGTTCAGCTACCGGTATCCGGCACGACGAACCGTCAGGAAAAGCTCTTTTAGTCGGCCGGCGGTACGTTCTGGTATGATATCACTCGACGAGGCGGTGACGGCGCGACTCGAGTCCCACGGGGCGCGCTTCGAAGTCCTCGTAGATCCGGACGCGGCGCTGGCGATCAAACGCGGCGAGTTCGACGGGGAACTCGAGGACGTCATCGCCGCGGAGGACGTCTTCGAGGACGCCTCGCGGGGCGACCGACCGGCCGAGAGCGACCTCGAGAAGGTCTTCGATACGACCGATCCCCTCGAGATCATCCCCAAGGTGATCAAAGAGGGAGAAATTCAGATCACGGCCGACCAGCGCCGCGAGATGCAGGAGCAAAAGCGCAGGCAACTGATCGACACGATCACGCGCAACGCGGTCAACCCGCAGATGGACAACGCGCCCCATCCGCCCGAACGCATCGAGAACGCGCTCGAGGAGGCCGGCTTTACGGTCGATCCGATGGAGCCGGTCGAGAGCCAGGTTGACGACGCCCTCGATGCGTTGCGGCCGGTCATCCCGATCCGGTTCGAGGAGGTGACGGTGGCCGTACAGATTCCCGCCGAGCACGCAGGTAGCGCGCAAGCCAAGATCCGGCAGTTCGGCGAACTCGAGCGCGAGGAGTGGCAGTCCGACGGCTCGTGGATCGGCGTGCTCACGTTCCCCGCGGGGCTGCAAAACGAGTTCTACGACGTCGTCAACGAACACACCAGCGGCGAAGCGGAGACGGAGATCATCAAGGACAAGGACGACATCAAGACGCGGTAGGGCGTCGCGGGGCGGAAGCAGCCGTCCCGAATTTCGAACAAGACTGCTTCTTTCAACTCGGTACAGATCTGCGACGGCCCGTTATCCGCGGTGGAATCCGATCAGAAAGCCGCTCGCGAATCCGGCACCGATCGTCACCGCCGAGAGCACCGACTCGAGCCACGGCGTCGCCGCCCCGTCGACCCGTTCGCCGGTGCCGACGAGCCCGGCCGAGAGCCGCTCGTAGTCGACGATAACGATCCCCTGGGACTCGAGGTAGCGAAAGGCCATCAACTGAATCCCGACCACGATGGCGAGGACCTTCGCGACCCGTTTTGTCCCGAACCCGACCAGCGCACCGATCGCCAGCCCGCCGCCGAACTCGAGGGCGAGCGTTACGGGATCGACGTCGATCATCGGAACGACCATTCGAGTCGGCGGTAATGACTGTTGTGATCGCTGGACGGTTCGTCGGTTCCGGGTTTCTATCCGGCCGTTTCTGCACGTTATTCAGCCGATTTCGGCCGCGAAGGGATCGCCCGACGGCGGCGGGCGCGGGATTCAAGGCGGTCGGATGCGTACGTGCATCTATGTCACTCGTACGGTCAACGGAGGTGTTCGGTCGGCATCGTTAGCGTGTCGAGGATCCCGCGGCATCGGTTCCGGCGTCGACTGTCCGCGGCCCTCGAACAGCCGTGCAGTCGGCCCACGATGGAAGACGACGAAGCGCCGCCGCTCGTCTCGAGTCGCGTCTCACCCTCGAGCGTCTCGAGCGAGCGACGCGACGATCACCACCCGACTCACGCACGCACACATCCACTCGCATGAACGCGATCATCGCCAAGCGCGTCGACTCCGGAACGCCAGATACGACCGAGATCCGCGACCTCGCGACGGCGGCCGGCTACACGGTCGTCGGTGAGATCACCCAATCCCGGAAAGCCGATCCGGCCCTCCAGCTCGGCGAGGGGAAGGCCGAGGAACTCGCCGAGGTCGCCGAGCGAACCGAGGCGACGACCGTCATCTTCGACAACCGGCTCGGCCCCTACCAGACCTACAACCTCGGACAACTGCTGCCCGAGGGGGTCGAGGTCATCGATCGATTCACCCTTATCCTCGAGATCTTCGGTCAGCGCGCCCAGACCCGGAAGGCGCAACTCCAGGTCGAACTGGCCGAACTCCGCTACGAACTGCCCCGCGCCGAAGCGAAGACCAGCCTCGCCAAGCGCGACGAGCACCCCGGCTTCATGGGGCTGGGCGAGTACGACGAGAGCCGCGAGCAGGACATCAAGGACCAGATCAGCCGGATCAAGGACGAACTCGAGCGGATCGAGCAGACCGAGGAGCAGCGCCGGGAACGGCGCCGGGATTCGGGCTTCGATCTGGTCGCGCTCGCGGGCTACACGAACGCCGGTAAGTCGACGCTGCTGCGGCGACTCGCGGCCGACCTCGACGTCGACGAGAACGAGGGGCTCCACCGTGATCTCGACGCGACGGCCGAGTCCCAAGACAAGCTGTTCACGACGCTGGGAACGACGACCCGCCGCGCGGACATCGAACCCCGCGACGTGCTCGTGACCGACACGGTCGGGTTCATCAGCGACCTGCCCCACTGGCTCGTCGAGTCGTTCAAGTCGACGCTCGACTGGGTCTACCGCGCGGATCTGGTCTTGCTCGTCGTCGATGTCAGCGAAGATATCGACGAGATCCACGAGAAGCTCGTCACCTGTCACGACACCCTCTACGAGCGCAACGAGGCGCCGATCGTAACGGTACTGAACAAGATCGACACGGTCGACGACGACGAACTCGCCGAGAAGCGGCGGGCGCTCTCCTCGCTCGCGCCGAATCCGGTCACGGTCAGCGCCCGCGAGGGCACGAACGTCGAGGCGCTGCTCGATCGGATCGATTCGGAATTGCCCGACTGGGAGGAAGAACGGCTGATGCTGCCGATGACCGACGATACGATGAGTCTGGTCTCGTGGATCCACGACAACGCGCACGTCGACGACGTCACCTACGGCGATCAGGACGTCATCGTCTCCTTCGAGGCGCGCCCTGCAGTGATCTCGCAGGCGCGCTCGCGCGCGAGCGAGTTGCGGACGACGGCGGCCGAGTCGGCCTAATCCCCGTCGCAATCCCTATCCTATAAATTGCTGACTCGAGTCCCGTAGGATATGGAACGTGTTGCAATCATCGGCTCGTCCATGACCCAGTTCGGGCAGCGGGACGCCTGGGTCCTGGACCTCCTCTCGGAGGCCGGACTCGAGTGTCTCGAGGACGCAGGGGTCGACGCGTCGGACGTCGAGCACCTGTACGTCTCGAACATGGCCAGCGGCGAGTTCGAGGGGCAGACGGGCGTAATGAACGCGCTCGCACAGGACATCGACGCGGTACCGGCCTACACTCAGCGCGTCGACCAGACCAGCTCCAGCGGCGGCGCGGGAATCTACGCCGCCTGGCAGTCCGTCGCCAGCGGGGCCAGCGACATGACGATGCTCGTCGGCGGCGAGAAGATGACCCACAAGACAACCGGCGAGGCGACCGACGTCATCGCGTCGCTGACCCACCCCGCCGAGTACAAACACGGCGTGACGCTGCCCTCGTTCGCGGGCCTGACCGCGCGCCACTACTTGGAGCGGTTCGACGCACCCCGCGAGAGCTTAGCGAAGGTCGCCGTCAAGAACCACAAGAACGGCGTCGACAACCCGAAGGCGCAGTTCCGGAAGGAAGTGGACCTCGAGACGGTCCTCGAGTCGCCGATCGTGGCCGACCCGCTGCGGCTGTACGACTTCTGTCCGATCACGGACGGCTCGGCGGCGCTGATGCTCTGTCCCGAGTCAGTCGCCGAGGAGTACACGGACGAGTACGTCGTCATCTCGGGGATCGACGGCGCGACGGACACGCACGTCGTCCACGAACGCGAGGATCCCACCGTGATGCGCGGCGTCGTCGAGAGCGGGGAGGGCGCCTACGAGATGAGCGGGCGCGACCCCGACGACATCGACGTCGCGGAACTCCACGACATGTTCACCATCCTCGAGTTCCTCCAGATGGAGGGGCTGGGCTTCGCCGAGCAGGGCGAGGCCTGGAAACTCGTCGAGGAGGGATACACCGAGCGCGACACCGGCGAACTGCCGATCAACACCTCCGGCGGGCTCAAATCCAAGGGTCACCCGCTGGGCGCCAGCGGCGTCGCGCAGGCCGTCGAGATCTACGAGCAACTGATGGGCGAAGCCGGTCCGCGACAGGTCGACGCCGACGTCGGCCTGACCTGCAACGTCGGCGGCTTCGGCAACTGCGTCATCACGACCATCATGGAGGCGGCACAATGACGATGGAAGCCACCAAGTACGAGGACGGTTCGATCAGCTACCCCGGCCACCCCCGCGGTCCGGACGGCGCGGAGCCGGCGGAAACGATCGACCTCAGCGAGTACACGGCCGAGGTCGTCACCTGGACTACTTCGACGGCCACCCCGCCCGGCGTCCGCGAGCCGAACCACCTCGCGATCGTCGAATTCGATGTCGACGGGGAGTCCGTGCGCGCGATCGGCCAGCTCACGACCGGCGACGTCGAGACCGGCGACGAAGTCCGGCCGGTCCACGTCGACGAACTCCGCGAGCCCGGCGCCGGGATCCGCGAACCCGAGAGCCAGGACTGGGACGGCTACCGGTTCGAGCCCGTCGAATAAAGCGGGCTCGAGAGCCCGCGGCCCGCGGCGGCCGTCGTCACTTTCGGAACGCGTCCCTGAGCGCGTAGGTGAGCCGCTGGAGCAGCGATTGCGACGACGCTCCCGAGGACGTCCGTCGTCGCTCTGAGGGCGTTGCTTCCGATTCACGGTCCCGCTGCGGTTCAGACCCCGCTTGCTCGACAGCAGACGCCGACGATGACGTGTCGCAGTACGGACACGCATCGTTCTCGTCGGCGTAGTACGGCAAACCGCAGTCGCCGCAGGTCGTTCGCGCTCGCTGGGTGGCTGGTTCGGTACTCATTGGTCCACCGAAACGTGTGTATTGATCACTATTAGCATTCCGACCGTACACGCGTCGGCGCGAACTGTAATTGCCTGTTGTAGATTCGGCGCGCTCGAGTCCGCACTGGTCCCGACGATAAACACGGGACTACTCACTCGGTTCTCGAGGAAGATTCGTCGGCACGTATCGCGGGACGTGAGCGACGCTAGTCCCGTCGGTCGGCGAAGTGCGTCTCGCAGAGCACGTGGTAGACGGCCCCGTCCGAACGGACGTCGTCGCGGGGCGTTTTCTTCACGATCGTGATGCCGTAGTCCGCTTCCCCGTCGCAGTCGATGCAGGTGCCGCGCTCGCCGGTGAGGCCTTCGGTTTTGCTCCCCTGATTTCGGATCTCGGCGCAGTCGCGACAGAGCCACCAGTTGTCTTCCGGATCCGAGAGTTCGAATATCCGGTGGGCCATCTTGTGTTGACTGAACTGCACCGGCTGTCCGCAGAAGAGACACTCCATGGGCGATGGGATAGGTAACAGCAGGATAAGCGTTCGACGCGGCTATGCGCGGGATTCGAATCGGGGCGGATAGCAGCGGTGCCGAGCGTTCGGAACGGTCGAACCCGGAACGGGGATCACGTCTCCCCGTCGTCGCCACCGTCTTCGTCGTCCTCGTTCCCCTCGTCGGGCGTCGAATCGGAACCGCGTTCGTTCACGGTGCCGTTTTCGTCGTCCGCATCAGCGTCGGCCTCGTCGTCCGCCGCGTACTGGTCCTTGAGCGTCTCGAGTTCGGCGTCGACGTCGATATTCGAGTTCGAGTTCGATTCGGACTCCTCGTCTGCAGCCGCGCCCTCGCTCTCGTCTTGGTCCGTCTCGGCTCCGTCGGGCGCACCCTCTTCGATGTCGATCTGGACCGCCGACGAGTCCGAATCCGAACCCGGCTCCGTCGACGTGCCGTCGCTCGTCGCCTCGCGAAGCCGGGCGTCGACCTCGTCGCGGAGTTCGCGCGCGTCGGTCAACAGGGACCGGGCTTCGTCGTCGGCCGGCAGCGTCCCCTCCGACGCCGCGCGCTGGAGTTCGGCGAGCGCGGTATCGAGCCGCTCGAGGGTCGTCTTCCGGAGTCGGTCCGCGCGCTCGCTTCCCGCCGTCGCCGCGTCGGACGTCCGGTCGCGAACGTCTCGTTCCGTTCTGACGAGTTTGAGCCCGCGCTGGAACGCCTTAAGAGCGCGAATGCTCGATTCGAGGGCGGCGAGGGCGGCGGGGACCGCGACCTCGTCGGCGAAGGCGAGCAGTTCCCGCGGCGTCGGCGGACGGAGCGGCGGTCGCCATCCGCGGCGCCCTCGACCCCCCGTTCTTCGGTCCGACCGGTCGAGTTCCTGCCGGAGGTCCTCGAGGGTCCGCGTCAGTTCGCGGATAGCGTCCGCGAGGTCGTCGTCCTGATCGGCCATAGGCGGACTACGACGGCCGGGATGAAAAGTCGGCCGATTGTCAATCGATGATATTACGCAGCCCGGACGTTTTTGAAACGATGAACGGCCGAAATATTTATTTCGGCGACGCCTATCCGTTAGTCCGGATGGACGGCGAGTACGCGAACGGGGGAGAGACGCGTGCGGCGTTCGCGAGAACGTTGCCGGCGCTCAAACGGGACGGGAGCAACGTCCTCGTCGTCGGCGAAGACGTGACTGCAGTCCACGAAGTTGCCTGCCGGGAGTTGTGCGGTTGTGGCGACAGTGACGGCGACGACGGCGACGAGTCGGCGATCGACCGGTCCCGGTATCGGGTTCTCGTTACGGACCGCGCCGATCGCCCCTCGAACGAATCCGCGCCGAGCGGAACGGTCAGATGGATCGAATACGCAACGGAGGCCGACGGCGACCCGTCGGTCGGCGATACGCAGTACGCCGGCTGCAGCGATCGACTCGAGGCGCTCGGCATCGAGATCATCGAAACCATCGACGAATTCGACGCCGACGCGGACGGGCTCGCGCCCGCGGAACTTCGGGTCTGCGTCGACTCGCCGATGCCGTTGTTCCGTGCGTACGACGCCGAGCGCGTGTTCCGGCTCTTGCACGCGACGACCGCTGCGATCGAACACGTCAACGGAATGGGCCACGTCCACCTGCCGCTCGCTCCGGACCACGAGACCGTCGCGCTGCTCGAGCCGCTGTTCGACGCGGTCGTCGAACTCCGGGAGCGAGCGGGGAAGTACGAGCAACGGTGGCGACTTCGCGAGCGGCGGACGCGGACCGAATGGCTCTCGCTGTAAGCGGTCGTCGAGAAATCGTCGAGTCGACCGCGGTTCGGTTTTGATCGTGGTCTGAGTTCGGACTGGAGCACGGATCGGGACCGGCCTCGACTCCGACGGAGCGGCCGTCACCGCCGATCCAAGCGCTTTTACCCGCCCCGTTCCCCTGAACAGGTGTGCGAATCGAGAACAGCTTCATCCCGGTCCGCGGGGTTGGCGAAACGACCGAGCGCCGCCTGTGGGAACGGGGAATCACCCACTGGGACGAGTTCGACGGCAGCGTCGACGTCGTCGGCGACGCGCTCGCCGACCGGATCGAGACGTTCATCGACGAGGGACGCGCCCACCTGGAGCGCGGCGACGTTTCCCCGTTCGCCGAGCGGCTTCCGTCCGCGAGCCGCTGGCGACTGTACGAGAACGTCCGCGACCAAACCTGCTTCCTGGACATCGAGACGACCGGACTCGACGCCTCCTGCGACGACGTCACGACGGTCAGTCTGCACCGCGGCGACGAGACCAAGACGTTCGTTAAAGGCCGCGACCTCACCAGCGAGCGCCTCGAGCGGGAACTCGAGGCGTCGTCGCTGCTGGTCACGTTCAACGGCGCGCGGTTCGACGTCCCCTTCCTCGAGACCTGCTACGACATCGACGTCGACGTGCCGCACCTCGATCTCATGTACCCCTGCAAGCAGGTCGGGCTCGACGGCGGGCTGAAGGCGATCGAACGCGAGCTCGGCATCGACCGGGACATGCCGGATCTCAGCGGCCGCGACGCCGTGCGCCTCTGGCACGAGTACGAGCGCGGCGACGAGAGCGCACTGGAGACGCTCGTCGAGTACAACCGCGCGGACACGAAGAACATGCGACCGCTGGTCGAAACAGTCACGGATCGGCTCCACGCGGAGGTATTCGACGCGGCGCGCAACAAAGTGTAGCTGTCGGACTCGGTCGTCGCCGCTGTGTTTTGCGCGTTTGCTGTCAACGGCCCGCGGGCGAGCGTCCGAGCGTAACAGGCGTCGCCGATACCGGGCGGTACGCCTACGGTGCTGGCAGTCATCAGTGCTTATATGACAACTGAGTATGATTACGACGTCGGCATCGACGTTCGACTCCGCGACATCGACTTCATGGGCCACGTCAACAACGCGACGTACGCGACCTACCTCGAGCAAGCCCGCGAGGCGTACTTCACGGACGTCCTCGGCGTCTCGCTCGTCGACACCGGCACCGTACTGGCGACCCTCGAAATCGATTACGCGCGCCCCATCGACGCCGACGCGGACGTCACCGCCGCCCTCCGAGTCCCGGAACTGGGCACCTCGAGTCTCCCGATCGAGTACGAGATCCGAGCGGACGGCGAACTGGCGGCGACCGCACGGACGGTCCAGGTGCTCGTCGACGAGGAGACGGGCGACTCACGGCCGCTGCCGGACGAGTGGCGGCGGCGGATCGACGCGACTCGAGGGTAAGCGGTGCTCGGCGGTGTCGTGTGCTGAGACGGATGTCGGGCTACGCGACGTTACTGCTGGGGATCGTCGTCGTGTACTTCGACGTCGCCGTCGCTCGTGACGACGACGTGGTAGTCACAATACGTGAATTCGACGCGACCTGTGGTTCGAGCGGTGCCGTCCGTTCGCGGTGCAAAAAGTGAATCGAGAGCTTCGGGATTGATTGCGTCGTAGAGCGCTTCGTACTCCGGTGGTTCGATATCGGTCGGATCGACGCCTTCCCGTTCGGCGACTGCGCTAATAACTGCAAAACTGAGGGACTGGTCGTCGGTTGCTTCCGAACGATCGACTGAGAGTAGCATTGGCCGGACTCTTTCTTCGCCGAGATATAAATCCTCTGGCCTTGCTCCGAAATCAATGTCCAGATTTGATCATAGATGATCCTATCAAGACGTTACTGTTCTATTTGGACTCAAATAGAGAGATAATATTAGTACTATAATTAGTTTTGAAACGTTTCAAGCAGGAATATTCGCCGAACAAGCACGGGTTGTAGGCCGTTTGCGCCGGCAAACGTCGGGTCAATTCGGTTTAAGTCACTGTAATCGCACGTGGACAATAGCACTCCAAAACTGACCAGCGATAATATCAGGCAGATGCTGAAGCTAGTTGTTGCCCGTGCGTTCAATCGAGACGGAACACGCGGTCGTCGATCTCGATAGACGCCGTCCCTGTGCTCAACCCACTGTCGATCCGTTAATTGGAAACAGCCAGTTCGATACCTTTATCACCGCTGTGAATGAACGTTCAATCGGCGAGGGGATGGGGGATCCACTATCGGTGCCCTGACAGCGCTGTTCGCCCGGACAGATCTCCTCCTCGCCACGTCGCCGGCGTCACCGCCCGTGATGCCGCGACCCTTCCGATCACCGACGGAGCGGATCACCGGTTTGCCCGGCCGGTGATCCGCTCACCGTTCGTGTGCCGTAATTCTCGAAGTGATTTTTCGTCGGCCGGTCAGTGTCACGTCGATCGCAGTCGACCGCCCTCTCATGTCACAATCGATACCACGAGCTACTCGAGCGAGTGTCTCGAGACGCCCGGGTAGGTACTGTCGGTGAGACTTTGGACTGGGCGAAATCAAAGCTCATCGCTACCTGCAGCGATTTGGAACCACATATTCTTCGGCGCCCTCATCAGATACTTTACGTCTCCATCCGCTGTATCTGTCCATCTGACGTACTCTCCCTCCGTGTATCGAGTAGGGTCGGGCCGACTGTTTCCTTCGTGGGCCCCGTATCCGTTAAACGTTGAACCCGGTCCAAGGTTCCACTCCATTCCGCCCGAGAGACGACTGTATCCCTCTCTAACCTTGATATTTGGACCGTCGATTATCAGGCCGCCATCAGCCATCCTGTGGGGATCCTCCAAGTGTCCAACGAAAAACGGCCCGTAATTATTGATGTGATCCGGGCCTTCGTTTCGGATCGCGACTTCCATATCGTTGCACTGGATGTGTCCGTACAGGATCAGCTTCCCGCCGGACGGACCGCTAGTGACGATACCGTTCGTTGACCTCGTGATAACGACCGAAAAATAGTTCCCGTTTACGAATCCGCCTTCGGTCGTATCTGTGCGGATCGCTGTATCGTACCCCCGAATGTTGAGTCTCCCTGAGCAGTGGATGATGTACTCCCCGGCCGCAGATTTTAGCAGTAGCCCGGTACCCTCGCCTTTCTCGCCGTGCAAGTGGATCGGACCGTCCAATCTGAAGTGACTGTCCGCATTGGATCGATACCATTGGGTCGTCGACCGCGCTCCATCGGCAACGAGAACGGTACTGCTATACCCGTCGTACACCCGTGTTTTGATAGTTAAGGGTCCGGAAATTTTGGTACCAGTGTCTATGAAGAGGATATCTGTGTCCGCGTCCGGAACTATTGTCGCGTTATTTGGTAGCAGACATACACCCTCACGCAGGTAGATCGTTTCGGAGATGCGGTACGTTTTATCCGGAACGAGGTGCACTGTGGCCTTTTTCTCCCACCCCGCGGAATCTGCTGCACGATCGATGACAGCTTGAAGTTCGTCGCTATCACGTGCGACAAAGGCATTGTTCACCTCGCTTATATCGGCCCGCTCTAAATGCGTCGTTCCGGGGACAGGATTCTCCGTCGTTCCGGTATTCGCCGGCCTCCAGTCGCCGGTGTCGGCGTCCCACTCGAAGATTACGTTCATATCTTTCGCCTCCGCTCGAGCGCCGTCAAACGGTCCCTCGGCGGGGAAATCGGCGTAACTCTCGAACGGGACGACGATCTGATCTTGGAGCCCGCGCCAGTTCTCCTCGTCCTGGACGCGGCCCCAGCGGTCTTCGTAGTCTTCCGGGTTCGCTGCGTCGCTGAGGACGGCAAAATCGCCCCAGTCGGTTCGCGGCGGTTCAGGGTAGTCACTCATTGCTGTTGAATTCGGTTGTAAGTCGGGGAATTCGATTATCAGGGGTGACGTTGGTCTCGTCTTGCAACTCTCGTCGAAGTATCCGCATCACCGGTCGCTTCACCGTCGTTCAGTTCCGTCAGAAGCGAATCGGCCGGCTTCACCGGCCTCGCGGAACGCCTCGCTAGGCCCGCTGTTCTCATTAGTAGCGGACGTGCTGTAGAGGCCGGCGCCGTACACGCCGTCGCCGTAACGATCGCCGCTTTCCGTCTGTGCACCGACCTCGGCTACTGGGAGAGTGGTGACGGTGGCCGTTGTCACCAACCCAAATAACTCCCGTCGCGTAGGTTGCATGTAGGCCGACTTCTATTATAATCATGATATTAAAGGCTTGGAAACTTATCAACGAATGACTTAGTTGTGCCTGGCGCAACCATAGTTTTAGAGCCAACGCTACTGATTCAGTCTCGCCGACAACAATTGTGAACTGGGGTTCCTCAACCGGCGCAGATGATCACATCCAACGAAAATCCTGAAAGCCAGGGGTGGGATTTGAACCCACGAAGTCTCGATTACAAGTCGAGTGCATGAACCGCCCATGCTCCCCTGGCGCGGGTCGTTGGTTACTCGTCCTCCTTTGAGTGTGTATCGTTTTCGGATTGAACCGCTTGCTCGTCGCGGTCCGCGAGCGACCGTTCCATCGTCACGCGAAACGCGTCGAACCCCTGTTCCCTGTAGAACCGCCGTGCGGCCTCGTTGTCGGCCATAACCTCCAAAATCACGACCTCCGCGCCCCGATCGGCGAGCGCGTCTTCGGCCGCCTCGAGCAGCGCCGCACCGATTCCGCGACCGCGGTGGGTCGGTTCGACGTAGATGTTCGAGATCGTCCCGCGGGTCGCGTCGAGTTCGAGCGTCCCGTGCTCGAGGGAGAACGAGACGAAGCCGACGAGGGTGTCGTCGGCGCCGGCGCGAGCGACGAGCAGGCCGTCGGTGGCCTGGTGGGCGGCGAGGGTTTCGCGCATCCGGTTTCGGTTCGCGTCCGCGCGCACGTAGGAGTCGTACGCGCGCTGACCGCGGGCCAGTCGGACCCACAGTTCCGCGACGGCCTCGACGTCGTCGCTCGTCGCTGGTTCGATCGTTACGTCAGCCGACATGGATGGAAAGCAGGGGTGAAAATCGGCGTCGTCCGCCGGAGACATCGGTCATCGTCGACTCCTCAACCGTCGCCGCCGAAAGGTCTTTTCATCGCCTCGAGGAGAGCGGCGGGAAGACGGGGACGGAGACTGCGATTCGAACGCGCCCGCTACACCGTTCGGCAGTCCGGACAGACGAGTTGGCCGTTCGACTCCCGGAGGGACTCGGCCAGCGAGCCGCAGGCCTCGCAGACGCCCTGCGTCGTGTACTCGTCGCCGCCGTTGGCGAGCGCCCGCTCGTCGGCCTCCGCGGCGGTGGATTGGGTCGTCGGGTCGTCGGGCTGCCGTCCGGATGCCGACCCCGGCCTGGACCCCGGAACCGTCCCGTCCGGATTCGAGCGAGAGCGGGGCGCGACCGTCGCCTGGAACGAACTCGCGGCGGCGATGACGTCGCGCTGGGTGACGACCCCGCGGACGCCGTCCTCGTCCTCGACGACGACGTTCCGGATGTTCTCGCGGGTCATCAGGCTCGCGGCGTCGGTGAGCGAGCGGTCCGGCGCGACCGAGATGACCGGCGTCGTCATGACGTCGCCGACGGTCAGCTCGCCCGGCTCGCGCTCGTCCGCGACGAGGTCGAGCAGGTCCCACTCGGTCATGATGCCGACGGCGTCGGCGCCGCGAACGACGAGGACGCAGCTCGCGCGCTCGTCTCGCATGAGTTGCACCGCTCCGCGGACCGTATCGGACTCGCTGACGCCGACGTAGTCGGTCGTCAGGACGTCCGTGACCGACAGTTCCGATTCCATGTGTGAACGATACGCACAGACAGGCTAAAAGCTACCCCCGCTACGCTTAAGCGAGTCGCCGGCGAAGATTTACGGATCGGATTTCCCGGCTACTCCCACGCGAGTTCGACTCGGATGCCGTCGGCCCGGCAGGTCTCGAGGGCGTGCTTCGCGGCGTAGCCGGCCTCGTGGGCGCTGTCCCCGCGACCGACGCCGACCTGCAGGTCGACGTCGACGGCTTCCGCGACGTGGTGGATCGCCTCCTCGTAGTCGGGTTCCTCGAGGTCGGGACAGACGACGATGACGTTGTCGCCGCCGACGAAGAAGGAGAGACTGTCGTGGGTGTGGCGCATATGGCGCATGAGTTCGGCGTAGCCCTGCTCGATCTCGATGAACGTGTCGAAGGCGTTGAGTTCGTCCGTGTAGGTGCCCGTCGCGTTGATGACGTCGAAGTGGGCGATCTGGACGTCCCCGTCGGTCCGGTGGCCGTCCTCGATGACGCGACCCTCGAGGACCTCGCGGCGGTCCTTGTCCTGGGCGCTGCCGGCCTCCTGCAGTTGCGTCGTCGCGTCCGAGAGCGCCTGCACGGGCGTGGTGCCGGTCGCGACGCCGAGGCTGAGCGTGACCGGATACCGGTTGCCGATCGATTCCTGGAGGCGTTCGTGGTCCTCGCGGGAGAGCCCGTTCGTGACGGCGATCATGTTGTCGAAGCGGGTGAAGAAGACGTAGCCGTCGCGGGCGCCGACGAACTGGGAGATGTCCGCGTAGAGGCGGGACTGCATCGTCTGCAGGTCGGTTTCCCGGCGAGGCTCGGGCGTCACCGTCCACGGACCGTAGTTGTCGATCTGAAGGAGCGTAACCTGCGTGTTAGTCACTGTAGCCCCACGTTTCGACGCCCGTCGTATAAGTGATACGTAATCCAGATTCGTGATATGGGGCGCGGTACCACGGGCCTCATCGCATAGATAGCGTCTCCCGGCCGATCAGTTGAGTCGGGTTACGCGTGTTTCTTCTCGGGGTCGGCGCCCTGCGGGTGGTACGTCCAGAAGTTACCCTCGCGCATGGCGTTGCCGACGGCCTTGTGCATGTCGAGTATCGTCTCGAACTCCTCGGCGTCGACGTACTCGAAGATCTCGCGCATCGCGACGACCCGCTCGTGGTTGATCCGGATCGGGTAGTCGCCGTACTCGTCGACGAACTCGGCGACGTTCATCGGGAAGTCCTCCTCCTCGTCGACCTTGTCCGCGATGATCCGCATGTCGTACTTGCGGCGTCCCTCGCTGCCTTCCTCGCCGTCGGGATCGACTGGCCAGTCGCTGCTCATGGTATACTCGGACGTGTGTAGGGGTCCCGCAAAAGGGTTACTGTTACCGCCGTTCGTCGCCGTGACCGGTGGCGGTCCGGACGACGACCGTATCCGGGAGTAGCACGGGACCGGAGCACGGTGACTGCAGGGCCAACGGAGATACCGGGGCCGCCGAACGGTCTCGAGGCGGTGACTCTCCGAAATACTGTGTCGATGGCTCGCTGATTTTACCGTCGCTCCGATAGCGATGTGTGACATAAATGTAATACAGATTAAAGATTTTTCCGGGACTGGGTGGTGTAGCCGGTGTCGACCCAGCTATGGCAGGTGACCCATCATCGAACGGACGGGACAGTAGTCGCATCGATCGACGGCGGTTTCTCGCGCTCGCAGGCGCGAGCGCCGGGGCGCTCTCGCTCGGCGCCGCGCCGGCAGCCGCCACCGAATCGCCCGAGAATCTCGCCGAGGCCGACATCGACGGCTTCGACTGCGACCAGCCGATATTCGAGTGCGGGCAGCAAGTGACCGCTGCGGGAGGGATGGTCTCGGCCGAGGACCCGCGTGCATCGGCGGCTGGCGCTCGCGTCCTCGCCGAGGGCGGCAACGCGATCGACGCCGCCGTGGCGGTCCAGTACGTGTTGAACGTCGTCTCCCCGCAAGCGTCGGGCATCGGCGGCGGCGGATTCATGGTGGTTTACGACGCCGAGAGCGACAGCGTCCACTGCATCAACAGCCGCGAACGCGCGCCGCGGGACGCGCATCCGGAGATGTTCCTCGACAACGGGGAGCCGCGGGACTTCGACGAAGCCATCCAGCGCAGCGAGGCCATCGGCGTCCCCGGAACGCTCGACGCCCTCGAGACGGCCCGCGAGCGGTTCGGCTCGCGGCCCCGGCAGCGACTGATTCGGCCCGCGATTCAACTCGCCGCCGGCGGCTTCACCGTCGACGAGTACCTCTCCGAGGTGATCGCGGAAAACCGGGACAAGTTCAACGACGCCGCGCGCGAGGTCTTCCTCGACGCGAACGGCAACGTCCCCCAGCCCGGCGACACCCTCACCAACGAGGACCTCGCGCGAACGCTCGAGTTGATCCGTCGGGACGGACGGGACGCCTTCTACGAGGGACCGATCGCCCGCGACATCGCCGCCACCGTCGAGGGACTCGAGGGCGGCCCCGGCATCGACGAGCGGGACCTCGCGGAGTACTCGGTGACGATCGACGAGCCGGTACGCAAGGAGGCCTACGACTTCGAGATCGTCGGCCAGCCCGTGCCTACGTCGGGGCCGACGACCATCGCGATGATCATGCGGATGCTCGAGTTCCTCGACATCGAGGAGTACGACATCCGGGCGCCCGAGAAGTACCACCTGATCGCCGAAGCGAACCGCGTCGCGTGGGCCGACCGCGACCAGTACATGGGCGACCCCGAGTTCGTCGACGTGCCCGTCGAGGGGCTGCTGGACGACGACTTCCTCCGGCAGCGGGCTTCGCGGATCGATCTCGACGGCGTCATCGCCGACTACGCAGCCGGCGAGCAGGTTCCGCCGGGCGTGCCGCCGGGCGCGCCGGAGCGGTTCACACCCGACTGGGCCGCGACGGCGTCGACCGCCGACCCGGTCAGTTCGACCGCCCACTTCACGACCGCCGACCGGCACGGCAACGTCGTCTCCTACACGACGACCATCGAGCAGCTCATGGGCTCGGGGAAGATGGTCTCCGGCCGCGGGTTCATGCTCAACAACGAGCTCACCGACTTCGACTTCGAGCCCGGCGGACCGAACCAGGTCCAGCCCCGCAAGCGCCCGCTGAGCAGCACCAGCCCGACGATGGTCTTCCGCGACGGCGAGCCGATCTTCACCGCCGGCTCGCCGGGCGGCTTCACGATCATCACCAGCGTCCAGCAGGCCATCCTCCACCGGCTCGTCTACGGCCTCGAGCCGCTCGAGGCGATCCAGGAGCCGTCGATCTTCAGCGCCCGCGACTTCGACGTCATGTGGGAGCCGGACGTTCCTGAAGCAGCCGTCGAGTACGGCGAGGCGCGGGGCCAGCCGTGGGCCGACGAGCCCGAGGAGATCGGCAACGTGCAGGTGATGGACGTCCGTCCCGACGGGTTCACCGGGGCCGCGGACCCGACTCGAGACGGATTAGCCGTGGGTGTGAACCTGCCGCAGGCTCGAGGGCGGAGTCCCGAGAAGCACCCTGAATCGAAGCGGTCGAAATCGAAGTCCAATAAGGATCGCTGACGGGGTTGGCGACCCGCCGAGTCATCGACCTATTTTTAGTCGTCACCGGAAGAAACGCGGCTCAATCAACGAGATACTGATTAGTCCCTAGTCACGCGCTCGAGACAGTATATCTCCGCCTCCTCAGGCTGTTCGGCCAAAAGATCAGCCGCTCGAGCGGGCGGCCGAAACGTCGTCGAGCCGGCGTAGGGCATCGCGTAGGCTGCCTCGACCGCCCCGTCCCCGTCGGCAGCTAACTCGAGCCCGTCCGCTAAGAATCGATCGCGCTCGAGGCCGTAACAGAGCGCGACGGAGTCCGTCGCGGTGACGATGCCGACATCAGTCGACGCGTGCTTGTCCCCGTTCCCGTCCACGACCGCGGGAAGATTCTCGGACTCGCCGAGCCCCGAACCCCGCATCCAGAGGTCGAAGCGAGCGGACCGATCGACGCCGGCATCCGCCTCGAACGACGCCAGTTCCTGAACGACGTCGGCGTGGTCGGGATAGCAAAGCGCTCGGAGCGACGACGCATCCGAGTCGGCGATCGGAATCGTAAATTGCTGCCGTTCGTCGGGCTCCAGTGCGAGCCCGTCCGTCGTCCGACCGAGGCAGACCTCCTCGAGCGCCGCGTCGTCCACCCCGCCGTCGTCCCCGAGCGCGAGCGCCGCAGCCTCCTGCTCGGCGACGTAGGCGTCCGGATCGCACGGCATCGCGTACGCCGCCAGCAGGTCGGCGCCCTCGCTGTCGTCGGCCGTCTCGACGCGACATTCGAGTTCACCCCCCGAAAGCAGCCGCTCGCGATCCAGCGCGCGGAAGACGGTCGCCCGGTCGGTGACCATGCTGCCGTCGGGGTAGTCGCCGTCCGCGTAGCCGCCGATGTCGCCGACGTACTCCCACGCTGACTCGCCGTCGCCTCCATCCTCACCGCCCTCCGCGGTGCGGACCGCCAGCCGGTGATCGTAGAAGTCGAAGCCGTCGCCGATCAGCCAGAGGTCGAACGCGTCGGCCGCGTCGAACCCGTCCTGCGCCTCGAGCGTGGCCAGCCACGCGTACAGGACGCGATCCCGGGCGATCGTCAGCGTGTTGACCGAGTCGCCGTCGACCTCGGCGCCCTCGACGTTCGGCACGAACGGGTCGAAGCCGCTCTCCGTCGGGACGTATCCATTGCGGACGTACCAGCCGACGCCGGCCGCGCCGGCCTCGAGCGAGGCCCGGAGGTTCATCCGTAGCGACTGCTTGCTCGGCGTGTGGTTCGGGTTGACGGTGTGGCTCTGCCCGAGGTAGAAGACGGGGCGCTCGAGTTCGGTCCGCACGTTCGAGACGAGGCTGCGCACGGCCGCGTTGGCCGGCCCGGAGCCGACGTCCTTCTCGTACCAGCCGCGGTAGAAGTCGACGAAGCCGAAGTCAGGATCGGCGTCCTGGTCCCGGAAGCCGTCGGCCAGCGCCGCGAACACCTCCGGCCGCTTCGAGTCGACGATGTACGGGAAGTGAACGAACGGCCCGACCTCGAGGGCGTCGTTGGCTTCTCGGACGGCCCCCGCCTGTGCGGCGAAGATTTCGGGACCGTACTCGAGGAGGTTCTGGACCGCCGCCTCGTTCCACTCGCCGCCCTCGACCCACTCGCCCATCACGGGGGCCTCCTGCCAGCAGATCGCTCGGCCGCCGTCGAACAGCTCGCCGTGTCGTCGGGCCACCGCTCGGAGCTGCTCGAGGTGGGCCTCGCGGGCCTGGCCGTCGGTCGCGAGCCGGTCGGCGGGGACCTCGCTCAGCAGGCCGACGTTGAGCCAGACGTCCAGTCCGAACTCGCTGGCGGCGACCATCGGCGCCTCGAGTTTCTCGGCCAGCGACCCGTCGTCGGGGTGCGTGGCGACGAGGACGACCGCGAGGTCGTGGCGCCGGGCGAACGCGTACAGGTTCTCCCGAATGGGCTCGTCCTGCCACAGGCCGGCGCCGAGCCAGAGGAAGTCCTCGCGGGGACCCGCCCGTCGACTCGAGGCCGGCGGCGCGTTCGATTCGGCGTTGTCGTTCGCGTCGTCCGCGTCGTCGCGGAGTCCGCGGTAGCCAGCGTAGCCGCCTGCCAAGCCGGTTCCGAGCACGCCGGCGGCGAGATAGCTCCGGCGGGAGAGACCAGCACCGTCGATACTCGTATCGTCCGTAGCGTCGTCGACCATGGGTGTCCCTCGAGCGCAGTCGGGCAACGAGCGCTCGATATCGCCCGTATCACGGGTGAGGGTTTCAGCGTTGGGCCGGCACCGTCCACGGAGTCCGGGCTTTGTCCATCAGGAAGCGCAAGGGCGCGAGTCCGACCGATCGACCCGCCGCTCACGGACGGGCTCGATATTTGCTCGAGGACGTCGAAAATACAGCCGCGAACCGTTAGTCGTCCGCTGTCACTTCACTTTCCTCGCCCAGTACGTCCTCGCGGTGCTCGTCGAGCAGCGGCGCTCGACCGCGCGGTTCCGGCGGCGTCGCGGTCATCTTGATCGGATTCCCGGCGATCTCGACGTCCTCGCCGGTACCGGGCTGTTCCACCGGCACGAGCATGTCCCGGTCGCGGACGTGCGGATCGTCGAAGATCTCCTCGGTCGTCTGGACCGGCGCGGCCGGCACCCGGCCCTCGAGGCGATCCACGAGGTCGTCGGTCTCGAGATCGGCTGCCCAATCGGCGATCTGTGCGCGCAGTTCCTCGCGGTGCTCGAGGCGGTCCGCGGCGGTGGGGTACTCTTCGGCGAGGTCCGGCCGGTCCAGCGCCGAACAGAGTTCCCGCCAGTGGTTGGTGCCGAATGCGGCGACGACGGCGTACCCGTCGGCGGTTTCGAACGCGTCGTAGGGGAACAGCGTGGGGTGGGAATTCCCCTGTCGCGTGGGGGCCTCGCCGGTGTAGGACTGCTGGTAGATCGCCCGCTCGGTCATGCTGAGCATGGAGTCGTACATGCCGGTGTCGACGTACTGGCCCTCGCCGGTCTGTTCGCGGTGGTTGACGGCTGCGAGGATACCGATGCAGTTCAGCGTCGCGGTGAAGAGATCGCCGATTCCCGGCCCCACTTTCGTCGGCGGGCCGTCCTCCTGACCCGTAATCTCCATTACGCCGCCCAGCGCCTGCGCGATGAGGTCGAAAGAGGGCTGACCTTGCCTGTGGGTCTCGCCCGTACGCGGGTCGCCGAACCCGCGGATCGAGGAGTAGATCAACTGCGGGTTGTGCTCGCGGAGCGTTTCGTACCCGAGGTCGTACTTCTCCATCGTGCCCGCGCGATAGTTCTCGATGACGACGTCGGCTTCCTCGACCAGCGAGAGGAAGTCGGCGCGATCTTCGTCGTCGTTGAAATCGAGCTCGAGACTCTTCTTCCCGCGGTTGACGCTCTGGAAGTAGCCGCCGTAGGCTTCCTCCTCGGGGTCGTCGACGTACGGCGGGTTCGAGCGGATCAGATCGCCGCCGGGGCGCTCGATCTTTACCACGTCCGCGCCCATGTCCGCGAGCAACATCGTACAGTACGGGCCGGCGAGCACCTGGGTCAGATCCAGCACGCGCAGGTTCGAAAGCGCACCCATGCGACCACCGACCCGGGCCGGGTGCAAAAACTTTTACTATCAATAATGATGTTGTGGCTGTATGCCACACTGTTCGGTTAAACGCCATTAAAGAATATTATCATGGAAGATCATTAACTTTATAGCCCGCGCTCTCATCGTCGCGAATACGATGTCCGGAACGGTCGTCCTCGGCGTGATCGGCTCCGACGCTCACGTCGTTGGCATCACGATCTTAGAGCAGGCGTTCAGTGCGGCAGGCTTCGACGTCGTCAACCTCGGCGTCCAGACCTCCCAGGAGGAGTTCGCCGAGGCAGCCGTAGCACACGACGCCGAGGCCGTACTGGTCTCCTCGCTCTACGGACACGCCGAGCAGGACTGCCAGGGCTTCCACGAGGTCTTGGAGGACGCGGGCGTCGAGGCCGTCACCTACATCGGCGGCAACCTCGCCGTCGGCCAGGACGACTTCGAGCAGACGCGGCGGACCTTCCGCGAGCTCGGCTTCGACCGCGTCTTCGACTCCGAGACCGACCCCGAGGAAGCCATCGCCGCCCTCCGGCGGGATCTCCAGATCACACCGACCGAGTCGGAACGCGCCACGGTGAGTTCGTAGATCTCGATGATACGCGACGAACGCATACCGGCCGACCAGCTACGGCGCATCGACGAGGAAATCCGGTCCGAGTGGCCCACCGGCGACGAGGTCGACTTCGAGGAAGCCATCGCGTACCACGAGTCGCTCCCCGACCGCAAGCGGTTCGCGGACGTCCTCGAGTCGGCGGACAAACCGCTCTTACAACCAAGGGCGGGCGTCCCCCGACTCGAGGACCAGATCGACCTCCTCGAGTACCTCCACGGGGAGGGGAAGGCGGACCTCCTCCCCACCACGATCGACTCGTACACGCGCGACAACGAGTACGAGAAGGCCCAGGAGGGACTCGAGAAGGCCCGCGAGACCGACGAGGACACCTTGAACGGGTTCCCCGCGGTCAACCATGGCGTCGAGGGCTGTCGCGAACTGATCGAGGCGATCGACGCCCCGATCGAGGTCCGCCACGGGACGCCCGACGCCCGATTGCTGGCTGCGATCACCTTCGCGGGCGGCTTCCAGAGCTTCGAGGGCGGCCCGATCTCCTACAACATCCCCTACACCAAGCGCCACGGCCTCGAGGAGACGATCGAGCGCTGGCAGTTCGTCGACCGGCTCGCCGGAGCGTACACCGAGCGGGGCGTGCGGATCAACCGCGAGCCGTTCGGGCCGCTGACCGGCACCTTGGTGCCGCCGTCGATCGCGATCGCGATCATGCTGATCGAGGGTAAACTCGCCGCCACTCAGGGCGTTCGATCGATCACGCTCGGCTACGGGCAGGTCGGCAACGTCGTCCAGGACGTGGCTGCCCTGAACGCCCTGCAGAAGCTCGGCGACGAGTTCCTCCCCGACGAGGTCGTCGTCACGACGGTCTTCCACGAGTGGATGGGCGGCTTCCCGCCGGACGAGGCCCGCGCGAACGGCGTCATCGGCCTCGGCGGGATGACCGCCGCCATCGCACAGCCCGATAAGGTCATCACGAAGTCGCCCCAGGAGTTCCAGGGCGTGCCGACCAAGGAGGCCAACGCCGCCGGCCTCCGCACCACCCGACAGGTCATCGACATGGCGATCGAGCAAGACATCGACATCGACGGCATCGAGGAAGAACAGGAGCTGATCGAGCGCGAGACCCGGTGTCTGATGGACACCGTGCTCGAGCACGACGACGGCGACGTGGTCCAGGGGACGTTGAAGGCCTTCGACACCGGCGCGCTCGACGTCCCGTTCGCGCCCAGCGATAGCGCGAAAGGGGCCGTGCTCCCCGCCCGGGACGACGACGGTCGCGTCCGCATCTTCGAGTGGGGCGACCTCGCGATGGACGACGACATCAAGGAGATCCACAAGGCCCGGCTCTCTCGGCGCGCCGACACCGAGGGCCGCGACCAGTCGTTCCGCATGGTCGCGGACGACGTCGACGCGATCAGCGACGGGAAGCTCATCGGCCGACCGCAGTCGCGGTCGCAATCGACCTCCCAGGGTGATATCTAATGACGACCGAGACACGGATTACGGCGATCCACGCGACGCCCGGGTACTCCGGGTTCTTCTTCGACGACCAGCGCGCGATCAAGCAGGGCGCCCAGCAGGACGGGTTCACCTACGACGGCGAGCCCGTCATGGAGGGGTTCGACGAAATCCGACAGGCCGGCGAGACGCTCATCGTCGACGTCGAACTCGAGGACGGCACCGTCGTCCGGGGCGACTGCGCCGCGGTGCAGTACTCCGGCGCCGGCGGCCGCGATCCGCTGTTTCGGGCCGAGGAGTACGCGCCCCTCGTCGAGGGCCCAGTTGCAGAGGCGCTCGAGGGCCGGGACGCCACCGAGTTCCTCGCGAACGCGGAGACGCTCGAGGAGCTACAGGTAGACGGCGATCGGCTCCACACGGCGATCCGTTACGGCGTCTCGCAGGCGCTGCTGGCCGCGGCCGCCTCGGCGACGGGGACGACCAGAACCGACGTGCTCGCCGACGCCCTCGAGACCGAACCGGCAACCGAGCCGGTGCCGGTCTTCGGCCAGTCCGGCGACGACCGCTACACCAACGCCGAGAAGATGTTCGTCAAGGGCGTCCCCGTCCTGCCCCACGGGCTCATCAACAGCCGCGAGAAGATCGGCGAGGACGGGGAGACCCTGCTCGAGTACGTCGAGTGGCTCCGGACCCGCTCGCAGGAGTTGGGCCCCGACGGCTACGAGCCGCGCTTCCACATCGACGTCTACGGGATGATCGGCGAGATCTTCGGCGCGCCGTACGACCGCGCCGAAGTCGTGGACTACTTCGCGGATCTCGAGGAAGCCGCCGCGCCGTACCCGATCCAGGTCGAGGGGCCGATGGACGCCGGCGGCCGCGCCGAGCAGATCGCGGCGATGGTCGAACTGCGCGAGGGACTGCGAGACGCCGGCGTCGACGTCGACATCGTCGCCGACGAGTGGTGCAATACCTTGGAGGACGTGCGGGCGTTCGTCGACGCGGGCGCGGCCGACCTCGTGCAGATCAAGACTCCCGATCTGGGCGGGATCCACCGCAGCGGGCGGGCGGTTCGCTACTGCGAGGGGACCGACACCCGCGCCTACCTGGGCGGCACCTGCAACGAAACCGAAACGTCCGCACGCGCCTGCGCGCACGTGGCGCTGGCGACCGACGCCGCGCAGGTGCTCGCGAAACCCGGCATGGGGTTCGACGAGGGCTACATGATCGTCGAGAACGAGATGCGGCGGACGATTGCGCGGCGAGAGCGAGCCGAACAATCTCGAGCGGACGCCGCGACGGACGAGGTGACCGCCGATGACTGACGACGACTCGATCGAGTGGACCGATCCCGATACGTTCGCGCAGGCCCTCGAGCGCGCCGAGACGAAGGAGAAGGGCAACTACTTCGAGAACTTCGCGGAGGGCGACCTCCTCGAGCACGACCCCGGCCTCCGGCTCACCCGCTGGGGCAACGAGGCCTGGATGAGTCAGACGCTGAACCACGATCCGGCCTACTGGCGCACGGACGCGGCGCGGGAGCGCGGGTTCGACGAACCGCCGATCCACCCCGACTACCTCACCGCGGCGACGCTCGGCACCACCGTCGAGGATCTGAGCGAGAAGGGCGGCTACTTCCTCGGCCGCACCGACGTACGGTTTCCCGGCGCGCCGGTCTCGCCGGGCACCGAACTCCGGGTCGAGAGCGAGGTCGTCGGGACGGCGACCTCGAGCTCCCGTCCCCAGTACGGCATCGTCACCTGGCGGACGCGCGGGCGGGACGCCGCGACGGACGAGGTGCTGTGCTCCTACGAGCGTACGAACATGATTCCGCGTCGCGAACCGATCGAGACGGACGGGAGCGGCGCGACGGCGGCCGAGGATCAAGGCGACGGCGACGACCCCACCCCCGACCTCCCCGAAACCTTCGTCACCCCCGGCGGCGGCTACTTCGAGGACTTCGCGGAAGCGCTCGAGGACGCCGCCGACCGCGACGCCGCCGTCGCCTACCGCCACGAGCGCGGCCGCACGCAGGACGACGTCACCGTCGCCGCGCTGCCGCTGGCGACGCTCAACACGGCCAAACAGCACCACAACGCCGACGCGATGGCCGACGCGCCCTCGGGCGACATCGTCACCTACGGCGACGTGACCCGCTCGACCGCGCTCGGCCACGCCCGCTCGGACGAACAAACGTGGCGCGAAGTCGGCTTCGACGACGAGTCGTTCCACACCTTCGTCACGCCCGGCGACACCGTCTACGCGTTCACGCGGGTGCTCGAGGCCGAGGACGACTCGAGTTCACCGGACGAAGCGGGGACGGTCCGCTTCGAGCACGTCGCGTTCAATCAGCGCGACGAGCCCGTCTACTCGGGTATTCGAACTGCAGAGATCCGGAAGCGATCCCGATAGCGCACCGACGACGCCCGATCACGACACCCCCATCCCAACGTACACAGAACCCACAGATGACGACTGACGACAACGACACTGACATCCGACTCTGCCGAACCTTCCAGACCGCACCGGCCGCCGTTCCCAAAGACGACTCGGCGAAGTACCTCACCTCCGGCCTCGAGGCCGACGGCTTCCAGGCCCCCGACTGGCTCGTGCCCGACTTAGAGGACGGGACCGCGCCCGACATGAAGGCCGAGGGCCTCGAGAACACGATCGAGCAGGTGCCTCGGTACGAGTTCCCCGGCGAGATCTGGCCCCGCGTGGAGTGGAGCTACGAGGACGGGACCTACCGCGAGAAGGGCCGCGAGCAGATCGACCGGCTCGCGAGCGCGATCGGCGACGAGATCGAGGGCGTCGTCGTCCCCAAGGTCGGCCGCCTCGAGGACGTCCGGCGGGCCGCCGAGGCCGTCGCGGAGGCCGAGCGCGAGCACGGCTATCCCGACGGTTCGATCGGCCTCTCGATCATCGTCGAGACCGGCCGGGCTCGCTCGGATCTTCGCGAGATCGCGAAGTTCGGCGAGGATTCCCGCCTCACGGCGCTGGTTTTCGGCCCCGTCGACTACACCGCCGAACTCGGCGGCCGCGACTTAGGCGACGGCCGGCCGCGCTGGGACGGCCTGCTCGAGGCGCTCTCGAACGAGGCCAGCGCCGCGGGCCTGCTCTCGATCGGCGGGCCGTTCGACGACCTGTTCAAGGAACGGGCCGGCCTGACCTACTACAACGCAGAGGAGTACGCCGACCAGATCGAGCACGAGGCCCGACTGGGCCTAGACGGATCGTGGTCGCTGTACCCAAAGCAGACGATCCAGGCCAACACGATCCACATGCCCACGCCCGACGAACTCGAGCGCGACGTGCATAAGATCGAGCGGTTCAACGAGGCCAAACGCGAGGGCACCGGCGCGGTGACCATCGACGGCCAGATGGTCGACGAGGCGACGTTCAAGAACTTCGTGAACACGGTGCGGACGGTGCGGGCGATCGACGAACGGCGTCCGGACCAGACCGGCGACTACTACGACGACGAGTTGCTCGAGCGCGCGCTCGAACTCGAACTGTCGTACGCGTAGCCGCGACTCGAGTCGCAGTGAGACGGTCGACCCGGGCCGACGCCGGCTCGCGCGTCCCTGCGACCTCGCTCCTTCCTCTTCATTCTCCGAACGTCCACTCCGTCTCGACATCCGGCGGGTTCTCGAGGGTCTGATACACGACGCAGTATCGCTCGGTGTACTTCCGCAGCGCCGCCTTCGTCTCCTCGCCGATATCGCCCTCGACCGTGACGTCGAGTCGAAGGTCCTCGAAGCCGACCGGCGCGTCCTCGTCGACGCCCATCGTACCCCGGAGATCGAGGTCGCCGCTGGCCTCGACGCTGATATCAACGTCGTCTCCGATGTCGAAGTTCTCCGCGACGGCCTGGGCCGTGAGCTGGGAGCACGCCGCCAGCGCCCCCAGCAGGAGATCGCCCGAGCACGCGCCGGTTCCGGGCCCGCCGGCCCCCTCGTGTAACTCGGCTTCGTAGATCGCGCGCCCGATGTCGACGTTGCACGCTCGAGCGTCGTCCTGCTCCTCGCCGGTCGCCGTGAGGGTGAGCTGTGCCGCCTCCGGGTTCGTTTCGTACTCTCGCTTTAACGGTTTCTGTTCCTCGTGCAAGTCATTATCTGACATGCTAGATCGATCGTCGTCGCGGAAAATGAATCTACGGGATCGAATCGCGACGAACGAGTCGCTCGGATCGGAGACGCTCGGTCGACCCGCCGAGACGGAGCCGCCGATCCTCGCGGATCGTCACTCGGAGGATTCCGCGGTCCGCGGCTCCTCGCGGACCACCAGCGAGTCGACCCGAGACCCCTCGACAGCGGCGACCTCGAGCGCGTAGTCGTCGACCTCGATCCGGTCGCCGACCTCCGGCACGCGTCCCAGTCGGTCGAGGACGAGGCCGCCGATGGTGCCGAACTCGTCGGCCTCGAAATCCGTATCCAGCCGTTCGTTGACCGTCGACACCGTGACCCCGCCGTCGACGACGTAGGTGCCGTCCCCGCGGCTGTCGATCGACGGCTCGTCGGCGTCGAACCCGTCGCGGAGGTCGCCGACGACCTCTTCGAGGACGTCTTCGACCGTGACCAAGCCCTCGAAGACGCCCCACTCGTCGATGACCGCGGCCAGCTGGACCCGCTCGCGCTGGAACTGCTCGAGCAGGTCGACGACCGACGTCGTCTCGGGGACGATCGGCAGGTCGCGGGCGATGTCGCCGGCGGTGATCGCGTCCGAGTCCGAGCTCGAGGCGTCGAGCGCCCGCAGCACGTCCTTGGCGTCGACGAAGCCCACCACCTGATCGGGATCGTCGGCGTCGACCACCGGATACCGGGTGTGGCCGGACTCGAGAATCAGCGACCGAACCTCCGCGACCGGGCGATCGCTGGCGACGGTGATGGCGTCTGGGCGCGGGACCATCACGTCCCGGACGTCGCTGTCGTCGAGTTCGAAGATTTGCTCGATCATTTCGACTTCGCTCGTGTCGATCTCCCCGCTCTGTCCGGACCGGGCGAGCACCGTCCGCAGTTCCGTCTCGGAGAGCGTCTCGTCGGTCTCCGAAGCCGGCGGAACGCCGAGCAGTCGCGTGAAGCGATTCGCCGTCCCGTTGAAGACGATGATTCCGGGGAAGAAGATGTAGTAGAAGAACTTCATCAGCGGCGAAACCAGCAGGGCGACCCGCTCGGCCTGCGCGATGGCGATCGTCTTCGGGGCGAGTTCGCCGAAGACGACGTGGAGGAAGGTGATGAACCCGAAGCCCACCGCGAACGAGACCAGGTGGAGTACCCCCTCGGGAAGGAGCGGCGCGAGGACCGGCTCGAGCAGCGCCGCGACGGCCGGTTCGCCGAGCCACCCCAGCCCCAGCGAGGCGATGGTGATCCCCAGCTGCGTCGTCGCGAGGTAGTCGTCTAAGTTGTCGACGGCGTCCGCCAGGAGGGCCGAGCCCGACCGCCCCTCCGCGACCATCTGCTCGACGGCCGAGGATCGCACGCGAACGTAGGCGAACTCCGCGGCGACGAAAAAGCCGTTCAGCGCGACCAACACGAACGCGCCGGCGAGCCGCGCGCCGGAGAGCGCGAAATCTACCATCGGTGCCACCTCCGTGCCCGCGACCGCCGCGGCGATCGGACCGACGGTCGGCCCGTCGGCTCGCCCGCGGTCGCAGAATCGACGTTGACGGTTTCCATACCTCGAGTTCGGGATCCGTCCCCAATAGTATCCGGGCGACAGACGCAACCCGCGGACGGCTTCGACCGCTTTCGGCGGTCCGGACCGTCGCGTCGCTCACGAATTTGCTCGCGACAGAACGGTGGGGATGGGATTTGAACGACGCCCGAGAACCTGCTCGCAATGCTCGCAGAACCTCAGTCTAATTCAAATCCCACCATATCGTATCTGCCGCTCACGAGTTTGTTCGCGGCAAAATACGGTTCGGATGGGATTTGAACCACGGTCGGAACGAAACTCCTCCCTGATTCAAATCCCAGTGTCCACGCTCCGCTCCTCGCGTAATGTTCGTCGCAGAAGCGGTGGGGATGGGATTTGAACCCATGAGGCTATACAGCCACCTGCTCTCAAGGCAGGCGCGTTGGGCCGCTTCGCTACCCCACCTCACCACCTCGTACCGCGTCCGCTCAAAAATGGTTATCGGTCTACTGCCGCTCGAGCGAATCGTCCTCGCCGACCACCAACCCGAGTTCGTCAACCACGGCGGCCGTCGCCGCTGCACCCGGTCGATCGGCCGCCCGCCGCGCCTCGAGACCCGCGATCGTCGCGCACAGCCCCGACTCGGACCGCACGTCCGGTACCATCGGCGCGAATCCGAGTTTCAGACCGGCGTCCTGGCTGCGGTCGGCGAGCGTCGACAGTTCGGGCGTCGCGTACGCATCGGCGAAATCGATCGGCTCGGTGAAGCCGGCGACGTACGCTCGGCCGCCAGTGGACGGCCCGAGAATCGCGTCGTAGCGCCGCAGCGACATCGCCGCCGAATCGATCTCCGAGCGACTCACCAGCGGCGCCGTCGGCTCGAGCACGCCGACGCTCCCGGCCTCCTCGCGCTCGAGCAGGTGCGTGACGGTGTTGCCGATCCGCGCCGAGTGACTCGAGCCGACCTGCCGTTCGAAGCGCACGTCGTCGGTCGTCTCGAGGGCGGCGGCCGCCAACTCCCGAACCTCGGTCTCCGGATCGTCGAACTCCGCGCCGGCGAACTCGTCGGGCAGCGTCTCCTCGTCGCGGTAGTTGACCAGCAGGTCGCCGCCGCTCGAGGCGACGGCATACAGTACGTCCGCGACGGCGGCTTCGTACAGCGAAGCCGCCTCCGCGGCGGTCAGCGGCGTGGTCTCGACGAGCGACGGGAGGACGAGTCCCTCCCGCGGCGGATCGACGGGAACGACGACGATCATACGGATACTCCGACGGCGGCGTCCTTGAACGCGGCGCTTCTCCGACTCGGTTTCGGACTCGGAGGCGAACGCGGGCGGCCTCGAGGACGAACCTAAACCGCACACCCCGACGATTACGGTCGTGGGATGCGTAGCGGACGAACCGCCATGGACACCCGAACGATCGCCGGTGCGGTCGGCGTACTGACGCTCGTCCTCCTCGGACTCGCGGGCCTCTACGGCGTCGCCAGCGGTTACCTAGTCGGCTCGTCCGGCAGCCTCGAGTTACGCGCGCCGTCGGTCGGAACGGCCCTCGTCGCGATCTCGGTCGTCGGTGCGCTGACCGCACTCGGCGTCCGCGGCGGCGGACGGCTGCAAACGCCGTACTGGTAACTCGCCACGTTTGGAGGGACGAACCGAGCCGCGAATCCGCAGTGGGATTGGTGACAGTGTAACAACATTCATCCGCCGCCTCGAGGTAGTCGTCCGCATGGACCTCCCCGAGGAATGGACCGCCGGCACGGTCTCCGCCAACGGCATCGACCACCAGTACTACCGGACGGGTGAGGGGCCGCCGGTCGTCCTGGCCCACGGGATGTACGACAACGGGCGGCGCTGGGTCCGACTCGGCTCGGAACTGGCCGACGACTACGAGGTGATCGCGTACGACGCCCGCGGCCACGGCCGCACGGACGCCCCCGAAACCGGCTACGACATGACCAACCGCGTCGCGGACCTCGTCGGGATCGTCGACGAACTGGGGTTGCCGAATCCGGTACTCGTCGGCCACTCGATGGGCGCCGCGACGGTCGCGTGCGCAGCCGCAGATCACCCCGACCTCCCGCGCGCACTCGTGCTCGAGGCGCCCGCTCGGTTCCGCGAGGCGCCGCAAATGGATATGGAAACGGCTCGAGAGCGGAGCCGGAAACTCGTCCGTGAGGCGCAGGACCTCTCGCTCGAGGAGCGGATCGACCAGCACTACGACGACGTCGACGCCGAACCGGAACAGATCCGCCGGCTCGCCGTCGCGACCGGCGAGTGTAGTCCGCGCGTCGCGATGTACGCGCAGGAGCACCGGCTGGTCGTAGAAACGTTCGACGAGATTACCTGTCCGACGCTGAGCCTGCGTCCGGACCTCGACGTTGCGGACCGAACGTCGGACCTGAACGCAGCCGAGCGGTTGGCCAGCGAACGGCTCGTGCACGTACCCGACGCCGGACACTACGTGTTTCGCGACGCGTACGACGCCGCGCTCGCGGAGCTCCGGACGTTTCTGCGCCGGGCGTAATTCTCCGCCGTCCAGCTAGTACACCGCTCACATCATCGGCTCCGTTACCGACCCTGGCGCCCCTTCGTCTGGCGGTAGTCCGAGGCCATCAGTTCGGCGAAGTGTTCGACCCACGCCTGGGTCTGCTCGTCGGTCTGCTCCGGCGGGGCGATCATGGGGACGAGTTCGAACCCGCGGCCGCGGATCGTCGTCGCGTGGGCGTCCGACAGTTCGAGTTCCTCGACCGGCGTCGTCGTGTACTCCTTGCCCAGTTCCGTGAGCGCGCGCTCACCCACCGGAATCAGGATCTCGGGGTTGATCATCCGGATCTCGGCGTTGAGATAGGGCTCGCAGTTGCCGATCTCCTCGTCGGTCGGCGGCCGCTCGGGCTCGCGACACCGGGTGAGGTTCGTACAGTAGACGTTCTCGAGGAGCGGTTCCTCGCGCGGGGAGGTCGCGTCGCAGAGGGCGAGGCGCTCGAGGATGCGGCGGAGGTCGGCGCCGCCGGTTTCGGCTTCCGCATCCCCGTCCGGACCGGCGACGAGCGGAACGCCCGTCTCGTCGGCCGCCGACGTCGGCTGTTCGCCGACGAACAGGAAGTCCGCGCCGACGTCGCCGTAGCCGTGGACGACCTGCGCGCGCGTCTCGCAGAGCGCGGGACAGTTCCGACACTGCTCGTCCATGTTGAACGGGTTCGCCCGCCGTTGCTGATTCGCGTCCACACTCGCGTCTCGAGCGGAGCCACCAAAAGCGACGCGGCTGGCGGCCGAAGTCGGTCAGCGACCGAGGCCGCCGCGCTCGTTGACCTCGAGAATGAACTTGACGTTGCGGACGATCTCCTCGGGCGTCGTCTCCTCGTCCTCGTCGTAGAGGTCGCTGGTCCGGTAGAGGATGTTCGCGAGCTGTTTGCTCTCGCTGGTCTCGCCGCGGACGTCGTCGGCGACCTTCCGGAGGAGTTCGACGCGCTCGGGGTCGGGGTCGAACTCCTCGGCGTCGTCCTCCGCCGGTTCGTCAGTAGTCGCGTCGCTCTCAGTCATCGCTCCGAGACGCCGCTCGCTGCGATTGGGAGACGCTGCGCCGGTGGACGATCCCCGTGTTGTTCGCGACGTTCTCGGTGATCGTCCGGAACGACTCGCCGACCTCGCTGTCGTCGTCGAGGACGGTCGGTTTGCCGCTGTCGCCGCCCTCGCGGACGCTCGGATCCAGCGGGATCGAGCCGAGGAACGGCATGTCGTGTTCGTCGGCGAACTCCCGGCCGCCGCCGGAGCCGAAGATGTCGTGCTGGCTGCCGCAGTCGGGGCAGGCGAACGAGGACATGTTCTCGGCGATGCCGAGGACGACGGTGTCGTGCTGGGCGAACATCTCCAGTCCTTTGCGGGCGTCGTCCAGGGCGACGTCCTGGGGCGTCGTCACGATGACCGCGCCGGTGACGGGCATCGTCTGGAGCATGGTTAGTTGGGTGTCACCAGTTCCGGGGGGAAGGTCGACGACGAGGTAGTCGAGGTGGCCCCACTCGACGTCCTCCGTGAGTTGGGTGATGACCTTGTGGACCATTGGACCGCGCCAGATGACGGGGTCGTCTTCGCCCGTGAGGAAGGCCATGCTCATCAGCTTCACGCCGTACTTCTCGGGCGGCATCAGCGTCTCGTCCTCGGTGGCCATCGGCGGCTCGTCGGCGTCGACCATCCGCGGCACGTTCGGCCCGTAGACGTCGGCGTCGAACAGGCCGACCCGCGCGCCGAGTTGGGAGAGTCCCGCAGCGAGGTTGACGGCGACGGTCGATTTCCCGACGCCCCCCTTCCCGGAGGCGACGGCGATGACGTTCTTGACGCCCGGAAGCACCTGCTCGTCGCTCGAGAGGTCGTCTCGATCGGGAACGCTCGCGGAGAGGTCGGGCTCGAGTCCCGCTTCGATGAGCACCTCGCGGGCTTCGGCGGCGATGTCCGATTCGGTCGGCGAGTAGGGCGCGCCCAGCGCCAAGTCGACCGAGACCTCGTCGCCGTCGACGGCGATGTCGTTGACGAGTCCGAGCGAAACGATGTCGTCGCCGAGTTCCGGATCCTCGACCGTCCGGAGGCGGTCGCGAACGGCGTCTTCGTCCATAGAAGAGTGTACTTCCCGGCGTCGAAAAGGGTTGTGTTCCCACCTTTTTGCTGCGGGTTTTCGCTCGCGTCGCTCGCTCAAACCGCTTGCAAAAATCTGGACCAAAAAAGCCGCTCGCTCCTGCCGTCGCTCGCGGGTGCATCGCTTGCGATTCGACCGCCGCGGCTACCCGCCGTTCGAACACGTTGTCTTCCCCCTTACGCGTTAAAATCGAACCGCGGCCCGCCGTACGTCGGCGGATCCGGCTCGAGTTCGACGCCCTGCTCGTAGCGGACGAAGTTGAGGTAGAACGGGCGGCCGCAGCCCTCGACCGGCTCGCCCTCGAGGTCGGTTACGGGACCGTCCTCGCCGCAGAGAAACTCGATCCCGTCGGCCGACTCGCGGTCGGGGTCGTCCGGGGCGGCGTACTCCCAGCCGGGCTGTCGGACTTTGGTGACCGAGCGGTCCGCGAGATCCGGCGGCCGCTCGAGGCTGACGACGGCGCCGCAGTGGGGACAGGTGTAGCGGACGGTGACGGTGTCGGTGTCGGTCATCGCCGGCCCTAGGCGCGTGACGGACGTAAGCCTGCGGGCGCGGCTCGAGTCGGTTCCCAACCGTTTACCCCCTCGCGCCCTCAGAACGACCATGAGCAACGGGAGCGCCGAGTTCGACCCCGCGAAGTTCGAGGACAAGTACGTGCATTACTTCGAGGAACTCGAGGCGGCCTACTCCAACGCCTACCAGCAACTGCACGGGAAGTACGATTCGACGGTGCTGAAGGCGATCGACCGGCAGGTACTCGCGGAGAGCGAGCCATTTTATGAGGGGGACGGCGAGTTCCGCGTCGAACTCCCCGACGACGTCGAGGATCGCGTCGGCAGCGTCGCCGACCACGAACAGTTCGAGGCCGTCCTCGAGGAACTCGTCGACCGGATCGAACGCGAGTTGCAGCAGATCTTCGGATTCGAGGCGACCGAGTAGCGTCGCAATCGGCGCTCGGTCCCGCCAACTGCCGACACCCGGAACACCTTTGCCGCTGACGGGAAACCCCTTCAGTATGATCGACGAGACGGTCGAGGAGATTCAGGAAATGCAGACGCACAGCTCCTCGGTGGTCGCGGTCCACGCGGCTCAGGCGCTCGAGGAGCTGCTCGATCGAGAGTTCGCCACCGTCGACGAGTACCTCCGGGACCTCGAGCGCAACGGCACCGTGCTCCGGCGTGCGAACCCCTCCCACGCCTCGCTTCAGACTGCGATCCGGGAGATCGTCAAAGACGTCACCGACGCGGATCCGGACACCGTCGAGGAGGGCAAGGAACTCACCGCCAAGAAGATCGACGCCGTCGTCTCGCGGGTCGAATCCGGGAAACGACTGGCCGCCGAGAACACGGTCGAGCACCTCGAGGACGGCGCAACCCTGTTGACCCACGACTACTCCTCGACGGTGATCGAGGCCTTAGAGCAGGCGACTGCGGCCGGCAAGACCCTCGACGTGTACGTCACCGAAGCCCGACCCAGGTACATCGGCCGCAAGACCGCACGCACCCTCGCGGATCTCGAGGGCGTCGACACGACGCTGATCACCGACAACGCCCACGGCGTCTACCTCGAGGAGTGCGACCGCGTCGTCGTCGGGATGGACTGCATCGTCGAGGACACGCTCTACAACCGCGTCGGCACGTTCCCGATCGCCTCGACGGCGAACCGCCTCGACGTGCCGGTCACGGTGGTCGGCTCGGCGTCGAAGATCGTCAGCGAGGGGTTCGTCTTCGAGAACGAGTTCCGGTCGGGCAGCGAGGTCATGCCCGAGCCGGCAGAGGGATTCGCCGTCGAGAACCCCAACTACGACGCGACGCCGGTCGAGCTGCTCGAGAGCGTGATTACCGACGAAGGACGGCGGGAACTGTAGCGTAGACGAGCTACTCGCGCTCGCCGAACGTCCGCGGCGATCCCTCCCGCGGACTCGCCCACTCGACGGCGTTGCGGAGGACGCGACGGATTTCTTCGTTCTCGTAGATAGGGAACGTTTCGTGGCCCGGCCGGAAGTAGAAGATTCGGCCCTTCCCGCGCTGGTAGCAACAGCCGCTGCGGAAGACCTCGCCGCCCTCGAACCAGCTCGTGAACACGAGGCGGTCGGGTTCGGGCACGTCGAACGGCTCGCCGTACATCTCGGTCTGGGGCAGTTCGATGCACTCGTCGATGCCGTCGACGATCGGGTGGCCGGGATCGACGACCCAGAGCCGTTCGGTGGCGCCGTCCTCGCGCCACTGGAGGTCGCAGGTCGTCCCCATGAGGCGCTTGAAAATTTTCGAGAAGTGTCCGGAGTGGAGCACGATCAGCCCCATGCCCTCGAGGACGCGCTCCTGGACGCGGTCGACGATCTCGTCTTCGACCTCGTCGTGGGCGATGTGGCCCCACCAGAACAGGACGTCCGTTGCCTCGAGTACGTCCTCCGTAAGGCCGTGTTCGGGTTCGTCGAGCGTGGCCGTCTGCACCTCGTCGACGGGGTCGTGCCCCTCGAGGGCGTCCGCGAGCGTCGCGTGGATGCCGTCCGGATAGACGGCGGCGGCGTCTTCGTCTTCCTGCTCGTGTCGGAACTCGTTCCAGACGGTAACGGTGACCATTATCCCCGTGTGGCCGTTCGATCCCCTTAGGTCGGCCGGTCGATTTGTGTGAGAGTCAGGATATAAGATATTATTTTTACCCGCATTTCACCGCCCGATTCCGGGAAAACTATCTTAATACCTGAATGAATCCCACGGAGAGAGCGTAATCAGTCACAACTCTTATTTCGGTTGCTGACCGCGTTTCTGTATGAACTGGAACCGCCCGCCTATGGGATCGAAACGAGGTTTTTCTCGCCGGTCGCCCGCCTCCCGTACAGAGACTTCCTCCCTCCCCGAGACGCGAGGTGACGACGCGTGAGCGGCGACGACATCGGTATCGGCGTCGTCGGCCTGGGCGGTATGGGACACCTACACGCCCGAGCCGTCGAGGAACTGGGCGCTTCGGTCGTCGCCGGCGCCGACCTCGTCCCCGAGCAACAGCAGCGGTTCGCCGATGAGTTCAACGCAGCGACCTACGAAACCCACGAGGACCTCCTCGAGAACGACGACGTCGACGCGGTGATCGTGACGACGCCCAACCGGTTCCACGAACCGATCACCGTCGCCGCGCTCGAGGCGGGTCGCCACGTTCTCGTCGAGAAACCCCTCGCACACACCCTAGAGAGCGCGGAGCGGGTCGCCCGGACGGCCGCCGAGAGCGACGCCATCTGTATGGTCGGCTTCCACAACCGCCACGCGGCCTCGATGGTCATGTTCGAGGAACAGCACGCCCGCGGCCGCTTCGGCGAGCTCACCCACGTCGAGGCCAACTACGTGCGCCGGCGGGGCGTCCCCGGCCCGGGCTCGTGGTTCACCGACCCCGATCTCGCCGGCGGCGGCGCCCTGCTGGATATCGGCGTCCACGCGCTCGATCTCGCCCTCTACGCGCTCGATTTCCCCGAGATCGTCGAGGTCTCGGGGACGGCCAGAACCACGTTCGGCACCCGCGAGGAGTACGCCGATCCCGAAGGCTTCGGCGACAACTGGGACGCCGAGAGCGAGACCTACGAGGTCGACGACTCGGTCAGCGCCTTCATCCGCTGTGCCGACGGCACGACGGTCTCGCTCGAGGCCGCGTGGGCGACCAACCGCGAGGAGAGCATGGACTTCCGCATCCGCGGCACCGAGGGCGGCGCGCAGTTCGAGATCGGCGACACGAACCTCAAGCTGCTCGAGACCGGCACCGCCGGCTCCGACCACTACGCGGACATCCAGTTGACCGGCGAGGAGTCGATGACCGGCTACGCGCAGCAGGACGAGCAGTTCCTCCGCGCGATCAGATCCGACGCTCCGCCGGAGACGAACACGGTCGCGGAGGCGCTGACCGTCCAGCGAGTCATCGACGCGATCTACCGCTCGAGCGAGTCCGGCCGCGCGGAGACGGTCGAGATGCCCGACCTCGAGGCCGAAGTGACCCCGCGGGCGGACTGACGCGGGCGCTGCGGGACCAGTTTCAGTTTCGGTTTCGGTTTCGATTTCGATTTCGATTCGCGGTTCAGTTTTCAGTCTCCGTTTCGTAGATAGCGGCCGCTAGCGCGCTGATCAGAGCGAATAAACCGCAACACCGCCCGCTACACGCACCGCTCGAGCGCGGTGACAGTGACGGACGAAAAGCGAGAGCGAACCCGGAAAAGCAGTCGGGTCGACCGGTACTGGGGCCTTAGACGACCTCGTCGAAGTCGTGGTGGCCGTGGATGTCGACGCCCTCGTCGGTGATTTCACAGAGGAAGACGCCGTTACCGGAGCCGGTGTCGCGCTCGGCGGCGGACTTGATCGCGCTGGCGGCGATGGTCGTCGCCTCGTCGTTCGAGAGGTCGTCCTCGTACTCCTGCTCGAGCAGGCCGTAGGCCAGCTGCATGCCGGAGCCGGTGACCGTGTAGTCGTCCTCCATGACGCCGCCGGCGGGGTCGATGCTGAAGACGTGGCTGCCGTCCTCGTCGACGCCGCCCAGGATGGGGTGGATGGCGAAGAACGGGCCGCCGCGGGCGAAGTTGCCCGCGAGGCTCGCCAGCGCGTCGATGCTCATGTTCTCGCCGCGGCGGGACTCGTAGAGGTTGACTTCGGCCCGCAGCGTCGAGATGAACGACTGGGCGCCGCCGACGCTGCCGACGAGGGTCAAGGCGCCGGTCGGGTGGATCTGCTCGACCTTCTGGACGTTCTTGTTCGAGACGAACCGGCCGCCGAGGCTGGCGCGCATGTCCGTCGCGATGACGACGCCGTCGGTGGTCGTGATGCCGATGGTCGTCGTCCCCGTCTTGTTGACGTTGTCAAGATCGTTCATCGAAAGATCGTTCTGGGGCATGCGCCCGACTTCCGGCGCGTAGGGGTCGGTGTCGTCGGCCAACTGGTCGACCGTCCGGGAGAAGTCGGAGTTGTGTTGAGGCGTACGCATTGACGGAACCTTACGGCCGGAACGGTATAAAAGGCCGGCGTTCACCACGGTCGTTTCCGCTACTATCGGTAACGGCGCAGTCGGCGCTCGAACATCGCGAAACCGTCGAAATCAAGCTTGTTCGGACGCGTTTCAGCGGGTGTCGGTCACGGGGAGGAGACGGAGGTCGCTCGTCGATAGAAAAGCGACAGAACGGCGCCGTGTGTTCAGTTCGGATTAGGATTGGGTGGCCTCGTATGCGTCCTCGACGTTCTCGAGGACGCGGTGGATCGGGAGGGACAGTCCAGCCTGACGGGCGGCGACCGCGAGCGGCATCGCGAGGATACCGACCACGATACACAGTTGGTACAGTGCGAACAGGGTCGCGCGGTACACGCGGGATATCATCAGCGTTCAGCCGTGGTTCAGACGAGGGTCGTATATAAGCTTTCTTGGGTGCTCAAAACTATAATTATAGTTAGTTTATTATTGGGTCGCCGCCGTCGTGCGATTCAACCTGGCTTTCGGTTCGGACAACTCGAGGCGTACTCGCGGCGAAATCCGGCTATGCAGACGGGAATCGATCCGGCCGATTCTCGTAACTTATGAGAATTATCCGAGTCGCGGGCGCGCTCGGCAGCGCCGTGGCACGCGTATTCGTGCCACTACCGCCGCCGACGGCGACGAACCGCAAAGCAGGAAACCCCTCGGGCCGAGTATCGCGTATGGGCAACTATCTCGTCGCGATGGAAGCTGCATGGCTCGTCCGTGACGTCGAGGAGATCGACGACGCGATCGGCGTCGCCGTCAGCGAAGCCGGGAAACGACTCAACAGCGAAGACATGGACTACGTCGAGGTCGAGGTCGGCGCGACGGGCTGTCCCGCCTGCGGCGAGCCCTTCGACTCCGCCTTCATCGCGGCCGACACCGCGCTCGTGGGTCTGGCCCTCGAGATGGAGGTCTACAACGCCGACGGCGAGGAACACGCCTCGCGAATCGCCAAGAGCGAGGTCGGCGGCGCGCTGCGCGACGTCCCCCTGTCGGTCGTGGAGGTCGTCGAGGTTCCCGAAGACGAGTAACGTCTCCGCTCGCCGACCCGCCGCGAGTACTGGGTCGACCCAAAGTACTTTTGATAACCGGTAGTTATCTATGCGTATGGAACTCCCGACGCCCGCCGACCTGCGCCAGCGTCGCACCGAACTCGGGCTGACCCAGAGCGAACTCGCCGAGAAGGCCGACGTCTCCCAGCCGCTGATCGCGCGCATCGAGGGCGGCGACGTCGACCCGCGGCTCTCGACGCTCCGCCGGATCGTCAACGCCTTGGAGCAGGCCGAAAGCGACGTCGTCCGCGCGGCGGATCTGATGAACGAGAGCGTCGTCAGCGTCTCGCCGAACGACGCCGTCAAGGAGGCCGCGCGCAAGATGGAGGAGGAAGCCTACTCCCAGCTCGCGGTCATCCAGGAGGGCATCCCCGTCGGCTCGATCAGCGAGAGCGATCTCGTCCACCTCGACTCCCAAGCGCGCGACGAACCCGTCGAGGAACACATGAGCGAGAGCTTCCCGACCGTCTCGAAGGACGCGACCCTAGACGAGATCAGTAACCTGCTCGAGCACTACAAGGCGGTGATGATCACCGAGGCGGGCGAGACGGTGGGGATCATCACCGAGGCCGACATCGCCTCGCGGTTCTCGTAATCCGTCGCCGGAGCCGACGGGTTAGAACTCCTGCTCGATATCCGAAAAGAGGTCGAGCGACGTTCGCTTCTCGCGGCCGATATCGACGCGGAGCGTCCGGTCGTCGCCGAGGTTGATCGCGATCCGGTCGAAGTTCGCGACGTACCGCGATTTGGCGTTCGGATCCTGGCGGATCCCGTTCGCTTCAGTCACCAGGTCCGCGTCGGCCAGCCGGTCGAGTTTCTTGTACGTCGAGGAGAGGGGAACATCCGCCTCGTCGGCGATTTCGTCGGCCGTCAGCGGCTCCTCGAGCACCGCGATGATCCGACGGCACGCGTCGTCGTCGAGCGCGGCCACGATCGACTCGAGGCCGGCGGGATCGTCGGACGACGAAAACTCGAGTGACATTGGGTGCGAACGGGTTAGGAGCGAGGCCTAAAGACACGTTTGGTCGGCAGCGGCATCGCCGGTTCGATGACAACCCGCTGTGCCGCGACCGCTGCGGCCGCCGCGATCGACGGACGGCGACGCCAGTCGGTGGCTACATGTGCCGGCGCGCCGACGAGTCGCTCATGAGCGACGAGCGTACGTCCGCCGAGGCAGATGGGGAAGCGGACGCGAACGCGGATTCGAACGGAACTGTGAACGCGGGCGCAGACCCGGTCGCGAACACGCCCGGCCGGGGACGCACGCCGGAACCGGAGCGCATCGAACCGGCCGCGCCCGAGGCGTTCGGCCTCGTGCAGGTCTGGTGGGGCGACGGCAAGGGCAAGACGACGGCGACGCTCGGCATGGGCGTGCGCGCCGCGGGCCACGGCTACCGCGTCCACATGCTCCAGTTCATGAAGGGCGGCGCCTCGAGCGTCGACGCCGTCCGCGGCGAGTACAACGCGATCGCGGCGCTGCCCGGCATCAGCTACGAGAACCTCGGCCACTACGGCTGGCACGGCATGGCCGACGGGAGCGACGAGGAGGACCACGAGGCACAGGCCCAAGCCGGCCTCGAGCGCGCACGCGAACTCCTCGCGGCCGCCGGCGAGGCCGACCTCGAGACGCCGTTCCCGCTCGACGGGCCCGCCGACGAGGGCGTCCACATGCTGATCCTCGACGAGGTGCTCTACGCTGCGGACCGCGGCCTGATCACCGAGGACGACGTGCTCGAGTTGATCGAGGAGAAGCCCGCCGACCTCGAGCTCGTGCTGTCGGGCAGTCACAGCGAACCGAGCTATCTCGAGGAGCGCGCGGACCTGATCACGAACGTCCGCAAGGAGAAACACCCGATCGACGCGGGACAGCGGGCGCGCCGCGGGACCGAGTTCTGAGCCGCGTCGCGGCTCGCCACCGGAGTCGCTCCGCGGTGGCGCGGCATCGGCGAACCGAAACCGAGCGAACGCGTTCGGTACACCGTCGCCCTCGGTCGATCTTGCCCAGCACAGTTATTATCTACCGTTGATAATCGCCGCTGGATGGGATCCATACGGGTAGATGGGTTGACGAAATCGTACGGGGACGTTCAGGCAGTCGACGGGATGACCTTCGACGTCGACCGGGGCGAGGTCTTCGGCTTTCTCGGGCCCAACGGCGCGGGGAAGACGACCACGCTCCGCGCGCTCACCGGCCAGATCCGTCCGGACGCGGGGGACGTCCGGGTGCTCGACTGCGATCCGGTCGCGGCGCCGATCGAGACGCGCCGGCGCGTCGGTATCGTGCCGGAACGGGGCTCGCCGCCGAGTTTCCTGACGCCGCGGGAGTACCTCGAGTTCGTCGGCGACGTCCGGGATCTCGAGCCCGAATACGTCCGCGAGCGGACGGAGCTCTGGAGCGACCGGCTGGGGTTCTGCAGTAAGCTGGACACGCTCCACACCGACCTCTCGCGCGGGCAGCAACAGAAGGTGATGATCGCGCAGGCGTTCCTCCACGAGCCCGACGCGGTGTTGATCGACGAGCCGCTGGCGAACCTCGACCCGCTCGTCCAGGAGCAGGTCAAGCGGTTCCTCGTGGCGTACGCCGCCGACGACAACGCCGTCTTCGTCTCGACGCACAACATCGACGTCGCCGCGGAGATCTGTACGCGGGTCGGAATCGTCGCCGACGGCCGGCTCGTCGCCGAGCGGACGCTCGAGGACGGCCTCGGTGACGGTTCCGGGGACGACTCCCTGCTCGACGTCTTCCTCGAGCACGTCGATCCTGACGAGACGCGGGACGTGCCGTCGCTCGAGCGGGTCGAGCCATGACGGCGGACGCTCGTTCGGGGGCGTCCACGCGGGCCGTCTTCCTCGCGCTGGCCCGCGAGGAGTGGCGCCTCCACGCGCGGCTGTTCGGCGGCTGGCGGTTCGGCTGCTTCCCGCTGGTCGTCGCCGCGCTGACCGCCGCGGGCGCGTTCGCGCTCGTCGAAACTGGAACCGCAGCCGGGACCGTCGTGACCGGGCTGCACGTCCTCGCGTTCGGGTTCGGCCTCTACAGCGGAACGGCCGCCCTCGCCGGCTCGTCGATGCTCGAGAACGTCTTCGGCCGGCTGTCGCTCGTGCTGTCGACGGCGGCGACGCTGCCGCTCTCGCGGCGCCGGCTGCTGGGCCTGTTCCTGCTGAAGGATACGGCGTTCTACGGGCTCGTCTTCGTGTTGCCGATGGCGATCGCTGCGGTGCCGCTCGAGGTGCTCACATCGGCGTCGGAATTGACGACTGGAGCGACGCTCTCGAGCGCCGCCGTCGCAGTGCTGGCGCTCTGGCTGTCGCTGTCGCTCGTCTTCGCCGTCGGGACGGTGGCGACGGTCGGGCTGATCGCCGTCCGAACGCGGGGAGTTCCGACGTGGGCGATCGGACTCGGAATCGGACTCGTCGCGATCGCTGCGTGGCAAACGGGGTGGGTAGCCGCCGCGTCCGATCGCGCCGCGCTCGTGCCGCTAAACGGGTCGTTCACCGGCGCTGCCGGACTGGCCGCCGCGGCGGTGCTCAGCGGCGTCGCCGCGCTCGCGATCTACGACCCGACCTACGGGAAGCCGTCGCGGACGGCCGGCGATCGGTTCGGGACGATCAGCGACGCGCTGCCGCTCGAGACCGACGCGCTCGTCGCGAAGACGCTGCTCGAACTGGCGCGCTCGGCCGGCGGCGTCTGGAAGCCGTTCGTCTCGGCCGGGATTCTGTTTGCGCTGGTCGCCGCGCTCGTCGGCGTCGTCGAGTCGATCACCGGCATCGCGCCCGCGCCGGGAATCTTCTTCGGCGGCGTCCTCGGACTCTCGGCGTTTACGACCTACAACTGGCTCACCCAGTTCGACTCGCTCGAGACGTACCTCGCCTATCCGATTCCGATCGAGGACGTCTTCCGGGCCAAGCGAACCGCGTTCGTCCTCGTGGGCGCGCCGACCGTCGCGGTCCCCTACCTCGCGGCGATCCTGTGGTTCGACGCGACGCTCGTCGACGCCGTCGCCGGCGCGCTCGTGCTGGCTGGCTACGCGCTGTACTACTACGGACTCACGGTCTACCTGGCCGGCTTCGATCCTAACGAGTTCCTCTTCGACGCCGTTCGGTTTTCGGCGTTCACCGCCGGCGTGGCCGTCCCGCTCGTGCCGACGCTGGTCGCCGGCTTCGTCGACGCGCCGCCGTCGCCGATGATTGCCGCCGCGCTCGGAGCGGCAGGACTCGCCGTCGGGGCCGTCGGACACGTCCTCTCGAGTCGCGCGGGCCCGCGCTGGGACGAGCGGTATCGGGACGGCGCGGCGTAACGGTCGCTACATTCGGTTCTTAGTAGCGCGATTTCTTTATTCAGTCTTGAATTAGAACTGAAACAGGTGGTTCGGCAACTACGTATTCGAACTGACACGAAAAGGGGGAAAATATATTGTCTAATTATCAAAATATGGAGGTGTGATCAAATTGGAACGGTGGCAATATCCGTGGGTTATTTTGGGAGCTATCCTTTTGGGACTATCTGCTATTGGAGGATACCTTGGATCCCCCATAGCGACCATCTTCCCGTTTATTGTTGGTGTTGGCTTCCTCAGTATTGTTATCAAGCCAAGAGCGTACCCAAGTGTAATTACAGGGGTTGGTATCCTTTCGTTAGCCGTTTCTGGGTTACTACTTGTACGAGAACAGAGCCTCCTCACCGTAGTGATTCTTACTCTTGTCGGAATTGGGGCAGTTATTCGGGGAGTACATGACTATCTGAATATGGAACCCGCGCAATAGTTGTCCTGTACTGAACGCAATGTGCACGTTCTACTCTAAATAAAGAAACAATATTATCGACTGTTAATCGGGCTCGACCGTGGCAGTCGCAGCCAGCACCGCTATGGACGATCCCGGCGTAGAAACGGCGATTCATGCGCCGACGGAACGCCCTTCGACTCGGCGCACTGGCCGGCGGCGCAGCGCTCGGAGCGCTGGCGGGCTGTCTCGAGTCCCTCGAGCGGGAGGACGCCTGGCGACGGCTGGTCGTCGACCCGCCCGAGGGCGTCTACGTCCCGCCGAAGATGGACGAGATGGTCGCCTACGGGACGGAGACGGTCGACGGCCGCGAAATCGCGGTGCTGGCGACGCGGCCCCACTCGTTCTGGACAGTTACGGGTGACGAGCGGTCGCGGGCGGACCTGCACGACGACCACTCGCTACACCTGATGGTCCGCGTTCGAGACGTCGCGACGAACGCGATCGTGCCGACAGCGGTGACCGTCGACGCCCGCCGGGACGGCGAGCGCGTCGACCGGCGCACCCTCTGGCCGATGCTCTCCCAGCGGATGGGCTTTCACTACGGCGACAACGTCGCTCTCGCAGGTGGCGGCACCTACGAGGTGACGGTCCGCGTCGGCGGCGCCGACTGTCGGACAGCCGGTGCGCTCGCCGATCCGCTCGAGCAGCCGGTAACGACGACGGTCGCGCTCGAGTTCTCGAGCGAGGAAATCGAGTCGCTGAATCGGACGCTGGTCGGCGCCGACGAGCGCGATGAGGGCAATGCACTCGAGCCGATGGGAGCGACCGACGGCGATCGGGACCGGGACCGACCGGCGGCGGTCGCACCGCCGATCGGGTCACTCCCCGGTGATCGCGTCGGTGTCGGCACCGGCGACGACCTCCGATTTCCGGCGGTCGTCGTCGACGGCGTCCGTGGCGTTACCGGTGGTCCCTACCTCGCAGTCGTCCCACAGACGGCGTACAACGGGTATTCTCTGCCGTTCGCGTCGCTCACAGTGACTGGTCGAAACGGCGGGCAAACAGTGGTCGACGAATCAGCCCGCGAGACGATCGCTCCCGAACTCGGCCACCACTACGGTCTCGCTCTCGAGGGGCTCGAGGCTGACCGCGTCGAGGACATCTCGTTCACTCTCGAGCCGCCGCAGGTCGCCCGTCACGAGGGGTACGAGACCGCGTTTCTCGAGCCCGAGGGCGTTCGACTGGCGCTCGAGGGCGATATCTTGGCGTCGCAGTAGTTCGTTCGGCAGTTCGTCTGCCTCAGTCGGCCGATTGCGTCTTCGTCCGCTGCTCGGCGCCGTCGGCGGACCGCAGGATGATCGCGCCGAGTCCGAGCATGAGCACGCTGACGACGACCCAGTGGGGATTCCACGCCTCGGTGCCGTGGACGACGTTGTGGAGGTCGAGCACGTAGTGGTCGACGATCCCGTCGAAGACGTTGAACGCGCCCGCGCCGAGGACGGTCGAGCCGACGAGCGCTCGCGTCGAGAGGCGCGCGTCGGTTCCGTTGACGACGCGCCAGAGCATCGCGAAGCCGATCGCCGTAATCGCGAGCATCCCCGCCGTGAACAGCCCGTCGAACATGACGTTCGTCCGGACGCCGTCGTAGGTGTAGGGATCGTAGAACCCCGAGAGGAGGTGGTGGGTCTGCAGGATCTGGTGGAAGATAACGACGTCGAGGACGGCGCCGAACCCGAACCCGATCGTCCCGCCGGCGAGGAGGAGCCGCCGTCGACGGCTCCGCTGGGAGGCCATACGGATACTGGCACCGACGACGGGCAAAAATCGAGCCCCGACGACTGCCACGTCGGCCCCATGGCGCGGCTCGAGGGAGTCAGCGCACCGCCGCCCGACGCAACCGATAGGACGATACTCGAGGCCGCGCGAATACGCGTACGCGGATGACTCGAACGCTGCTCGTCGCCGGCACCGCGAGCCACGTCGGCAAGTCGACCGTCGCCGCCGGCCTCTGTCGATTACTCGCCGATCGGGGCGTCGCCGTCGCTCCGTTCAAGGCCCAGAACATGAGTAACAACGCTCGCGTCGTCGTTCGTCCCGAGAGGGGTAACGATGGGGAAACGACGGATGGGCACGCTGCTCGAGACGGGACGACCGACGGCGACCGATGGGGCGAAATCGGCGTCTCGCAGTTCGTGCAGGCGCGGGCGGCCCGAACCACGCCGACGACGGACCACAACCCCGTCCTGCTGAAGCCCCGCGGCGACGCGGAGAGCCAACTCGTGTTGCAGGGCGAGGCCCACGACCACGTCCCCGTCGGCACCTACTACGACGAGTACTGGGATCGCGCGCGCGAGTGCGCCGTCGGCTCCTACCGGCGCTTGGCGGCCGACAACGACGTGATCGTCGCGGAGGGCGCGGGCAGCATCGCCGAGATCAACCTCCACGACCGCGACCTCGCGAACGTCGAGACGGCCCGCTTCGCCGACGCCGAGATCCTCCTGCTGGTCGACATCGAGCGCGGCGGCGCCTTCGCCAGCCTCTACGGGACCATCGAACTGCTGCCCGACGACCTGCGCGAGCGGGTCGTCGGCGCCGTCGTCACCAAGTTCCGCGGCGACCGGTCGCTGCTCGAGCCCGGCATCGAGGCGATCGAATCCCGAACGGGCGTGCCGATTCTGGGCGTGTTGCCCTACGACGATCCGGGGCTGCCCGAGGAGGACAGCGTCGCGCTGCCCGGGCGGGAAGAGCAGGGCACGCTCGGCGACGACGACGGCGTTCCCGACGAGCGCCGCGTTCGGATCGCCGTTCCGCGCTTTCCGCGCATCTCGAACGCGACCGACCTCGAGGCGCTCGCCGCGGAGCCCGGCGTGTCGGTGGTGTTCGTTCCGGTTGCTGCAGACGATGGAACGGGAGACGACGCCGTGCAGACGCAGGCCAAGCCGCTCGAGCGCGTCGACGCCGACGCCGTCGTCCTTCCGGGAACGAAAAACACCGTCGACGACCTGCTCGCGCTGCGCGCGTCCCCCGTCGGTGACGCGATCCGTGCCTTCGACGGCCCCGTCGTCGGCCTCTGCGGCGGCTACCAGATGCTGGGCGAGCGTATCACGAACGCCGGCCTCGAGGGCACTGACGGCGTCGACGACGTGGTCGAGGGGCTGGGACTCCTGCCGGTCGAAACTCGTTTCGAGGCGGACAAACGACTCGAGCGGCGGACGGTGCCGGTCGATGGGGCTGCAACGCCGCTGCTCGCAGCTATCGACGGCGACGCGACCGCCTCGGGCTACGAGATCCACGCCGGCCGAACGCGCGCGCTCGAGGACGTCACCCAGCCGCTCGAGGACGCGAGCGCCGCGCACGGGACGGTACTTGGGACGTACCTTCACGGCCTGTTCGACAACGCGGCGGTTCGGACGGCGTTTCTCGAGGCCGTCGCCGAGTCGGCGGGCGTCGATCGACCGAGCGGTGCCGGTGCTGGTGCCGATCGAGTTGCCGGCGGATCGGCCGCCGAGACGCCCTACGACCGCGCGGCGGCGCTCGTCCGGGAGCACATCGATCTCGAGGCGCTCGGCGAACCGTTCTGCTGAGAAGCGATCGAGAGCTCCGGCAAGGACGCGGACGACAATCCAGTCGTTAGAACAAACGGTAATCCGAGAACTCGGTTGGCAGCGCGTCGCTCAAGGCGACTTCTCCCGGTACGTGCCCAGCAGTTCCTCGAGGATGATACACTCCTGGTCGGTCGAGTCGTAGTGGGTGTCGATGAACCGTTCGGCGGCCTCGTAGTTGCCGCGCAGGCCCTGTTTCCGGACGGTGATGACGGCGTCGAGAAAGAGGGTTCCACCGTCGGCACCCAGCGCCTTCGCGTGGTCCTGTTCGGTGATATCGAGTTCCGACTTGATCTCGTCGAAGTTGAACGTCTCGACCTCGTGCTCGTCGTTGATCAGCGTGAGCACGTACTCCGCGGAGAACCGGTAGAACTCGGACTTGCTCTCGAACATACCGTCTTCGACGAGCGCGTCGATCTCCTCGACGACCTCGTCGGGGTACCTGACGGTATCTTTAGCCATACGATGAACGTCCCGCCGCTGATTAATTACTGTTTCGGGAAAGTATAACTAACCTGTCTATTCAACCGGGTCGGCGTCGCGGTAGACGGCCGGTTCGGATACCGATCAGTTCCTCGAGACGCGACGACGGTCGCAACGGGGGAGTCACACCCGTCCCGCGTTCGCCGGACGGTCGCAACTACCCACAAATTTATTATTTACGGTATGCAAATCCGAGTCACGATGGCAGACGAAGCCGAACTCCGACAGCAGATGATCGACGCGTTCGAAGGTGCGGACTACCCCGTCTCGAGTCCGATGGATCTCGTCCCGGCGCTGCCGAACGGGCCCGGAACGAAGTTCGAGTCCGGGGACTTCTCGATGACCGCGATGGAACTGAACACGAAGGTCTCGGGCGGGGACTTCCCCTACGACGACCCCGAGTCGCTCGTCGACGACCTCCTCCAGGAACTCAAAGAGAAGGGCGAACTGTAACCGGCACCGCCGCGTTCTCGGATGCGTTCGGTCGGCCCTCGGCGTTTGTGACGACCACTACATTTTTATTCCGCGGTCCGGTTGTGGGTAGAAAGGGCCCGTTCGACGGGGAGCCGTCGGACGGCGATTATACTGGTGGGACATGACACGCGATTCGTACGGCCAACCGATCGTCCTCGTTTGCGGCGCAGACACTCGCGAGAGTCGCCTCGCCGGGTCGCTCGAGGCGGCGGCAGACCGGCCGGTACGAGCGATCGCAGCGGCGCGTCTGGCGGACGCGCTCGAGACGGTCGACGGGGCCGAGAGTCGCGAGGTACCCGGCAACGGCGACTCGAGCGCGTCCGCTGCTGGTGATCCCGACGCCGACGGCGGCCTTCCCCGTCCGGCTGCTGTCGTCCTCGAGACCGACGATCGATCGGAACTGCGGACCCTCCTCGAGCGCGTTCGCGACGCCGCGGACGCGCCGGCGATCGCGGCCCCGCCGGCCGGCAGCGAACCGCTCGCAGCGGCCGCGGTCCGCGCGGACGCCGACGAGTACGCGCCGGTCGACCGCGACGATGCAGTTGATCGAATCCTCGAGGCGGCCGCAGACGGGACCGACCGTGACGGGACCGACGGGGAGCGAGACTACCATCAGATCCTCGCCAACGAACTCCCCGACGAGGCGTTCGTGATCGGCGAGGACGGCACGTACCTCGACGCGCAGATCCGACCCGACGCCGCGGAGTTGTACACCGTCTCGTCGGACGACCTGATCGGTCGCCGACTCGAGGACGCGTTCCCCGACGACACCGTAGCGAAACTGCGAGGATGTATGGATCGCGCGTTCGAGACCGAAACGATCCAGTCCGTCGAATACGAGGCCGAAACGACCGAGGGCTGGCGGCGATTCGAGGCGCGGGTCGTCCCGATCGACGAGCGGATCGACGGCCAGCGGGCCGTCGTCTGGCTGGCCCGCGATATCACCGAACGCGCGAAACGCGAGCGCGAACTCCGCTCGCGACAGGCCCGCCTCGAGCGGCTCAATCGAATTAACGCGGTCATCCGCGACGCGATCGAGACGCTCGTCCAGGCGCCGACCCGGGACGCGATCGAGCAGCAGGTCTGCGAGCAGCTCGTCGACTCGGAGCTCTACTGCGGCGCCCTGATCGTCGAACGGGCGGCCGACGACACCCTCGCCTACCGGATCGGCGCGGGCGACGCGACGGCGTACATGGCACACAGCAGGGACGTCGACGCCGCCGAGCACTGTTCGGTCACCCGGGCCGCCGAAACGGGCGAGACGCAGATCACCGATCACATCCTCGAGACCGAGCCGCTCCCCGACGACCTGCAAGAGGCGGCCCGCGAGGACGACGTCAGAGCCACCATCGCGGTGCCGATCACGTACGAGGACGCCACCTACGGCGTGCTCTCGGTGCTCGCGAGCCGCACCGACGCCTTCACCGACAGCGAGGCCGCCGCCTTCGAGCTGCTCGGCGAGACGATCGGCTTCACGATCATGGCGGTCAAGAACCGCCAGCTCCTGCTTGCCGACACCGTCGTCGAACTCGAGTTCCGAATCGACGGCGGCGAGACGTTCTCGTTCGACCTCTCGGAAGCGTACGACTGCACCTGCTCGCTCGAGTGGGTCGGCACGTCGTCGCGGGGGAAGACCTTCCAGTTCGTCACCGTCGACGGGCTCGACGGCGAGACCGTCCTCGAGGAGGCGCAAGCCCACGACTCGATCGAGGAGTGTCGGCTCATCCACGACGGGACGAGCCAGTGTACGATCGAGATGCGCCTGGCCGAGTCCGGCGTGCGGACGCTGGCGAACCACGGCGCGACGATCCGAGACGTCGCGGTGAACGACGGCGTCGGCACCTGTCTGGTCGAAGTGTCCCAGGATGCGAACGTTCGCGAGATCGCCGACGCGCTGTCGGTGATCTACGAGAACACCGAACTGGTCGCCCGCCGCGAGGTCGATCGCCCGGTTCGGACGGCCGCCGAGCGGCGCAACCGAATCCTCGACGAACTGACGGAGCGCCAGCTGACGACGCTTCGGGTCGCCTACTACGCCGGCTTCTTCGACTGGCCCCGCGAGAGCACGGGCGAAGAGATCGCGGAGGCGATGGACGTCACGCCGCCGACGATGCACCAGCACCTCCGGAAGGGGATGAAAACGATCCTCAACGAGTTCTTCGAGGAAGGCGACTGGACGCCCGAGGAACTGTAACCGCGGCCGAGATCGGGGGTCGAGTCCCGTCGAATCAGACCGGTTGAGAGATCAGGGTTCGACCAGTTCCGCGTTCTCTGCTGCCTCCGCAGCGCGTTCGAACAGGTCGTCGGGTTCGGCCTCGAGCAGCGGCTCGAGGCGCGCATTCGTCTCGGCGCGGTCGGGCGCGACGCGGTTGCAGCCGGCGTCGATCGTCGAGTCGGTGAACGTGTCGATCTCGCGGGCCCGGGCGACGATGTCCTGTTTGTCGCGGGTGAGCAGCGGCCGGTGGATCGGCAGGTCGGTGGCGCGGCTGGTGACCGCGAGATTTTGCAGGGTCTGGCTGGACTTCTGGCCGACGGCCTCGCCCGTAACGATGCCGTGGGCGTCGACCCGCTCCGCGAGCGTCTCCGCGGCGCGGTAGAAGAAGCGCCGCAGCGACAGCATCCGCCCCTGCTCCATTTCGTTGACCAGCAGGTCCACGGTCTCGCCGCCGGGAATCTTGTAGACCTGCATGTCGAAGTTGGGCGCGTACCGCGAGAGCGTCCGCACCGTTTCCATCGCCCGGGCTTCGTGGTCGATGCCGCCGTAGGCGCCCAGATCGACGTAGACCGGCACGACCGGGGCGCCGCGTTTCATCATCTCGTAGGCCGCGACCGGCGAGTCGATCCCGCCGCTGATCATCGCGATCACCGTCTCCTGGGCGCCGAGCGGGAGGCCGCCGGGGCCGTCGACCTTCTCGAGGTAGATGAACGCGGCCTCGTCCCGCACTTCGACGCCGAACGTGAGGTCGGGATCGTCGAGGTCGACTTCGGGCTCGAACTCGTCCTCGACGGCCTCCCAGATCGCCGTCCCGCCGTCGCGAGCCAGCTCCTCGCTGCCGTAGGGGAGCTCCTTGTTCGCCCGCCGGGCGTCGACGGCGAAGGTACCGCCTCCGTAGCACTCGCGGGCGATTTCCGCGAGCGCCTCGAGGATCTCGCCCTTTTCGGTACTGGTGGTCAGACACGCGCTCGCGGAGACGACGCCGAAGGCGTCGGCCGCGGCCGCGGTCGCGGCCTCGACCGCGTCCGGCTCGGTGTGGATCAGGGGCCGGTTCCACCGGCGTTCGACCTCGCCGGGGATCGAGCGGTCCTCGAGCAGCGCCTCGAGGTTCTCGATGAGGATGCCCTCCATGTACTGTTTGACCGTGTCGCTCTTGGTGTTCAGGTCACCGTGGCGGACGAGGACGGTGTCGGCTCCCGGCGGATGCATGCACGGGGATAGACGATTGCGGCTATAAGGGGGTTACGAGGACCGGACTCGCTCGCTCGAGTCAGTCGTCGGACAGCGCGTCGCCGTTCGCGCTTTCTTCCCCTCGAGTTAGCCGGTCGATTCGCCGATCGAGGGGTTCACGCGACCGGTGTGGGCGTAGATTCCTGCGAGGAGGACGACGCCGGCCAGTACCGGCAGAATCGCGCTGAGCCCGTAGACGAACTCGAAGCTGACGAGATCGACGAGCGGCAGGGAGACCAGCGGTCCGAGACCGCCGCCGACGTCGCCGAAGACGTTGTTCGTCCCCATCGCGCGGCCGACCCGTTCCTCCGGCGTGAGGTCGGCCAGCAGCGCCGTCAGCGGACCGCCGACGCCGCCCTGGCCCGCGCCGATCAGGAGGCAGGCGAGCACCAGCACCTCGAAGCTCCGGCCCGTCGCCAGCGCGACGAAGCCGACGAAGGAGGTCAGCAGGAAGCCGAGCATGACGGGGACGCGGGCCCCGACGGCGTCGGAGAGCGCGCCGCCGCCGAGCGTGAACACGGAGCCCGAAAGCACGGTCACGGCCATCAGCATGCCCGAGGAACCCTGCGCGTCGAGGCCGAATATCACGATCGCGCGCTCGTCGAGCAACAGGACGAGCGTCGAGAACAGTACCCCGATGTAGGCGAAGTAGAGCCCGAAGTTGACGAGGCCGACGGTCAGCGCCGGCACGGTCGTCTCGATGTCCCAGGGCTTGACCGACTTCTGCTCGCTGTCGACGTGCGTCTCGGGGACGATCAGGTACGCGATGACGCTCGCGAGGCCGGCGAAGGCGGCCGCGAGGACGAACGCCTCGACGTTCCCCCAGATATCGCTGACGAGCCCGCCCAGCACGAGCCCCGCGGGGAAGCCGAACGTGATCCCGGCGCGGACGATCCCCATGCTCGTCCCCCTCGAGTCGGCCTCGCTGACGTCGGCCGTGATCGTGTACGCGGTCGCGAAGACGAGCGCGCTGCCGACGCCCCAGAGAATGCGGGCGACCATGAACCAGAACTCGGGAACGTTCGGCAGAAACCACAGCACCGACCTTCCCGCGGCGAGCGCGACGACGTAGCCGAACGTCGCGAGCCCCTCGATCGCCAAGCCGGCGATGAACGGTTTCCGTGTGCCGATCCGATCGACGAGCGAGCCGGCCGGCGCGTTGGCTACCAGCCGGGTGAATCGGTTCGCGCTCAGGATGATCCCGACCATGAACGCCGAAATACCCAGCACCTCGCCCAGGTTGGGGAGGATCGGGAAGACGACGCCGCCGCCGAAGCCGACGAAGAAGGTACTGGCGACGACGGCGAGGACGACACGGTTCGAACTGGCCGACGGAAGTGACACGCCTTGCTACTCACCGCTATTTCGTTTCGATACACGAACGCACGCCGCGGGACGGTTTGGATGTTGTGATACCGGCGGTCTCGAGGCCGGATAACCTACGAGGAGACCGAAGAACTCGAGCGCTCGACGAGTGCCGGACCGACGGGGCCGCTCAGTACGTGGTGAGCTCGCCGTCGATGACCTGCCGAGTGATGTCGGTGACGTTCGCGAGTTCGCGGTCGACGATGTTCTCGATGTCCGACTCGACGTCCTCGAGGGTCACGCCGTCGTCGGTGACGACGTGGACGTCGGCGACGTGGGGCTGGTCGATCGGGCGGCCGATCTGGGAGAGGAGTCGCACGCGCAGGTCGCGGATGCCGTCGACCTCGGCGACGACCTCCTCGGCGATCTCGGTCGAGAGCAGGTTGTAGATCTTCCCGATGTGGTTGACCGGGTTCTTCCCGCTGGTGGCCTCCATCGACATCGAGCGGTTGGGCGTGATGAGCCCGTTCGCGCGGTTGCCGCGGCCGACGGAGCCGTCGTCGCCCTGCTCGGCAGAGGTGCCGGTGACGGTGAGGTAGATCGAGCCCTCCTCGTAGTCGTCGGCCGTGTTGACGTGGACGTTGACCTCGCGGTCGGTGTGCTCGGTCGCGACGTCCTCGACGAACGCCTCGACCGCGTCGACGGCGTCGATGTACTCGTCGAGGTCGGCGATGTGCTCGTCGATCATCGCCGCGGCGACGGTGACGTCGATCGTGTCGCCCTCGCGCTTGCCCATGAGCTTCACGTCCGGGCCGAGGTAGGGGTTCTCGTCCGCGAACTCGCCGTTCAGCCGCGACTCGGCCTCGAGGACGATCTGCTCGGTCTCGGTTAGGGGCGCGTGGCCGACGCCGAAGCTGGTGTCGTTGGCCATCGGGACGCTGACCTCGTCCTCGCCGAAGACCTCCTGCAGGTCGCCGCTGCCCTCGCCGAGCTTGACGTCGACGACGATGTCCTCGCCGACGTTTAGCTGGGGAATCTCGGACTCGAGGTACTCGCGGGCGGCTCGCAGCGCGATCGTCTCGGCGGGGATCGTCTGGCCGTCGTAGTGTTTGGTCGCGCGACCGACGATCAGGAGATAGATGGGGTCGACGACCTCGCCGCCGCCGAAGGCGGGTGCGGCTTCGCCCGCGACGAGTTGCGTCTCGTCGGTGTTGAAGTGCAGCACCTCGCCGACGCGGTCGATGTACTCCTGGGCGAGCGCCTCGGAGACCGCCTCGGCGACCCCGTCGCAGATGGTGTCGGGGTGACCGATCCCCTTTCGTTCGACGATTTCGACCTCTTGATCCTCGACTGCGTGCCGGTCGATCGGCTCGACCCGGATGTTCCGCTCGCTCATTAGCGGTCTTTCGGAGAGCGCAGTTCTATAACTTGCGGAAACAGATTCCGCTCGGAAAATACTCGTTAGTAATACGCACGGCAAGCGTTGCCGTCACGATTCCAACAACAGGCCGAGGTAGGAGGTCCGAATCTGGTCGTCCGGATCGAGGTCCAAGGACTCGAGGACGGCGTAGGCACCCCTGCGGGCCGTCTCGAGGTCGGCTTCGCGTTCGACGTCGGTCTCGACCTCGACGTACTCGCCGACGTCGTCGACGGCGTCGAGCGTGATCGTGTAGGTGTACGTGCGCTCGTCCCCGTCGTCGTCGACCGCGAGCGCGACGGTGTAGTGCTCGCGTTCCTTGCGGACCGTCGCGGCGGGAGCGAACCCGAGGTTGGTCAGCACGGCGTCCATCTTCTCGCCGTCCGCAACGGCGGTCTCGATCTCCTCGCGGCTCTTGGATTCGTCGTCGAGCAGCGGCCCCTTGTAGGTGATGCGGCTCTCGGCGTCCTCGGCAGCGTCGGACTCGGAACCGGGCGTCGACTCCCGGCGAATCCGCAGCGCCTCGTCCGTCTCGGGAAACGACCGGTGGGGCGCGTCGTAGTAGGTGTCCTCCTGGACGACGGTCTCCGCTCGGTCGGCCTCGAGACGGCGCGCCTCGTCCGCGCCGTCGGAACCGCCCCCGCGCTCGAGGCGCTCCCGGACGGCCGCGAGATCGGGGTCGGCGGGCACCTTGACTTCGACCTCGTACATTGCGTTCGTGTGCCTCGAGTGGGCGATAGGTGGAGTAAGTATCGGTCGCGCTCGGTCTCGCGGGAAAACGTCGCCCTTAAATGCAGACGGCGGGACGTACAACGTATGACCGAGGAAGAGGAGGCCGAGCTAGACGAGCAGGCCGATGACGTCGAAGCAGACGCAGAAGACGCCGAATCCGAAGCCGAAGGGCTTCAGAACGGCGACTTCGTCGAGATCGAGTACACCGCCTACACCGTCGACGGCGACCAGCTCGTCGACACGACCGATCCCGAAGTCGCCGAGGAAGAAGGCGTCGACGACCAGGGACAGGAATTCAAGCCGCGCACGATCGTCCTCGGCGAGGGCCACATCTTCGAGGCCGTCGAAGAGGACATCGTCGGCTCCGAGCCCGGCGCCGAAGGGACCGTGACCGTGCCCGCCGAGGACGCCTTCGGCGAGTACGACCCCGACGACGTCCAGACCGTCAGCGCCGAGAAGATCGACGAAGACGACCGCTACCCCGGTGCGAACGTGCAGATCGACGGCCAGCAGGGCTACATCAGCACGATCATCGGCGGCCGCGCCCGCGTCGACTTCAACCACCCGCTCGCGGGCGAGGACGTCGAGTACGAGTACGAGGTCGTCGACGAGGTCGAGGACCGCGAAGAGAAGGCTGCCGGCCTGTTCGAGATGTACCTCGGCATGGAGCCCGAGCTCTGGATCGAGACGGACGAAGTCGAGGAAGAGGTCCCCGTCGAGCCCGACGAGGACGAAGACGAGGATGACGACGACGAACCCGCCGAACCCGAGTTCGAGACCGAGGTCGTCGAGAAGGAGACCCTCTACCTCGAGGCCACGCCCCAGATGACGATGAACCAGCAGTGGATGATGGGCAAGCAGCAGATCGCCCAGGACATCATGGGTAAGGTCGATGTCGACCGCGTCATCGTCCAGGAGGTCATCGACGGCATGGGCGGCATGGGCATGCCCGGCATGATGGGCGGCGGCATGGGCGGCATGGGCGGCGGCGACATCGAGGAGGCCCTCGAGGACGCCGACGTCGACGCCGACGAGATCGTCGAAGAACTCGAAGGCGCCGAGGAGTAGACGCACGGCGCACGGTACGTCGTCGGTCGGCTGCCGCCTCGCGCGTCGATCGGAATCGGACCACGAACGTGCGCGGATCGCCTTTTTCGTACCCAGACACGTAGTCCGAGGGGGTACGATGGTCGGCGCAACGAGCGACGACACAACGAGCGACGACGCAGAAGCGGTATCGAACGCGACGACCCGCAGCGTCCGACAGTGGCTCCTGCTCGACGGCAACCGGTTCGCGGTCGCCGTCGCGCTCGCGGTCGCGTTCTGACTGACGTATCTAACGCTCTCGCTCGGCGGCGTCGCCCCGCTCGCGGACGTGCAGTCGCTGTTCTACGTCTTCAGCGGGCTGATATCGGGGAACTTCACGCTGATCACCGTCGTCGTCTCGATCAACCAGCTGGTGCTCTCTCAGGAGTTGCAGTCCCCGGGCGAACTCGAGTCCGAGATTTCCGAGACCGTCGACTACCGCGAGGAGGTCGAAGCCGTCGCGGACCGACCAGCGCCGGCGGAGCCCGCGGGGTTTCTCCGGCTCGTCATGGAAAGCGCCCGGCAGGACGTCCAGCGGCTCGGCGGACTCAGCGCGAACACGCTGCCGGACGACGCCGCCGCCGAGATCGACGAGATCGTGGCCGACCTCACGGGCGAGTTCGACCGCATCGACGGCCTCGTCCAGGAGTCGGATTCCGGCATCTTCCAGACGCTCTCGACGACCCTCGAGACGAACTTCGCCGACCAGATTCACCGGCTCGAGACGGTTCGCTGGGAGTACGAGTCGGCGATCCCCGACGAGACCGACGCGGCGATCGACGACGTGCTGGATCGACTGCGCGAGATCGACATCGCGCGGCAGTACTTCAAGTCGATGTACCTGCAGGTCGAGCTCTCGCGGCTCTCGCGGTACCTGTTCTACGCGGGGATTCCGGCGGTGGCCGTCGCCGTCGGCTCGCTGTTCGTCCTGACGACGACGTCGGGTCCCCCGTTCGCGACCCGCGTCCAGTTCGTCGTCTTTCCGACGGCGGTGACGATCGGCACGTTCCCGCTCCTGTTGCTGTTCGCGTACATCCTGCGGACGGCGACGGTCACCGAGCGGACGGCCGCGATAACGCCGTTTACGACGCCGGAGCAGGAAACGTGAAACGCGGATCGGAATCGGAACCGCGAAAAACGAAACCGACTGCGGTGCGGCCGCTCAGGCGATATCCCGACTCGTGTCGATCTCGACCTCCTCCGTGAGCTCGAGTTTGATCGCCTCGGTCGGCTGGCCGCCGTTGCGGAACTTCGGGATCGTGAGGTGGTTCTCGAGTTCGGTCCCGGTGATGTCCGTCGTGAGATCGAAAATGGCGTCGGCGGCGTGGAACGTCCGCGCCCGGTTTGCGGGCGGGTCCTGTGCTTTCAAGCAGTGCAACACCGCGATCGATCCCGTCTCGACCATCCGGGTCTTGAGGTCGTTGAGGAAGTCGATGTACTCGTCGGTGTCCGTCCGCTCGAGCGTGTTCATCGTGTCGATGATGAGGTTCGCGCCGTCGGGAAGGGCGTCGACGAGTTGGCGGGCCGCCTCGAGCGGCGCGTCGCCGGTGACGTGTCTGATCGTCGGACTGCCGACGGCCGAGGGCGAATCCGCGATCGCGTACTCGACGGTCTCCGTCGTCCGCTCGGTCGTCAGATAGAGCGTGCCGCGCGCGGCCGTGAGTTCGTACAGGAGCAGTTCGGACTGGCTGGCCGGCAGCGCCGTAAAGGCGATGACACTCCCCGGCGGAAGGCCGCCGTCGAGTTTCCGATCCAGCACGTCGATGCCGGTTTCCAACCGATCCACCATACGATTGTACGTAGTTTCCCCAGTGCCCGGATAATTCTTTGCCTTCGCGTTCGGGTCACAACGGCGTTGAACCGGCCGAATGTGGTTACATCCCTAACATGTAAGCGGCGGCTCGAGCGGGACCGTCCGCGAGCGCCTGCCGCGGTTCGCGGCGGGTTCGCGACGGCCGCGGAGCGGCACCGACTCCGAATGGAGGGATTCAAGGGGCCGGCAGCAGCCTACACGAACGAAAAGGAATGCGCCACGATCACCTCATCACGAGCAAACAGCTTTCGCGGGGGGACATCGAAACCGTCCTCGATCGGGCGGCCGAGATCGACGCCGACCGGGCGGCCGTCGCCGACCGGCACGCGGGGAAACTGCTCGGACTCCTCTTTTTCGAGCCGAGCACGCGGACGAAGATGAGCTTCGAAACCGCGATGAAGCGCCTGGGAGGCGACGTCGTCGACATGGGCTCGGTCGAATCCTCGAGCGTCAAGAAGGGGGAGACGCTCGCCGACACCGTGCGGGTCATCGAGGGCTACGCCGACGCGCTCGTCTTGCGCCACCCCAAACAGGGCGCGGCGACGATGGCCAGCGAGTTCGTCGACGTCCCGCTGCTGAACGCGGGCGACGGCGCGGGTCACCACCCGACCCAGACGCTGCTGGACCTCTACACGATCCGGGAGAACGCCGGGCTGGACGACCTCACCATCGGGATCATGGGCGACCTGAAGTACGGCCGAACCGTCCACTCGCTGGCCTACGCGCTGACGAACTTCGACGCGAGCCAGCACTTCATCAGCCCCGAGAGCCTGCAACTGCCCCGCGAGGTCGTCTACGACCTGCACCAGCAGCAGGGCGCCCAGATCCGCGAGCACGAATCGCTCGAGGAGGTGCTGCCCTCGCTGGACGTGCTCTACGTCACCCGCATCCAGCGCGAGCGGTTCCCCGACGAGAACGAGTACCAGAAGGTCGCCGGCGAGTACCAGATCGACGCCGAGACGCTCGAGGCGGCCGGCGACGACCTGACCGTGATGCACCCGCTGCCCCGCGTCGACGAGATCGCGCCGGAGATCGACGAGACCGACCACGCGGCGTACTTCGAGCAGGCCCACAACGGCGTTCCGGTGCGGATGGCGCTGCTGGATCTCCTGCTTACCGGCGCCGAGGGCGAGGGAGGTGAAACCGATGAGTGACGACCACGACCACCACGACGGCAACGCGGACCACGAACTGCGAGTCAGCAAGATCCGCGACGGCACCGTCATCGACCACGTCCACGGGGGCCAGGCGCTGAACGTCCTCGCAATCTTAGGCATCGACGGCAGCGAGGGCGAGGAAGTCTCGATCGGGATGAACGTCCCCTCGGACCGGCTCGCGCGAAAGGATATCGTCAAGGTCGAGGGCCGGGAGCTGAGCCAGGACGAGGTCGACGTCCTCTCGCTGATCGCGCCCGACGCGACGATCAACATCGTCCGCGAGTACGAGGTGATCGAGAAACACCGCGTCGAGCGCCCCGACGTCGTCGAAGGCGTCCTCTCCTGTCCGAACCGCGGCTGCATCACGACCGGCGACGAGCCGGTCACCTCGCGGTTCGAGGTGCTCGAGGACGGCGTCCGGTGTGCGTACTGCGAGACGATCGTCCGGGACGAAATCGCGTCGCTGATCGAGACGAACTGAGACTGCACCCACCTGACTCGATGGCGGCGATGGTTTCGGCTCCGGCGACCGTCATTCGTTCCGAGAACATCGTCCAGAATATCTAAGTGGTTTCCGCGCGTCAGTTCAGCTGTACATGTCGCGTACAATCAAACTCTTGCTCGCCCTGGTCGTCGTCGCAGTCCTCTGGAAGGTCGCGCTCGGCGGCTCGGCCGACGTCGAAGAGATCGACTACGAACCGACCGAGTAACAACCCGCTCGCAACGCAGTCGTACCGTAACCGAACGGCTTACGGCGGCGGCGTCGTACCCTGAGCTATGTACGGCGTCGTCACCCGAAACGCCGAAGAAGTCCGGTGGCCGGAGTTCGACCGCGGATTCTACGAGGTCAAGGACGTGACCGGCCGGTCCGCCGAACCGATCGAGGACGGGATAAACATGGTCTCCTGTTTCGCCGACAACGCCGCCGCCGACGCCGATCCGTCGCTCGTCCCCGTCGACGACTTCGGCCGGCCGGCGACGCGCGATCGCCCGCAGTTCGACTGGGACTTCGTCTGTCCGACCCGAACCGACTACCGAGAGGGCCTCCTCGAGGTCATCGACGACTGCGTCGCGGCCAGCGAGGACGTCCGACTCGACGACGTCGGCTTCCCGCGCGCCGAGTACTGTCACTGCGGCGTCTGCGAGCAAGCGTTCGCGGAGAGCGAGTACGACGACCGCCTCGAGTGGCGCGCGAACGTCGTCACCGAGTTCGTCGAGGAGGCGGTCGATCGCATCCCCGGCAAGACCTATCTGACGCTCTACCCGGATCCCTACCCCGGCCACCTCTACGAGCGGGCCGGCCTCGACCTCGAGGCCCTCGAGGAGCTGGTCGACGAGTTCGTCGTTCCGCTGTACGACACCCAGTACGGGACGACCTACTGGCTCGAGACGATCGCGAAGGGCTTCGAGAGCGCGCTCGAGACGCCGTTCAATATCGAGTTGTACGCGGTAAACGTCGACGTCGACGATCTAATTCACGCCCTCGAGGTGGCCGAAGCGTACGGTGACGGCGTCCTGTTCGGCTACGAGGCGTCGAACGCGCGGGCGGCGCTGCGGCGACGCCGTGCTGACGAGCGCGAGGGGAAGTCGTTCGGGGAGCCGAGTTCGGAGTCGTAAGCCGTCTCGAGACCGCCAGTGGGAGCCGGCCGATGCTACACGGGGACGACGCCTCGAGCGAGCGGCGACGCGACGTCGGCGCCGGGAGCGACGACCAAGCGCAGGGCGAGAGTAACGCACGAGAGGAGACGAGGACGACTCGGCTCGAGACGCGGATCGATTTGTCGCCGTTGGTTGAGAGTTTGGAGACTCCGGTGGCTGTCGGTTGATCGGCGGAAAAAGTCAGAAATGGCCTCAGAACGCGAACGGATCGGTGATCGGCTCAGCGAGTGGTCGTGTTGTCGTCGCCGATGCGATCGTCGTCATCATCGTCGTCGTCACCCATGAGTCCGCTATCGTCGTTATCATCGCCGAGGAGGTCGCTGTCATCGTCATCGCTCATTAGGCCGTCGTCGTCGTTCCGTCGCCGGTCTTCGTCGCTCCGGCGACTCTCGTCGTCACCGATCAGGCTGTCGTCGTTGTCCCGTCCCTGCCTTTCATCACTCCGACGGCTCTCATCATCGCCGATCAGGCTATCGTCGTTGTCGTCCCCGATGAGCCCGTCGTTCTCGTTCCCTCTCCGCCCGTCGTCGCTTCGGCGGCTCTCATCGTCGCCGATCAGGCCGTCATCGCTGTCATCGTCATTGCCCATCAGACCATCGTCGTTATCGTCACCGAGGAGTCCGTCGTCGTCATTGTCGCTCATCAGTCCCTCATCGTCGTCGGAGATACCGGAATCGGAATCGGTACCGGTGCCGGTTCTGGTTCCGGTGTCCGTCCCCATATCGGTGCCCGTGTCCGTTCCAGTATCCGTGCCAGCTGTTCCGGCCGGTCCGGATTCGACGTCGCTGGACCCCGGGGACCCAGTCGTATTGGATTGGACATCGTCCGCGTCCGTGCCCGCCGTTCCGGTAGTGTCGGTTGTTCCGCTCGTTCCTGTTGCGCCCATCCCCGTCTCGGACCCGGTCTGACTTCTGGCCCCGTCGAGATCGCTCTCGAGGCGGATCTCGTCGTCGGTGACGCCGGCGACTGCTTCCTCCTGAAGCGGGTAGGCGTCTTCGTCGGCGTCGCCCCAGCCGAGTGTCGCCTTGATGGTGTCTGTAATCCCCGGGTCAGGTTCGACGTGTGCGGTACCGTGCTCAACCGCCGCGACGATCCCGACCTTGTCGCCGTTCGCGTTGACGACGTCCTTGCCGATGTCGTCGTCAGTAAATTGTGGTGCCATTGTAGTTTAATTACTGTTACAAACGCCCAAGTTGGTGGTGCTTGCGGTGGCTTGCGACCAATCTGAGAGGACGAATTCGGCTCGAGCGCAGCCCACTAGCAGAGCTGCGAGGCTGGGGATGCTGTATGGAAAAACCGAGGACGTGTGAACCGTTCGCCCGTCCATATCGCGAGACTCATGCTCGCGCGGTTGGTCGGCGAGCACGAGTGAACAAAAACATCGAGGGGACGAGTTAGCTGTTCGAACCGCCGAACGCGGGCCGTCCCGTTCAGTCCGAGGGCATCGGCGGTGCGGTCGTCTCCTCCTCCGCGACGTTCAGCTCCGAGGTGACGAGCGCCCGGTAGGCGCGTCGGAGGCGCTCCGAGAGCGCCTGGTGGGAGATTCCCAGTTCGTCGGAGAGCTCCTGCATCGAGACCTCTCGGGGAATCTCGAAGTAGCCGTGATCGATCGCTGCAACGAGCGTTTCGTACTGGCGCGCGGTGAGACCACACTGGGAGTGGGTCTCCTCGGCCATGTCGAACAGGCGGACGATCGTCGGCGTTACGTCGTTGTCGACCAGTCGATCGTAGAGCGTGCTGACCGACTCGCGGTCGACGACGCGGACGCTCAGCAGCCACGTGTCGTTAGAGGCCGAGGCGGACAGCACCGTCCCGCCCTCCTCGAGGACGACCGTGAACGGATCGACGGTGTCCGGATCGAACTCGATGTCGTAGAGCCAGCGATCGCCGTCGCTGCTGATCATCGTGTACTCCTCGATTTCGGTGGATTCCGACAGGGCGGCTTCGACCTCGTCCTGGGATGCCCCCGAGAGCCAGAGCCCGTGCCCGCTCGAGGCGATTACTCGCTCCATCTCACAGTTCAGTGATGGAACGGACTCGAACAGCTCGCCCAATCCGGTTCCGTCGGCCGGAATCTCGATGTCTGCGATTGATGTCATGAACTCATACTCTGCTACAGCAGGGATCGCAATAACCCCACTTCCAAAGAGATTAGCAACGCCGATAGCGACTATCCAGATTTTTTATCGCTTCTTTCAGTCCCTGACGAGAGTCAATAATTCCGAGGCGTTCCGACGAGTGCGCGCACGGCGACGACGGCGAGCAGCGTCACCGCGAGCAAGGCGAGCGCGATCGGCACGATCGCCTCGAGTCCCTCCGAGATGTAGGCGACGCGGATCTGTGTCGGCATCGTCCGCGGGTTGTACGCGACCATCATCGTCGCGCCGAACTCGCCGAGCGCCCGGACGAACGTCAGCACGATTCCGGCGGCGATCGCGTTCCGGGCCAGCGGCAGCGACACCGCGCGGATCGTCTCGAGCGGTCCGTATCCCATCGATCGAGCCGCCTCCTCGAGTCGCGGGTCGACGCCGTCGAAGCCGGCCTTCGCGGTGACGACGAGGTACGGCGCGGCGACGAACGTCTGGGCGAGGATCACGCCCGCGCGGCTGTCCGTCAAGGGGACACCCAGCGCGGCGGCCGCGGCGCCGATCGGCGTGTAGCGGCCGACGACGGTCAACAGCAACACGCCGCCGACGATCGGCGGGACCACGAGCGGGATGACGACGGCGGCCTCGACGAGCCGCTTGCCGCGGAAGCTCGCCCGCGAGAGGACGTACGCGAGCGGCACGCCGAAGACGGTCGCGATCGCCGTCGAGACGGGCGCCGTGAGCAGCGAGTTTCGGATCGCCGTCCGAACGGCTGGGTCCGCGAACCGCTCCAACACGTCGATCGACCCGATTTGCAGAACGAAGACGACGAAGGGGACGAGGAAGTACGCGAGCAGGACTGCCCCGAGCAGCGCCGGGACTGCTAGCCCGCTCGAGACGCGGCCGTACTCGAGTCCGATTCCGAGTCGCGCCCCACCGTTTCGATCGCCGTCGATCACGGCTCGAACACCTCCGCTTCCGACTCCGACCCCGCCTCGGCCGCGCTCACGGCTCGAGCGGTAGCGTTCTCGAGCACCTCCGGGACGTCCCCGTGAGCGCGCGGCAGCGAGTCGTCAACGCGCAGGCCCCGATCGGTGAGCAGCGACGGGTTCGACGCGAGAAAGTCGACGAACTCGCGGCCGGCCGCCTGCGCGTCGCCGGTGGTACACACCGTCGCGCCATAGACGACGGGCGAGCCTCGAGTCGTATAGCCGTCGTCCGTGGTGTAGCTCGCGTCGGCATACTGCGACGCGTAGTCCGGATTGCCGAAGTTGTACGCGTCGGGGAGCGTGCGGTAGGGCAGGTCGCGTTCGACGGCCATATTCTTGTAGGCGACCGCGCAGGCCCGATTGCCGGCCTCGAGGCCGGCCAGCAGTTGCGCCTCGTCGGGTTCCCGGTAGACGCGCTCGAGCATCGACTCCCGGAACCCCTCGAGGCCGTGTTCCCGCGCGGCCAGTTCGAACAGGAGGACGGCGCGGTAGCCGAGGGGATCCAGATCGGGGTCGCTGATCGCAATCTCGTCCGGCCCGGCGTCGGCGAACACCTCGTACCACGGCTCGCCGTCTGCCAGGCGAGCGCCGAGGGCCGTCTCCGATGCGTAGACAATCACGACTTCGTTGGCTGCGAAGGTGAGATCCCAGTCGGCGTAGTCGGGCCGGAGTCGGTCCCGAAGCAGTCCGATGTCGGCGCTGATCGCGACGTCCGGCCGTTTGGTTCCGTCGCGAACCATCCGAACGACCGCGTTCGAGCCGTGGTACTCGCCCTCGTAACCGATCCCCGTCTCGGAGCGAAACGCGGGGCCGACGCCGTTCTCGAGGACGCTCGCGAGGCTGCCGGCCGAGAGAACCCGGACGCGGTCGCCGTCGGCGAGACAGCCGGCCGTGCCGACGGCGCCCAGCGTCGTTCCGGCCAGCGTCGCGAGGAGAGCGCGACGGCTCCCGGTCGGCCTCCCGGCGGTGCCGTCGGCGCGTCGCATACGCGGTTATCGAATCCCGCACACAATATAACTGATTTCAGTTCCTATTTTGTGGGAACGTAAACTCATATAGTTTCTTCAGCAGCGATACTCGAGCGAATTCGCCCTGCAGCCGCGGCGAAAAGAGAGACGGTTACGGCCGCCGGTCAGTCAGCCGGCCGCTCGAACTCGAGCGGGTCGACCGAGCGGATCGCTTCAGCGAGCGTCTCGAGGCCGTCGTCGTGGCGACCGATCACGGGGCCGCCGACGTCGGCCGGCGACCGATCCCCGACGAGAATCGTCGGCAGCGGCGACGCCGAAAAGCCCTCCACGAGGACGATGTCGTAGCCGCGGCGCTCGAGGCGCTCGAGAGTGCTCGCGAGCGCCCGCATTTCCCGGATTTCCGACGGTTCACGGTCGGTTCCGGACCCGAGACCGAACGGGTCCGATCCGAGTTCGTCCGGCGGATCCCGTTTTCCTCGAGTCGTGATGTCGAAGGTCAGTTCGGGCGTGATCCCGACGACGGTCTCTGCCCCTGTGGTTCGATGGCGGTGCGTGTCCGCGCCCGGCGTGTCGATCTCGATGTCGTGATGGATCGATTTGACGGTCGCGACGCGGTCGTCCTCGGCTAGTCGGGGCACGAGTTCCTCGACGAGCGTCGTCTTGCCCGAATCGCTCGGGCCGGCGAGACAGACGGCCCGCAGCCGCGGCCTCGAGTCGGCGGTCATACGAGCGGGGTTCGTGGAGCGGCGGTAAGACGCGTTCGGACGACCGCGGCCGCCGACGCCTCGCTCACCGCGGCCCGTCGCGATCGCCCATCGGCATCCGGTCGCTTCCGGGCGTCGGTCCGGGCGACGGGCGCTGCTGTCCCTGACCTCCCGCCGGCGACTGCGACGGGCCGCCGCCGCAGGTGCCACAGCGGAAATCGCCGTCCTGGTCGGTGAAGTCCTCGAGCGGCGACGGCGGCGTCTCGGGGAAGACGTCGGGCTCGACGCCGAACCGGTCGGCGTCGGCCTCGACCAGCGCCACCACGAGATCCGCGAGCGCCCGGTAGAACGGGTCGTCGGCGTCCTCGTGGACCGTCTCGCGGAACCGCGGGAGCCACCGTCCGAGGTGGTCCTCGAGGAAGTCCGCCTGGGCGTTCGTCACGATTTCAACGCCCTTCTCGTCGCCGGTCTCCGCGAGGTAGGCCGTCTGCAGGGCCAGGTGGGAGACGAACTCGAGTTCGACGCAGAGGTGGTCGACGCGCTCGCGGTTGCCCTCCTCGAGGTCGAGGTCGAAGGCGCCGTAGAAGCCCGCGATATCGGCGAGTTTGTCGGTGTTGGTCACGAGCGTGCCCGGGCCGTACTCGACCTCGTACTGCTGGATCTCGCCGCCCTGCTCGAAGCCGAACAGGGCTGCGTAGGTCGAATAGCAGTCCTCGATCGCGTCGGGGTCGTTCGGGCTCTCTGCGGCGACGGTCTCGGCGGCCTCGCGGAGGTCGTCGTCCCTCAGCGCCGCGACTGATTCGACGAGTTGCTCGTCGAACTCGTCGGACTCCATCGCCTCGCGGAGGTCGTCGGTCGGCCGGTCGAACGCCAGCGACGCGAGCTTGTACAGTCGCGCGCGGTGGACGTGGTGGTCTGGTCGGGTCATGGTGGTGTGCTGTATTGTCTGAGACGATTACGTGATGTCCAGTCGGTACGCGTCGTGCTGGTCGTCGAAGCGATCGCGCTCGTACCGGGGCTCCTCCATCGGAACGCGGGCGACCGTGTGGCCGTCCTTGTCGTAGCCGATGGCCTCCTCCTCGGTCACTTCGAACTCCTCGATGCGCCACTCGGTCGAGCCCATCAGCTGGATCACGCCGCGGAGCTTGCGGTACTCCTCGTCGCCGCGGCGGGCCTTGCGGTAGGTCTCCTGGGCCTCCTCGACGCCCGGCCCGAACATCTGGTAGAGGTAGTCCGTCGGGACGTTGATCGGCGGGATGTAGTAGACGTTGGGCTCGAGGCCCAACTGCGGGTACAGCGGGAGCGCGACCTCGGCCTCGTGGACGAGGTAGTCGACGGGCGCGGAGGGGTCGGCCTGATCGGGCCGGTTGACCCAGCCGTGCATGCGGATCTTGCCCAGGCAGTTCTCGAAACACTGCGGGACGAGCCCCTGCTCGACCTTCGGGTAGCAGCCGACGCACTTCTGGGAGTTCATCTCGACGGGGTTGTAGATGGACTTCCCGTAGGGGCACGCGCGAACGCACTCCTGGAAGGACTGGCAGCTCTCCTCGTCGAGCAGGACGATGCCGTCCTCCTGGCGCTTGTAGATGGCCTGGACGGGACAGCCGCCGGCGCAGGCGGCGAACGTGCAGTGGTTGCAGACCCGCGGGAGGTAGAAGAACCACGTCGGGTGGTGGTCCTCCTCGATGTGGGTGTCGGACTCGACGGCCTCGCCGGCCGGTTCGTCCTCGCCGAGGTTGGGCTGGGCCCAGTCCTCGTCCTCGGGGATGTAGCCCTCGATCCCCTCGCTGTGCATGGTGTCGGGGTCGTCGTCCATCGCCATCGACTCCCAGTCGAAGTCGCGGACCTCGAAGATCGTGTCGCCGTCGTAGACGCCGTCGGAGCCCCACTCCTGGACTCCGAGTCGGTCCAAGATCTCCTGGTCCCACCCGAGCGGGTAGGAGCCGTAGGGCTTGGTCTCGACGTTGTTCCAGAACATGTGCTCCTGGCCCTCGTTGTTGGTCCAGGTCGTCTTACACGACAGCGAGCACGTCTGGCACGCGATACACTTGTTCAGGTCGAACACTGCCCCCCACTGTCGCTCCGGACGCGCTTCCGGGTAGGGGTACTCCATCTCGCGGCCGATCTGCCAGTTGTAGACTTCTGCCATTGTTGGTCACCTCGTAGTTAATCCGATTCGCTCGTGTAACCGCCCTTCAGGTACTGTTCCATCCGGTCGTCTTCCTGCGTCGGCCGGACGCCCTCATCGACTGGTCGCCAGTTGCCGCCGGGCTCGCCGTCCTCGTTCACGCCGCCGTCTTCGGCCTTCTCGATCTTGACGAACGACTCCTTGGGCGCGCCGTTGGCGGCGTGGACGTCGGGCTCGAAGCCGACGTCCATGTTCTGCCCGAGCATGTCCTTGCGGGGCATCGAGTCGGTCAGCCACGTCCGGCGCAGCCACGTCGAGGTCATCGACTGGTGGCCGCCGCTGCGGTACATCGACACGTAGTTCGTGTCCTCGGACTGGGCCTTGCCGTCGTCGCGCTCCTGCTGGGCCTCGTAGGACTTGTGGGACGTCTGGCTGACGTTCATCCAGCTGCGAGTGACCCCGCGCGGGAGGCTCGGCTGGAAGCGGACCCGCATCAGCGCGCGGGTGTACTCGGTCTCCTCGTCGTCGGGGTCGTAGCCCGGGAACGGCCGGTCGGACGGGTCGGCGTCGACCCACACGTAGTCGCCATCCTGTAAGTCCTCCTCGCGGGCGTCCTCTGGGTTCATCTCGACGTAGCCCTCGCCCACGAACGGCTTGCGCTGGTCGAAGGAGTCGCGCTCCGTCTTGCGACCCTGGTCGCCGAAGTTACTCCACCAGACCGCCATCTCCTCGAGGTCGGCGCCGAAGGTGTGGGTCCCGTGGCGGTACTTCGGCGTCATGTAGACGTAGTCGTAGCCCTCGTCGAGGTCGGTCAGCGGGTGGCTGGTATCGACCAGTTCCGACGGCGTCCGGACCTCGTTGCGGACCTGCCGATCGTTGGTGTCGCGGGCCTTCTCCTCGCTGTCCCAGTCGCGGTCGTCGGGCGTCTCGGGCGCAACCACCGGACTGTCGCTGTCGTCGACGATGACGTTCGGCTCGTACGGCGTCGCGTCCATCGGCTCCCGATGGAGGGGAATGTGCTCGCCGGCCTCGGCGAACTCCTCCTCCTCGCGGAAGAACTCGAGCCGCCCGGTCTTCGTGTACCAGGGCTGGGAGTCCTGGGTCTGCTCGTTGCCGACGTGCTTGGGGTAGGTCCGGGTCATGATGATCGCAGGCGTCCCCTCGCGGGCGTCTTCCAGCAGGTCCTCGACGTCGTAGCCCTTGACGGCGTTGGAGTTGTCGAGGATGCGCTGGAGGTACGGTTTGGCCTGGTACTCCTCCTCGTCGATGAACGCCCAGTAGTCGGTAAACCGGTCGTCGCCGGTGAGTTCGGCGAGCTTCTCGGCGACGCCCTTGTAGTGTTGGGTGTCGTTTAGGGTGTTGTAGATCCGGTCGAGCTCCGTCTCCGGCATCGTCGTGATGAAGGGGTTCGTGACGGAGGCGGTGATGTCGTGGACGTGGTGTTCGGCCCACGAGTCCGCCGGGAAGACGATGTCGGAGTACTCGCAGGTCATCGACCACCACCACTCGTTGGTGAAGAAGGCCTCGATGTCGCCGGTGCGCAGGGCCTTCTCGATGATCTTGTAGGCGCCTTTGGCGTTGCCGAGGATGGAGTTCGAGCCGGACACCCAGATCGACTTCGTGGGCGTGTGCATGTGCGAGTCGCCCTGGAAGTACTCGCCGTCGACCTTCAGCGGCTTGTCGAGGTTGGTATAGAAGTGCGCCGAGTGGGCGTCCCAGCGCTTGTCGGTGCGAGCCTCCGCGTCGGGATCGAGTTCGGGATCGAACGGATCCTCGTTGGCGTACTGCCCGACGCCGTTGAAGTAGGCCATCCGGTAGTTCCCGGAGTAGGAGCCGACGTTCCCGGTCTGGTAGCCGACGTTGCGCGTCAGCGACGCCAGCAGGAACGCGGCGCGGCCGTGCTGGTCGGCGTTCGCGTAGTGGTTCGGCCCCATCCCGGTTAGCAGCATCGTGCTCTGCTGGTTGTCCGCGAAGTCCTGAGCTAAGTTCTCGACGGCCTGCGGGTCCGTCCCCGTGACCTCGGCGGTCGACTCGAGGTCCCAGGTCTCGGTCAGGTGCTCCTTGATCAGGTCGAAGACCGTCCGGACTTCGACGGTGCTGCCGTCGGCGAGTTCGACCTCGAACTCGCCCTCGATCGTCGCGGGGACGTCGAAGTCGTCGCCGACGTCGTCGCGGGTGACCGACTCGAACTCGCCGCTCTCGTCGTTGCGGACGACGAAGTCGCCCCACTCGCGGCGGAGTTCCTCGGTGATGACCTGATCGTCGATGTCCGTCACGTCGACGCCGGGCCGGTCGGCGTCGTCGGCCACGGCCTCGGTCTTCTCGAGGTCGGCGGGTTCGTAGTCCGAGAAGACGTCGCTGGCGCGGAGGAGTTCGTTGTCGTCCATCCGGACCAGCAGCGGGAGGTCCGTGTGTTTGCGGACGTACTCCGTGTCGTAGAGCTCCTGCTCCATGATGACCCGCGCGGCGCCGAGGAACAGCGCCGAGTCGGTCGCCGGGCGGACCGTGATGAGCTCGTCGCACTTCGAGGCCGTGGCGTTGTAGTCGGTGAAGATGCCGGTGAGCTTCGACCCTTTGAGCTTGGCCTCGGTCAGCCAGTGACAGTCGGCCATCTTCGAGGTCAGGTAATTGATGCCGTCGAGCACGATGTGGTCCGCGTACTCGATGCTCGCGAGGTCGAAGTCGACCGTCTGCTGGCCGGTCACCATCGTGTGGCCCGGCGGCAGGTCGGTGTGGAACGAGTAGTTGTCGAGCCCCATTGCGCCCAGGGCCTCGTCCTCCGAGACGTCCCGGACGTAGTTGTCCAGCAGCGCCATCGAGTTGGCGTTGCGGTACTGGCCGAACAGCTTGATGACGCCGAGCAGCGGCATCCCGCCGCGGAACTTCATCGTCCGGACGCCGGCGCCCTGGGTCTCCTCGACGACGCGCTCGTCGTAGCCCTGCTCGAGCAGCGACTCCATCCCGCTCTCGCCGCTGTACTGCTGGGCGAGCTCGAGGAAGGTCTGAGCGGCGTACTCGTGGGCCTCCTCCTGGGAGACCTCGACGAAGTCGTCCTCGCCGCGCTGGGCGTACTCGGTGGGCATGGAGCCGTCGTCGTCGCGCGGGAAGCCGTCGTCGACCCACTGCTTGAACCCCTCGCGGATCATCGGGGCCTTGACGCGGCGTTCGTTGTAGAAGCGCTCGACCATCGCCAGGCCCTTGTTACAGACGCGGGGGTCCCAGCGCTGGGAGGACTGGTTGCCCTGCAGGTCCGTCGCCTCGCCGTAGTTCATCGACGGACCGAGGCGGGTGATCTGGCCGTTCTTGACGGTCGCCTCGAGGTAGCAGTTGTGGGTGTCGTTGGGCGTACACGTGAGCATGTAGGAGTCGTCGGGCTCCCAGATGTCCCGGTACTTCTGATCCCACTCCTCGTTTGGGTACTCCTCGAGGGGGTTCATCTCGACCTCGGGGCCGCCCTCGTCGTCGGCGGCTTCCTCGGGACTCAGCCGGCGGTAGCCGAGGAATCCGAGCCCGGACGCGCCGGCGAGTCCGGCGGCCGCCGCACCGAGCTCGCGGCGGGTCAGATTCAGTCCGCCGTCCTCGGCGTCGGCCTCCCCGTCACTCATCGTACCACCTCGCACGCGTCGTGCGCGGATGGGCGGCGGGCGAGCCGTTCGCCTGCCGGAGCGGACAGCGACAGTCGATCGTTGATCGTCCGTGTGCCATCACGGTCGGTACTGCGGACTCTATTCTTTAACGCGACGCGTCTATTCCCACGGTTTGAGGACGCTACCGCCAAAATCCTGCTAATAGTGGGTTTTTATAATGGGGCGGAAACGATCGCGACGAGACTCGGACGGGTCGGAGAGAATCAGCGCGCGAGGTACGAGTGCGAGCGCGTCAGGTCGCCGGTTCCGACACCGCCGCCGGCGACGACGGCTCGAGTTCGACCAACCAGCCGTTGTAGCCGAGGTCCTCCACGTCGGTTCGCTCGAGCGAGCGGCCGTCCCGGGCAAGGCTCTCGTCAACGACGGAGACGAGGTCGTCGGGTTCGCCCCGCATCACGACCGACACCGGCCCCTCGGTCACGCCGAGCTCGGTGACGACCTGCCGGTGACAGGTTTCCGGCGGCAGCCCGCGCAGGTCGACCGCGTCCTCGGGGACCGCCGGCCCGGCCTCGTGCTCGAGGAACGACTCGACGGTCGCCCGCAGATCGGCGATCGCCCGCTCGCCCTCGCTTTCGGGGTCGGCGAACGACGCTTCCGTCGGCTCGCGCAGCGCCGGATCGAAGGGCACGGGCTCGAGGTCGGCGTAGGCCGCTTCGACCACGTCGTCGGCGATCGTCTCGGGATCGGCGTCGTCGAACGGCCCGGCGGCGTCCGCGACCGAGCCGACCACGTTGGGCACGACGCCGACCGTCGGCACGTCGTTGGCCGTGTACAGCGCCGCGGTCCGCTGGGTCGCCCGCACGCCCTCGTCGGTCGGCGTGCTCACGAGCAGGCCGCCGTCCAGCGGCGCCTGCTGGACGATCGTGTAGACCGCGTCGCCGATCCCCGGCGGCAGGTCCACGAGCAGCACGTCCCGGTCGTCCCAGGCGGCGTCGCCAAGCAGGTCCTTGACGACGTCGTGGACCATCGCGCCGCGCCAGGCGACCGGTCCGTCCTCGGCGATCAACTCGATGCTGACGACCTGAATGCCGTCGACCTCGACCGGCATCGGCTTCCCCGACGGCGAGGACTGGACCGGCCCCTCTGCCTCGAGCAGATCCGGCGCGTCGGGGGCGTAAACGTTCGCGTCGAAGACGCCGACGTCCAGCCCGGCCTCGGAGAGCGCCCGCGCGAGCGAGACGGTGACGGTCGTCTTGCCGACGCCGCCCTTCGCGCTGCCGACGGCGATGATGGAATCGACGCCGGAGACGGGAAGCCCGGTCTCGGGAGCGTCCGAACCGGCGGCCTCCACGCGGACGTGGACCACGCCGTCGGTCGCCAGTCCGGCGCCGCGCAGTTGGTCGGTGAGGCGGTCCGCCAGCACGCGGGAGACCGGCTCGAAGTCGACCGTGAAGGTGACGATGCCGTCCTCGACGGCGACGTCCTCGATCAGTTGCTCGCTGACCGGGTCGCCGCCCATGATCTGGACCTCCCGGACGCGGTCGATGACCGCCCGTCGGATTTCGTCGTCCGTCCGCGGTGTCTCGTCGGTCATACTCGAGCGTTCGGTCCGGTCCGGTATTTCACTCGTCGGGAGTTCCCACGGCGCGGGAAGACGCGCGAACGGTGGTATCGGCTCTACTGGGAGAGCCTCGAGCATTCGGAGGGGCTTGATTCGCTCCTCTCGTTCTCAGTATTCCGGAACCGGACGATCAGATGTAAGTTGTGTCAACAAAGTTCCGCTATGCCGACGACTCGACGCACATCCGTCATCGACGCCGACTTCGAAACCGTCTGGTCGTTCTACGACGGCGTTGACGAACTGGAGATACTAACGCCCGACTGGATGGGACTGAAAGTCGCTCACTCGATCGGGCCCGAGGGCGGTCGGAACCCCGATGGCTACTATACCGGGACCGAGATCCACCTCGAGATGCAACCCGTCAGACTACTCCCGCGGATGGAGTGGGTCGTCGAAATCGTCGATCGCGAGGTGAGCGACGACCGCGCGACGTTCGTCGACGAACAGGTCGCGGGCCGCGGTCCCTACGAGCGGTGGCGTCACACCCACCGGTTCGCCGACCTCGGGGACGCGACAGTGGTCCACGATCGGATCGACTACCGGACGCCGGGTGTCGGTGACCTACCGCTGGCGGCACCGCTGCTCGCGGGAATGCTGTGGTACCGACACCGAAAAACCCGGACCCTGCTCGAGTGACGCACACGGTGATCGGCGCCGGTCAAACGATCCCGAGGTCGATCAGCGCAGCGGCGACCAACCCGGCGGCAGCGAGCACCATTTCGGGGACGACGGGACCGCGATGAACCCGCTCTCGGTCTCGAGCGTACATCGCGTACACGAATCGGAGCCGCGGCAGCATCGCGACGAGGACCGGGAGGTAGCGCGGATCGACGTACCCCAGCCAGACCGGGACGACGAGCACCAGCAGTTGCACGAGGGTCCAGGCGAGGACGTAGTGACCGGTCCCTCGAACGCCGAGGACGATCGGGACGGTTCGCACGCCGGCTTTCCGGTCGCCGTCGACATCCCGGAAGTCGCCGACGATCGACGTCGTAAGCGCGGTTATGCCGAAGAACGCGACCATGACGACGTCGAGTACCGCGATCCGTCCCGTCAAACTGCTCGTCATCACGAGCAACAGCGGCCCCGAAAAGAGCGCGACGACGACGTTCTTGAGCACGAATCGCTTTTTGAACCGGAGCGGCGGCGTCGAGTAGGCGACTCCCGTACACAGGTAAAAGAGCACGACGGCCAGCGGGATCGGGCCGAGAGAGACGGCCGAAATACCGACGGTGGCCACTACTGCCGCGCAGATATAGCCGATGATGACGCGTCGATACGTCTCGTCCAGTACTGGATTGTAACTGTCGTTTAGCCTGTCTTCTTCGACGTCGGTGAAGTAGTTGTACAAATACACGATCCCGTACGCGAGGACCATAACGACTGCGGCGAGCGTTGCGGTGGCCCAATCGAACGAACCCGGGTGCAGAACGACGCCGACGAACGCCAACGTCACGCAGTTTACTGCGGGCCTAACCCGGAGCACCGTCAAGAACGTTCGCAGTTTCGTGCGGACCGTCTGCAGGTTTTCCCGTGAAGCATCCGTCCCCTCTGTTGAGATCATCTAAACCAACCCATATTTCTAGCACGCCAACATTATTTGTATCGGTGACAACCAGTAGCATATTGGAACGGCAAACAGCTCGTCTCGAGGCCGGCGAACCGCTCTGAAACGCTCAAAGTGGTATCCGAGACGAGATCGATCAGAACGCAGCGCCAGTAACGGGACAAATTGCAGTCAATCTTCGAATGGTGTCTCTCGACCACCCCCGACAATTAAGTATGTTATTCATGGTAACAATTGTATGAATCCTCGCGAAGAGCGGGTCCTCCGACTGATCGCCGATCCACGAAACCGAGCGATACTGACGGTCCTCAACGACGCCGCCCAACCGCTTACCGTGTCGGAGCTACTGGATCGGCTCGTGACGGCGGAGACCGAAATCTGCGATTCCGTGGCGACCGAGGCCGACCGGAAGCGAATTCGCATCTCGCTTCACCACAACCGGCTGCCGAAACTCGAGGAGGCGGGCCTCGTCGAGTACGATCGGGCGGCGAACGTCGTCTCCTACGAGCGCTATCCCGCGGTCGACGCGGAGATTCTGGAACTGGAACTGATCGACGAGTTGCTGTCCTACTTCAGTACCGGCTCCGAGATCTCCGGCGACACAATCGGCGTCATCGAAGGTCGAGACGCGGTGGTCGAATACGGACACCACCTCACCGACGCGGCCGATGACGAACTGTTCCTGATGTACGAGTCCGACGAGTTGTTGCAGTCGGCGTGTCTCGACCACGTCGACGAAGCCCTCGAGCGGGACGTCGACGTCGCGCTCGGGTCGAAGAATCCGGCGGTGCTCGAGCGAACGCGCGACCGTCTGCCCGGCGTCACCGTCTGGGAACCGCAACTGGACTGGTGGAACGAACCGGGGACGTACCCGACGGTCGGCCGGCTCGTCTTCGCCGATCGCGAGCGGATTATGCTGGCCATTCTGAAGGCGTCCGACCTCGACGGCACGACCACCGAAATGGCGATCGTTGGCGAAGGTCCCGAAAATCCGCTGGTCGTGCTCGTGCGGCAGCTGCTCGGCCCGCGACTCGACCACCTCGACTACCAGTGCGAGGAGTTCCTGGACGACCTTCCGTTCGAATCGTGACGACCGTTCGATACCCGATCTGCTACGTATGAGTGACACACCACGCGCGGACGGCGGCAGTACCGACGACTCGGCACCCAGACTGCAGTTATCGTACACGCTCGACGACGACGAAGCGCCCAGCACTGGCGTCGTGAAAGCGACGGCCATCCTGACGGACACGTCGCCGCTCGACCTCGAGCCGCTGTACGACGTGATCGATCCCGACCACCTGGACGGCATGTTTCAGTCCTCAGACGGCGGTACCGTCTTCATCGAAACCAGATTCGTCTACTGCGGCTGTACGGTGACCGTGACGCCGGAGACGGTGTACCTCGAGCGGATCAGCGACGATTGTTGATTTGGCGGGCCGCTCGAGTGTTGGGCTCGGGTCAGAGTCAGTAGTAACGACTCGTAGAGATGTTTCCGAGATAAACGACCGACACCAAGTCTCACGGATCACAGGGTTATAGATGGCTCTGCATGCAGGAGGTTTCGCTGGATCACTCGATTGGCGATGTCGGGTCTATGCCACGAACGACTGGACACAAAACGATCAACAGCAGAATAGAATCAGAATTTTCCGAGTAGCAGGTACCCGATGAAGCCGAGGAATCCGAAAGTGATCAGCGTGTCGAGTTCGGCGAACATAGGCGCAACGAAGTGGGTCATCACTCCCGGTACCGTGAGTAATAGGAATAAGCCTCCGATGACTACTGCCGCCGTGTATGGGATATTCCAGTACTTAGCTTTCGAGGCTACTGACGCGAAGATGAGTGCAGTTAGGGCAATAAGTACTAGTCCTGCTTCGAATTCGCCATAGAATTGGTTGGTAAGAGTGACTCCAACGACCACCAGTATTGAGGGGATAGCGATGAGTTCAATGGATCGTTCTAACCCGTTTGTAGCGGAGGGTGCTGGCATCTCTGTTACTGTCCAACATCCACCCCACAGATAATATTTGTTTTGACGAATTTCTGTTTCATTTGTAGGTGTGATACGAGAAAGTCTGGTAGGTTGGTAGGAGTAGATGAATGGTATTCAAATTCACATCCCGCCTAAAATCATTAGAAAAACGCCATGCTGTGCTCAAAATCAAAAACACGTGGTGAGAACGTGGGCCGGGCGCGATTTGAACACACAGTCGATCGCTTCCTCGCTCACTCCGTTCGCGAGACTGCGCTCTCCCTGCGTTCAAATCTCACCGGTTCCGTTACCTGTCGCTCACGGATTTGTTCGCGACAGGAAAGCGGGCCGGGCGCGATTTGAACACGCGACCGTCTGATTAAGAGTCAGACGCTCTGCCGGACTGAGCTACCGGCCCTTGCATCTGCGAGTTTTCGCCGGTCGTTAAAATACGTTTCCCTTGAAGACCGGCGTGGCAGGCGCCGACACGTGCCGTACCGCCGTCGAAAGTACGCACCCGACCGTGACAGTATCGCAACGTAACAATCTTCGGGAGCGTTAAGTGCGGTCGGTACCACCACACGGGCAATGAGTACGGGGGTTACGATCTCGTCGATCTCTGACTACGCTATCCTGGGCTGTGGGAGCGTCGGCTACGCCGTCGCCGAGGAACTCGTCGAGCAGGGGAAGGACGTCCTCATAATCGACCGCGACGAGAGCCGCGTCGAATCCCTCCGCGATCAGGACCTAGACGCCCGTACCGCCGACATCCGCGAGCCCGAGGCCGCCGACCTCGTCGCCGAGCGCGACGTCGTTCTCATCCTCGCCTCCGACGTCGAGTCCAACAAGCAGGCCGTTGAGCACATCCGCGACCAGAACGACGGGCAGTTCGTCGTGGCGCGCGCGAGCGATCCCGTCTCCGGCGACGAACTCGAGGAGCTCGGCGCCGACATCGTCATCAACCCCTCCTCGGTCATCGCCGAGTCCGCGCTCCGCGCGCTCGAGTCCGGCGAACTCGAGTACAACGCCGGCAAGCTCGCGGATCTGCTCGAGGAGACCTCGACGCGGCTGGCGATCATCACGCAGGACAGTCCGGATCCGGACTCGATCGCGTCGGCGGCGGCGATGCAGGCGATCGCCGACCACCTCGGCGTCGAATCCGATATCATCTACCTCGGCGACGTTGGCCACCAGGAAAATCGGGCGTTCGTCAACCTGCTGGGCATCGACCTCGTCCAGTGGGACGAGATCGAGGACTACGCGGTGTACGACACCGTCGCGATGGTCGACCACGCGACCTCCGACGAGATGGACCTCCCCGTCGACGTCGTGATCGACCACCACGAACCCGAGAGCGACTACGAGCCGGAGTTCGTCGACATCCGGCCGAACATGTCCTCGACGTCGACGATCATGACGAAGTACATTCAGGAGTTCGACATGAACGTCTCCGAGGAGGTCGCCACCGCCCTGCTGTACGGCATTCGCGCCGAGACCCTGGATTTCAAACGCGACACCACCCCCGCCGACCTCACCGCGGCCGCCTACCTCTACCCCTTCGCGAACCACGACACCTTAGAGCAGGTCGAATCCCCGTCGATGTCCCCCGAAACGCTGGACGTCCTCGCGGAGGCCATCGCCAACCGCGACGTCCAGGGGAGCCACCTCGTCTCCAACGCCGGCTTCGTCCGCGACCGCGAAGCCCTCACGCAGGCCGCGAGCCACCTGCTGAACCTCGAGGGCGTCACCACCACCGCCGTCTTCGGCATCGCCGACGAGACCATCTTCCTCGCCGGCCGCTCGAAGGACATCCGCATCAACATCGGCAAGGTGCTGGCCGACGCCTACGGCGAGATGGGCGAAACGGCGGGCCACTCGACGCAAGCCAGCGCGGAGATCCCGCTGGGCATCTTCACCGGCATCGAAATCTCGGACGACACCCGGGACACGCTGCTCGAGTTGACCGAGGAAGCGGTCAAGCGGACGCTGTTCGACGCGATGGGCGTCGAAGGAACGGAAGGCTCGAACGGTTCCTGAGGATTCCGTTCGTTCGTCGGCGAGTTGCTGCCGGTTGCTATCTGTTCGTGAATTTCGCGTTCTGTACCGTCGGCAGCCGCCAGTCGTAGGTCACCGCCACCAGCCGCGTGCCGACGGTCACCGTCGCACACGCCGCGGCGGCGATACTGCCGGTCGCGCCGAGGGCGGTCGCTACCCAGTACGCGCTGCCGCCCAACACCGCGCAACTCGCGTAAAAGTCCTCGAAGAGGATGAACGGGGACCGGTCCAGCAGGATGTCCGCGAACGCGCCGCCCCCGACCGCGTTGATCGTCGCGACGGTGACGACGCCGAACGCCGAGACGTTCGCCTCGGTCGCGACGATCGCGCCGGTCGTCGCGAAGGCGGCGAGCCCGATCGCGTCGGAAACGAGCGTGATGGGATGGGAGTCTACCGACGAAAAGACGATGTTCAGTGCGATCGCCAATCCGACGCCGAGCAGGCCCAGCGCGATCTCGAGCGGCGACTGCAACGCCAGCGGAACGCGCGTCACGAGCAGATCCCGCGTCGCGCCGCCGGCGAACGCCATCGTCAGTCCGACGACGGCGATGCCGAACAGGTCGAACTCCTCGCGGATCGCCTTCGTCGAGCCGACGAGGGCGAACGCGACCAGTCCGATCGTGTTCATCGCGGCGAAGGGGTCGCCGAACAGTGCCCTGAGGAGCTCCGAAGCCATTAGCGGCGCCTACGCGGGGTGCCGTCTTGAGGGCACCGTCACGAGACAGGACGAAACGGAAGCGGTACCGCTCGACTACCGCCGCGGACTCGAGACAGCGAGAAACAGCAGACCGGAGGTCGGCTCGGAGCAACCCGCGCTGATCGGAGGCGAAATCGACTCGAGAATCCGGTATCGCGAATCGAAACTCAGGCCAGCAGCTCGTCTTCTTCCTCGTCGGGTTCGCGGACGCGCTCGACGACCTCGTTGACCAGCACGACGTCGCCGACGGACCGGACCCACCGGTAGGGAACGATGACGCCCTGTCCCGAGCGCGCTTCTTCGGTGAACAGTTCCGAGTTGAGGTTGCCGAGTGCGAGCCCGGTGACTACCTGCCCGTCGATGTTCAGCTGCAGGTCTTCGATTTCGCCGACGAAAACGCCGCCGTTCGAGTACACCTCGCGGCCGACGATCGAGGTGATCTCCTGGGGAGTGTCGTCTATCTCTACCATGTCTTGCCCCATGCGGGGCGGACTCTTAATTGTTGGTCAGACGTGGCAGTCGCTCGAGACGAACAGTCGCGGACGAGTACAAAAATTACTCCGCGTGCAGAAGAACGGCGGCCGACGTCAGTTCGACTCGAGGCCGAGGATCGAGTCGACGGCCGCGTGGTCGGTGAGCAGTTCCTGCATGAGTTCGACGGTTTCTGCGTCCTGCGTGCGGCCGCTGCGGACGACGTCCTCCGCGCGCTCGACGGTCGTGAGCGTGTCCGTCTGAACCGACAGGACCGGGACCCCCTTCTCGGCGGCCTGGCCGAGAACCGCTCCCGACGGTCGGTGGCCGCCGGTGAGGATCAGACAGCGGACGCCGGGCGCCTCGAGCGCGGCCGTGTGAATCTCGGCGCGGTCGCCGCCGGTGATGACGGCGGCGTTTTTCGTCCGGCGGAAGCGCCGCAGGGCGCTGTCGGCGCCCATCGCACCGACCGAGAACCGCTCGACGAAGGAATCGTCGCCGTTTTCGACGAGCACCGACGCGCCGAGTTCGCTCGCGAGGTCCTCGATCGTCACACCCGCGAGCGTCCGCTCGCTCGGGAGCACGCCGAAGACGGGCACGTCCCGGCCCTCGAGGAAGGGGACGACGTCGGTCTCGAGCTGGTCGTAGGCGGCGTCGGGGACGTCGTTGAAGACGACGCCGGCGAAGCGGTCGCCGAAGGCGTCGGCGGCGGCGAGGACGTCGTCGACGTCGCCGGGCTGTTTGTAGGGAGCGACGAGCAGCACGCGCGCGTCGAGCAGCTCCGCGACGTCGACGTCGGTGAGGTCGACGATGCCGCCGACCTCGTACTCGCCGCCACCCTCGACGAACATGCGGTCGGTGTCCGCCGCGAGTGAATCGAACGCCTCGCCGACGCGCTCGCGGAGTTCGTCGGGATCCTCGCGGCCGCGGATCGCCTGCTCGATAAAGGTCGGCGAGTAGACGACCGGCTCTAAGTCGTGCATCTCCGCGTCGAGGTCGAGCAGTTCCCGCGCGAGCATCGGATCCTCGTCTAAGGTCTTGCCGACGTTGCTCTCGAGGCGCGTCCCCTTCGGTTTCATGTAGCCGACGCCCTCGCCCTCGGCTTGCGCGAGGCGGGCCAGCGCCAGCGTGATCGCCGTCTTTCCGACGCTCTCCTCGAGCGAACTGACGAGGATCGTGTCCGTGCCGGTGTCGGTCGCGGCGGTGCTGTCGGTCGTCTCGGTGGCCGTGTCGCTGTCGGTATCGGTGTCGGTGTCAGTGTCCGGGTTATCGGTATCAGTCATCGTTGAGTTCCTCCGTGTCCACGGTGAGTCGCAGGTCGATCGCCTGTACGCCGTCGGGGCCCGCCACGAGCGGGTTCACGTCGAGTTCGAGGATCGACGGGAAGTCCGTCACCAGTTGCGAGAGTCGCTGGACCGTCTCGACGATCGCGTCGACGTCGGCCGGTTCGCGGCCGCGAGCGCCGCGCAACAGCGGCGCCGCCTGGATCTCGTCGATCATGTCGCGCGCCTCGTCCTCGCCGATCGGGGCGACCCGAACCGACGTGTCCTCTAAGGTCTCGACGAAGATACCGCCGAGCCCGAACAACAGCAGCGGGCCGAACTGCGGATCGCGGTTCATCCCGACGATGGTCTCGGTCGACTCGCCGACGTCGAGCATCTCCTGGACTTGGACGCCGATGATCGTCGCGTCGGGCTGGTAGTTGCGCGCTCGGGAGACCAGATCCTCGTAGGCGTCGTAGACGTCCTCGTCGCCGACACCGACTTTCACCCCGCCGATGTCGGACTTGTGGGTGATGTCCGGGCTGACGATCTTCATCACGACGTCGCCGTCGATCGACTCGGCCACCTCGCGGGCGCGGTCCGGGTCGTCGACGATGTCGCCCGCGGGCGTGGGAATGCCGTAGGCTTCGAGCAGATCCATCGACTCGACGCCGAGCCGGTTGTCGTCGCGGTCGGCCGCCCGTGCTAAGATCTTGCGGGCGCGCTCGCGGTCGACGTCGAACTGCGCCGGTTCGTCGACCGTCCGCTCGCGCACGTCGCGGTAGCGCGCCAGTCCGTCGAGGCCCGCGACCGCGCGCGAGGGGTCGAAGTAGTTCGGGATGCCGAACGCCCGCAGGACCTCCTCGGCCGCGCGGGCGCGGGCGCCGCCCATCAGGCTGGTGACGACCGGCTTCTCGTACTCGTCGCGCTTCTCGATGACCGTCTCGGCGAGGTCGTCGTACTCGAGCACCGCCGTCGGCGCGGCCACGACGACCGCGCTGCCGACGTTCGGATCGTCCAGTGCGATCTCTAAGGCCTCGCCGAACCGGTCGACGTCCGCGTCCCCGATGGCGTCGATCGGGTTGTAGACGTTGGCCTCCTCCGGCATCGCCTCGGCGAGTTCGTCGATCGTCTCGTCGGTGAAGTCGGCCATCTCGAGGGTCGAATCCCCGACCGCGTCGGTCGTCAGCACGCCCGGGCCGCCGGCGTTGGTGATGACGGCGACGCCGTCAGAATCGGGTTCCGGCAGGCCCGAGAGCGCCCGGGCGTAGTCGAACAGTTCCTGTACCGACTCGGCGCGGATCACGCCCGCCTGCTCGAGGCCGGCCTCGTAGGCCCGTTCGCTCCCCGCAATGGCGCCGGTGTGGGAAGAGGCGGCCTGCGCGCCGGCGTCGGTGCGGCCCGACTTCACGAGGACGATCGGCGTATCGTCGGTTACCTCGCGGGCCGTCCGGACGAACTCCTGGCCGTCGTCGATGTCCTCGAGGTAGCCGATGATGACGTCCGTGTCGGGGTCGTCGCCCCACTCCTCGACGAAGTCGGTCTCGTCGAGGACGGACTTGTTCCCCACGGAGACGACGTCCTTGAAGCCGATCCCCTCCTCGTTGGCCCAGTCTAAGACGGCGGTGATGAACGCGCCCGACTGGCTCATGAACGAGATCGACCCCTCGCGGGCGTTCTCGGGGCCGAAGGTGGCGTTCATGCCGATCGGCGTCGACATGATACCCAGGCTGTTCGGCCCGACGACGTTCAGGTCGTACTCGGCGGCGATCTCGCGGAGTTCGCGCTCGCGCTTGGCTCCTTCGCCGCCGGTCTCGGAGAACCCGGCCGTGATGACTACGACGTTTTTCGTCCCCGCCTCGCTGAGTTCCCGAACCGTTTCGAGCACCACCGGTGGCGGCACGACAACCACCCCCAGATCGATCGGCGGCGCGCTCGCTACGTCCTCGTAACACTCGAGCCCGAGTACCTCGTCGCGCTTGGGATTGATCGGGACGATCTCGCCCTCGAAGTCCGACTGCAGGTTCTCGAGGATCGCCCGACCGACTGCACCCTCGCGGTCGGTGGCGCCGACCACGCCCACGGTCTCGGGTCTGAAGAGTTCGGATAATCGTCCCATCGGTCGAGAGTTCACTCCGGACGGAGTTAAACCCCGTTCTCATTCCCGCGCCGTAGGGACGAAATCCTCCTGATAGATGCACTGAAATAGCCGTTTTCGCCCGATCCCGGATGAGACAGAATAGCACCCACTCAGAGGAGCAGGTCGGCGCCGAATTCGTTCGTGACGTGGTGGTCTACTCTATGATTGTCGGCGCTGGACGGATTCGAGGACAATAGTGTGAGAGCGTCAGTTCGAGGGCGTCAGTGCATCGAAATCGCGGCCGCCGACCGATCCGAGAGGGCGATCGAACACAGGTAGAACAGGATAGCGACCACGATGATCGAGCCGCCGGAGGGAAGATCCAGCCCGAGCGCGAGCGCGAAGCCGCCGAGTATCGCACACTGGCCGAACAGGATCGAACAGTACAGCGTCTCGCGGAAGCTGCGCGCGATCTGGGAGGCCGTCGCGACGGGGATCACGAGCATCCCGGCGACGAGGATCACGCCCAACACCTGCATCGCGCCGACGACGACGACCGCGGTCATCACGATCAGCAGGGTGTTGTACCAGCGCACGTTGAGCCGAGCGACGCGGGCCGCTTGCTCGTCGAACGTGATAAAAAGCAACTGCTTGTAGGTCGCGGCGACGACGGCGACGACGGCGACGCTGAGGATCGCCATCATGCGCGCGCCGTCGGCCGTGACGACCGAGAGGTTCCCGAAGAGGTACCCCTCGATGTCGATCGCGATCGACATGGACGAACGGCCCCAGCTGATCAACAGCGTTCCGACGGCGAAACTGCCGGTCAGCATAATCGCGATGGGAACGTCGCCGAACGCCGTCGTGTGCTCGGTGAGCCACTGCACTGCGAGCGCGCCGAGGACGCCCACGACGAGCGCGATCCATAGCAAGGAGCCGCTCCAGCCGGTTAGTCCGGTGAATATGAGGCCGACCGCGACGCCCGCGAACGCCGTGTGGGCGAGCGTCTCCCCGATCAGCGCCATCTGCCGGTGGACGAGGTAGGTACCGACCAGCGGCGCGACGATGCCGATGCAGACGCCCGTCGCGATCTGGCGCCACATGAACGCGTGCTGGAAGACGTTCGTCCCCAGGTAGTAGTCGAGCCACATCCCGACGATGAGGAACTGCTCGAACAGGAGCGCGGCCGGCGAGAGGACGTGTCGAAGCCAGTCGAGCGCCACGAACCCGACCATCGCGGCCGCGAGGGCCGCGACGAGGCCGAGCCCCGCGAGTTCGATCCCGCGGCGCGGCTCGAGCTGTCGGATAGCGGCGCCGTCGCTGCGCGAGTGCGCGTGCGTCTCTCCGTCCATCGGTCCCGTCGTCGTGCGTTCGTCCCTGCTCATCGGTCAGTGGTGGTGGTGGACGACCGTGCCCGTCGCCCCGTAGGCCTCGCGCAAGGCGTCGCTCTCGACGAACGACTCCGTGTCGCCGTGGTGGTACAGTTCCGTGTTGATACAGGCGATACGATCCGCTCGATCGGTGACGACGCCGATGTCGTGCTCGATCAGGATAATCGTGATCCCGTCCCGATTGAGCGACTCGAGCAACTGGTAGAACGCGTCCCGCGACTCGGCGTCGACCCCGACCGTCGGTTCGTCTAACGCGAGCAGGTCGGCCTCAGAGGCGAGGGCCCGCGCGATGTAGGCGCGCTGGCGCTGGCCGCCCGAGAGCTGGTTGAGTTGCTGGTCCGCGAGGTCGGTAATGCCGACCGTCTCGAGCGCCTCGTCGGCGATCGCTCGGTCCTCGTCGGTCAGCCGCGAGTGGCCGACGTGGGCGAATCGGCCCATCCGGACGCACTCCCGGACGGTGACGGGCATGGTGCCGCCGCCGCTGGTCGCCTGCTGGGAGACGTAGCCGATGCGCTCGCCGCGCTCGAAGTCGTCGACCGGCCGGCCGAACAGTTCGACCGAACCGCTGTCGGGACTGAGCAGCCCGAGCATGAGCCGCAGCAGGGTCGTCTTGCCGGAGCCGTTGGGACCGATCAGTCCGAGGAAATCGCCCGCCTCGACGGTCAGGCTCACGTCGTCGACGGCGAGTTGCTCGCCGTAGGCGAACGAGACGTTTTCCAGCGCCACGACCGGGTCCGGATCCGCGTTCGCTGTCACTGTAGTCTCACCTACCTCTCAGGGGTGCGGGTACTTCGGTCTTCCACTTCCCGGTCGGCGTCGGTTCCGGTGCCGTTTCGGCGACGGTTCATTCTCCAACCCCCAGCGCCGCCCGGAGTGCGGGCAGGTTCAGTTCCGTCATCTGCTCGAGCCAGCCCCAGCCGCGGTCGTTCCACTCGGCGGTGGTCCCCGCGAGCGGGCTGATCGGCTCGGCCGACTCGGCGTAGCTGTTCTCGAGGAGGTGCGTGACTTGCTGGGGGAGCTCGTCCCCGTCGGTCGTCTCGAACGGATCGTACAGGATCGTCTCGATCTCGTGCTCGTCGATGAGGTCGATCGTATCCGCGAGCTGTCCCGCGGTGACCTCCGCGTTCGGCGAGACGTCGACCGGCGTGTGCAACTCGAAGCCGTATCGTTCCTCGATGTACCGGAAGGAGTCGTGGCCGGCGAGGACGGCGACGTCGCGGTCGGCCTCGGCGACGAGCGACTCGAGTTGGTCGTCGACGTCCGCGAGCCGTTGTGCGTACGCGTCCGCGTTCTCTCTGTAGGTGTCCTCGTTGTCGGGATCGGCTTCGGCGAGTCCGTCCGCGATCGTCCCGACGACGTCCTGCGCGAGCACGGGATCGACCCAGACGTGAGGGTCGTGGAACTCCGCGTCGTCGGTTTCGTCCTCGTGGTTGTGATCGTGGTCGTGCTCGTCTTCGTGGTCCGCATGGTCGTCGTGACCCTCGTGCTCGTCGTGGCTTTCCGTGCTATCGTTGGTCTCGTGGTCGTGCTCCTCCTCGTCCTCGTGTGCGTGGTCGCCCTCGTGATCGTGGTCGTCTTCGCTCCCGTGGTCGTGATCGTGCGCCTCGTCGAACGCCAGCAACTCGTCCTCGATCCCGTCCATACCGTCGATCAGCGTGACGTGGTCGTAATCGGTCTCGAGTTGTGACGCGACGTCCTGCGCCCAGGCGAACTCGGGCGAATCGAGGTAGACGAAGACCTCCGAGTCCGCGATGTCGGCGGTGAGATCCCCCTGGGGCTCCCAGCCGTGACCGATCTGGCCCGCCTCGACCGGGTTTTCGAACGACAGCTGATCGCCGGCGACGTGCTCGCTCCAGTCCTGGAGGGCGAAAAACGCCGCGTAGCCCCCCTCGGGACCGGTATCGGCGTCGGGTTCGCTCAGACAGCCGGCGAGACCGGCAAGCGAGGAGAGTGCGAGCGACCCCGCGCCGGCGTGCAGCACCGAACGGCGTGACAGGTTCATACGCCAGCATACGCACTCGAGCATAAAAGATTTGTTATACCAAACCTTGTTGTTAATAACTGGTGGCAGCTGAGAGCGTTCTGCTAGTAACCGAACCGGCAATCGCTGCACGGCGGCGGCGTCGAAAAAGACGCAGCTACTCATTGCTCTCGAGCGCACACGGGTTAGCTTACTCGCGCTCGATAACTCCGATCCGAAGCGTCCGAACGTGGGACAGTCCCTCCCGAAGTCGTCGTCGCCACTCGGGCTCCTGTTGGCGCTCTTGCTCGAGTTCTCGCCGAAGGCGTTCGTTCTCGCTCTCGAGGTCGCGGTTCGTCGCTTCGAGAGCGTCGATTCGCGAGTCGAGTTCGCCGACGCGGTCCTCGAGCCGGTAGCGGCGGCTGCGCTGCGCCTCGAGATCGTGTTGGAGTTGGTCGCGCTCGCGGGAGACGGTCCCGAGTTGCGCGGTCAGGTGCTCGCGCTCCCGCCGGGCATCGTCGATCATCGGCGGCCGTTTCGATTCGGGGATCGTCTCGAACTCGTCGACCGCGTCCGTCTCGTCCGCGGCGTCTTCGTCTTCGGCCGCGTCCGCGTCGGGCTCGAGTCGGCCCGCGCTGACCGCGTTGACCACGCCGCCGAGCAGCAGGATGAGCCCGCCGAAGTAGAGCCACGTGAGCAACAGCAGGATCGCGCCGAGCGGGCCCGCGCTCTCCGAACTGCCCGCGAAGGAGACGTAGACCTGGAACAGCGACTGGAGGGCCGTCCAGCCGACGGCGGCGACGGCGGCGCCCGGCAGCACCTCGCGGGCGGAGACGTCGGCGTCGGGGAAGTAGTAGTACATCGGAAGGAAGGCGACCGTGAGCACGATCGCGAGCAGGATCGGCTGGAGCAGGCTGATGAACGGAATCGCCGGGAAGAACGCGAGGACGATGCTCGCCGCGACCGCGGCGAGCAGCGCGCCGCCGAGCGCGCCGAAGACGATCAGTCCGTCGCGGAGCTGGTCGATGAGCGAGCTCTCCGCCGTCGTCTCGTAGATCTCGGAGAAGGCCGTATCCAGTCCGCGAAAGATCTTCAGCGCCCCCCACAGGAGCACGACGAGGCCGATGATCGACGACCCCGCCGACGCGGGCGAATCCTCGATCGCGTTCTCGACGATCAGTTGGCCGCTCTCGGGGAGAAAGCCCTCCGTCGCGGCGGTGACCTCGGTGGCGAACTGGTCGCCGCCGACGATCGTGACGAGGAAGAACACGAGCACCAGCAGCGGCAACAGCGAGATGAACGCCTGGTAGGCGATGCTCGCGGCCATGAACGTGACGTTCTTCTGTTGAAAGCCGGCGAAGACCGTCTTGCCGAACGAGACGGATCGCCCGATATCGGGGCCCATGGAAGACGAACGGCGACGGACGACGATAGGCTGCCGGCTTGCACGTTCGTCGTGCGTTTTTTTCGGCCTGGAACGCGTCCTCTCCGCTACTCGTCACCCGCACGACGAGGGATCGCCCCACTGGTCAGCAGGCCCTCGAGAGTTAGGCCTACCAAAAATATAGTCGCCTTATCTCGAAATAGTTCTTTGCGAAGTCGGAACAATTGTTTTTGACTGGATAAACTTTAAGTGGCTCGCGGACGATGTATTGAATACGATGAGCACCCAGAAGACCGTCCGTCAGTCCGCCGATACCGTCGAGGAGAACGAGCTCCGTCTCGAGCAGGAGAAGGCCGAGCAGATCGTCGACGCGCTGAACACGGAACTGGCCAACGCCTACGTGCTGTACCACCAGCTCAAGAAACACCACTGGGTCGTCGAAGGCGCCGAGTTCCTCCCGCTGCACGAGTTCCTCGAGGAGGCCTACGAACACGTCGAGGAGGGCGCCGACGAGATCGCCGAGCGCGCCCAGGCGCTGGGCGGCGTCCCCGTCTCCGGCCCGACGAACCTCGAGAAGCGCGCCACCGTCGAGTTCGAGGGCGAAGACGTCTACGACGTCCGGACGATGTTCCGGAACGACCTCGAGATCTACGGGGACATCATCGAGTCGATGCGCGACAGCATCGAACTCGCCGAGAACCTCGGCGACCACGCGACCTCCGAGCTCCTCCGTGAGATCCTCGTCGACCTCGAGGAGGACGGCCACCACTTCGAACACTACCTCGAGGACGACACGTTGGTCCTCGAAGAGGCGACGAAGTAAGGCCGGCTGCAGCCGGAATCCTGGCGGACCGCGTCTAGCGACGGCAGACCGACTCGTTTTTCACTAGTGGACGCCGCCGAACACTCAGTATCGAGGAGGAGAAGCGGAGAGAACGCGGTTGTGTGCCGATGCGCCGGGCTGCAAACGCCGTTTCAGTCCGTCGTTCCGATCCTGATTCCGGTCGGGAACCCGCTTTCAACCGTCGCGTTCACCCCTCGAACGACCAGAACGGCTCGTTCAGGGCTCGAGGTCGACGGCTAGATCGGTCGCGATCCAGCCGTCGGAGTTGTCGCGTTCGGTAAAGACGACCTTGCCGGGGCGGGTCTCGTGACTGGTCACGACCGCCGCCGGCTCCTCGGGTTCTTCGGTCTCGGGATCCTGCCTGCGAGCGGGTACGTCCATCACGCTGAGTTAGGTTGGCCTAATTCTAAAAAGGTTTTGGTCGGCCTAAGTTCTCTGGAACTGTGAGGTTCGCCCGCCGCTCAGTAATTTCGGCGAGGGCGATCCAAATCGGAACACCGAGCGCTCGGACCGAACTCGCGTGGCCTACTTTCAATCCCCTCGGGGGCGTACCGACAACTATGGAGTTCGACGTCATCCGGGGCGACATCGCGAACCGGTCCGCAGACGCGCTCGTCAACGCCGCGGGCACGAGTCTCCGGATGGGCTCGGGCGTCGCCGGCGCGCTCCGACGCGGTGCGGGCGAGGAGATCAACGAGGAAGCGATGGAGACGGGACCGGTCGATCTGGGCGAGGTCGCCGTCACCGACGCGTACGACCTGGACGCCGAGTACGTCATCCACGCCGCGGCGATGCCCCACTACGGGGACGGACAGGCGACCGCGGAGAGCGTCCGCGACGCGACCCGGAACGCGCTCGAGCAGGCCGACGACCTGCGTTGCCGATCGGTCGTACTCCCGGCGCTTGGCTGCGGCGTCGCCGGGTTCGACCTCGCCGAGGGCGCCGAAATCATCGGCGAGGAAATCCGGGAGTACGAGCCGAACGTGCTCGAGGACGTCCGTTTTATCGCCTACAGCGACGAGGAGTACGATACGGTCCGCGCCGCGACGGACAAAGCCGAGCAGTCGGAGACGGCCGAGGAGAGCGAGTCGGATCGATAAACGGTGCTCCGAACTACGACCGATCGCGGATCGTGATATCGAACGTGCCGCCGAGTGCCGTAACCTCGTAGGTTGCTTCGGAATTGAGTTCGAGGCCGAACGTCGATTCGCCGTCGGTCGCCGCGTATGAACTCAGGCTCGTGGGCGCAGTCGTCTCTTGCCGTATCCCGAATTTGGCCCGGCTGCCCTCGGGCGTGAGGGTGACTTCGTATTCGGTCGCCTCCCCGGTTTCGAACGTTTCGCTCTCGTCTCCAGAGAGGCTCGTCGACAGGACAACATCGCCGTCGTCGCCCAGCCGGTCGACAGCGGCAAGACACCCGGCGGTCATCCCTACTGCGGTCACCGCGATCGACGCGAGAAACTGACGCTTATCCATCGGTAGACACGACCCCCTTTACAGCCGTTTTGGTACATAAACTGTAGCGCGATCACAACAGGCCCCGCGAGCCCGAATCGAAATCGAACGGATTACTCGAGCGAGAGTCCGCGAATTTCGACCGAATTTCCGTCCTCGACGCGGCCGATGACCCGTCCGTCGGTTTCGGCGACGAGGTCGTCGGCTCGATCCTCGGGCAGCGCGACGACGAACCCGGTCCCCATGTTGAACGTGCAGTGCATCTCCTCGTCGGTCACGTTGCCCTCCGCCTGCACGAACTCGAAGACCGGCTGGGCCGGCAGCGGGTCGTCGATCACGTACTCGCGCTCGCCCATCCGCAGGAGGTTCGTCCAGCCGCCGCCCGTAACGTGGGCGGCCGCGCGAACGTCGTGCTCGTGCATCGGCTCGAGCAGGTCGGTGTAGATCCGGGTCGGCCGTAGCAGTTCCTCGCCGATGGTCCGCTCGGGATCGAGGGGGAACTCGTCGGTGTACTCGTGGTCGCGCGTGACCGCCTCGCGGGCGAGCGTGAGCCCGTTCGAGTGGATGCCATTGGAGGGGAAGCCGACCAGCGCGTCGCCGACCGCGGCTTCGCCCTCGAGTACCTCGTCCTTCCCAGCCAGCCCGGCGCAGGTCCCCGCGAGGTCGAATCCCTTTACCACTTCGGGCATGACGGCCGTCTCGCCGCCGAGCATCGTCAGATCGGCCTCCTCGAGGCCCACCGCGAGTCCCTCGCCGATCTCGTTGGTGAGGTCCTCGTCGGGTTCGTCGATCGCGAGGTAGTCGACGAACGCGACGGGTTCGACGCCCGCTGCCACGAGGTCGTTGACGTTCATCGCGATGCAGTCGATACCGATCGTCGAGTAGTCCTCGATCGCTTCGGCCACGAGGAGTTTGGTGCCGACGCCGTCCGTGGCGAGTGCCAGATAGCGGTCGCCGATGTCGATCAGGCCGGCGTACTCCGTTCGGAGATCGCTGCCGAAGGCCTCGAGGAGGGCCGCGGTCGCGTCCTCGCTGGCTTCGATGTCGACGCCGGTATCGGCGTAGGTGAGTCGCTCCTCGTCCGCAGCCGCGCTCCCGTCGTCCGCTGGGTCAGTCATGTGTGAACGACCTCTCGGGGTGAGCAAAAGATCACCGGTCCCCGGTCCCCAGTCCGGCAGCGGCGATCCGACACCGATGCCGTCGGGACCCGCGACTCGAGTCCGACGCACCTCGAGCAGGAACGGCTACCGAGAGCTACTGACCGCTGGATAGCGGCAAATACGGCTAAAGATATTTCCGTATCCGAATCGGAGGGGTACGCTGTCACCGACCATGATGGCCACGACTCACGCGCTGATGGGCGTCGCGCTCGTGGCGCTCGTCTTCCCCGAAGTCGGCGCCGCTCCGACGGCGGGGGTCCTCCTGGCGGCGTTCGTCGGCGGGATCGTCCCCGATCTCGATATGGGGGCGGCCCACCGCAAGACGCTGCACTTCCCGGTCTGCCTGCCGGTCGCGACCGCGCTCGTCGGCGGCGGACTCCTCGCGAGCGGCGCGACCGGCGGTCTCGCGCTCGGCCTACTGGCGTTCCTCGTCTCCGCGGCGCTGCACTCGGCGATCGACGTCTTCGGCGGCGGCGTCGAACCGGAACCCTGGAAGCGAACCTCGAACGAAGCCGTCTACAACCACGCGCTCGGACGCTGGCACCGACCGAAGCGGTGGGTGCGATACGCCGGCGCGCCCGAGGATTTCCTACTGGCCGCGGTCTGCGGCACGGTTGCGATCCGCGCCGCGGCGACGACGCCGGCGATCGATCGTCTGCTGCTGGGGACGCTCGCATTTTCGGCCGCGTTCACGCTCGTTCGCAAGCGGATTCCGGACCTCGTCTCCTACGCGAACGCGTCGCTGTCTCACTCCCGATCCTAGTTCGGGCCGTTCGATCGCGACCACGACTACGACCGCGGCGCCGGGGTAGCTTCAAAGGGACGGCGGCCCAACCTCGAGGCGATGCCCGAGGTGACAGCCGAGTGAACCGTCTCCCACTCTGGAAACTGACCCGCAACCCCGTCGGCCGCGCGATCTACGACCGCGTGAGCGGCCGCGGACTGCAGTTCGCTTCCCTCGAGTTGTACCGGCGGCCCGCCGAATCGGACGAGCCGTTCGCCGCGAACGACGACGAGTCTTCGCGCCTCGAGTTCACCGTCCACGAGTCCCCTGCAGGTGTCGACGCCGACGTGCCGTACAAGCCCGACGAGGCCAGCGACGCCGACCTGCTCGTCCTCGGCCGCCTCGAGGGCGACGTAGTGGGACAGGTCTTCCTGAACCGCGACGAAACCGACGTCCACGAACTCGAGGCGCGGCTGTCGATCGACGGCGCGTACGTCTGGCGGCTCTACGTCGACCCCGACTACCGGAATCGGGGATTCGGTTCAAAACTACTCGCAGGGGCGATGGACGCGGTTCGCGATCGGTGGGGGCCTGTAGAGCTGTACGCGCTGATCGCGGACGACAACCTGCCGTCCCGCCGGCTGTTCGAGGGCCACGGATTCGTTCCGGAGTCGCGGTTTCGGTACGTTCGCCTCGGACCGTTCTCGAAGCGCTGGCGCTCGCCGTCGTAGCGGCGGATTGGAGGCATTCGACCGGTCGCTACGAAGGGTTTGATTCGCCACCGTGGCGGTATATTTGTCTATATAGACTACGTCGAATAAATTTATCCCGTCGCTTCCCGATGGCCTAGATGCCTGCCATGAGTGACAGCGAACCGCCGATCGGGTGGGGACGGATCCGGGACTGGCACGCGCGGTCGACCGAATCGGTCGGGTTCTCGGACAACGCGTTCGTCCGGGCCATGAGCCTCGCGGACTACTGCAGCCTCGCGTCGCTGCTGTTCGCCTGGGCCGCCACGCTGCTGATCGTCTCCGGGGACCCGAACTGGGGCGTCGTCGCCATGTTCGGCGCCTTCCTCTTCGACAAACTCGACGGGGCGCTGGCCAGACGCGGCTACGGCTCCGACTACGGCCTCGAGATCGACTCGTTCATCGACGTCTTCACCTACCTGGTGACCGGCGCCTTGCTCTACCACGTCGCGCTCGCGCCGAACGTCGTCGTCAGCGCGGTCGTCGGCTTCGCGATCGTCGCCTTCGGCGGCCTGCGGCTGGTTCGCCACGTCGACGAAGGGTTCGGCTCCGACGACAACGGGAGCTACTACCGCGGGATCACGGTCGTCCACGTCAACGTCGTCGTCGTCCTCGCCTACCTGCTCGCGCAGTTCGGCCCCGGCTGGATCGGCTGGGCCGCCGCACCGGTCGTCGTCGGCCTCTCGCCGTTGATGATCTCGGACTACCGCTGCTACAAGACCGACGTCGGCCACGCGCTGGTCGCGATCGGCGGGATCGCCGCGGCGGTCGTCTGTCTCGCGCTCGAGTTCGGGTACCTATGACTCGAGCGGGAGCGCAGCGAACTCGACCGTGCGGAGCGGATAGTTCGGACGGGCAGGAACGCGTCGGCGGAGTGCGGACGGGCGAGACTCGAGCGGGTTCGAAATCGACACCGAATGCGAAACCGAATTCGGAATCGGAACTGGAGTCACACCGTACCCCCACCGCGACCGTCTCGCTCGATCTCCACGTCCACACGGCGGAGTCCTACGACTGCGACACGCCGCTCGTGGACGTCCTCGAGCGCGCCGCCGACGCCGGCCTCGACGGGATCTGTGTCACCGATCACGACGCGATCGAGCAGTCGCTGGCGGCCGCGACGATCGCCCCCGAATACGGCCTGTTCGCGATCCCCGGCGTCGAGGTGTCGACGCGGGACGGACACGTCCTCGCGCTCGGCGTGGAGACTCGCCCGGAACCGGGCCGTCCGTTCAGCGAGACGGTCACGGAGATCCGCTCGCAGGGCGCCATTGCGATCGTTCCACACCCGTTCCGGCGGAGCCGCCACGGCGTCCCGGCCGACGTTATCGAGGATTGCGACGGTATCGAAGTCCACAACGCGATGTGCGTCACCGGCGTCCGCAACCGGCAGGCTGCCCGGTTCGCCGAAAACCGCGGATTCGCCGGCGTCGCGGGGAGCGACGCACACACCGCCCGTCTGGTCGGGCGGGCGGTGACCGACGTTCACCTCGAGTCGGCAGCGGTACCGGACGGCGATCCGACCGCGATCGATCGTGGTCGTATCCTCGAGGCGATCGCCGACGGCCGGACGACCGTGCGCGGCGGGCTCGCCTCGCCGACGAGCTGCGTTCGCAAGTACGCACAGAACGTCTCCGTCAAGTTTCGGACCGGCGTCCGAACCGGTATCGGCCGGTTGAGAACTGGAAACGTCGAGTAATCCGCGACCGCTACAGGAAGATCACGGCGACCGCGAGCGCGAGGCTCGGCACGAACACGAGCGCGAAGACGCCCTTGTTCCACTCGAGGACCGATCGCCCGTCCAGCGGGCCGAACGGGATCATGTTGAACGCGGCCAGGAAGAGGTTGATCCAGAGCCCCATCTGCCCGATCGTGCCGACGACGCCGGGGAACAGCACCAGCGGGAAGAACAGCAGGGCCAGCAGGAGGTTCGTAATCGGGCCGGCGAGCGCGATGATCGCGTTCTCGCGCTGGGTGATCTGCCCGCGGTGGTAGACGGCGCCCGGCGCGGCGAAGAGGAAGCCGGCCAGCGCGCTCATCAGCGCTAGAAACAGCATCTGGTAGTCCGCGCGGAACTCCGCGATCTGGCCGTACTCGACGGCGACGACCTTGTGGGCCAGTTCGTGCAGCAGGAAGGCGACGCCGACGGTCACCAGACTCAGCCCTGTCATCGTCGCGAGGTAGACCACGTCGATGGCGTTCGTCCGGATCGGCGTTCGCAGCAGGGCGAACGCGAGGCTCAGCGCCAGCCAGGCGACCCCGAGGTCGAACAGTTCCTGGTCGCTGAAGGTCAACTCGGGCTCCGACCGGCGACCGGACCGCGGCGGCGTGCTCACGTCAGCACCTCCCGGAGCAACGCGAGGCTGTTCTCGGCGCCGCGGACGAGTTCGCCCATCAGCGCGTCGACGCCGCCGATGTCGGGGGCCAGCCAGGGGAGCACGATCAGCGGGAAGAGCACGCTGGCGATGATGCTCCCGACGTTCGTCAGCGCGACGATCATGATCAGGCGGAACAGCGGCACGTCGAACATATCCTCGAGCGCCTGCCCGATCGGTCGCTCGGTGTCGTCGACGATCTCGTTTAGCGTCTGGATGTCCCGGACGTTGACCGGCCGGTGTTTGAGTTCGACGTAGCCGGTGAACCAGCCCGGCGCGAGCAGCGGATTGATGCTCGTCAGCCAGGCGACCAGCCCGCCGACGCCGGCGCTGGTCCAGCGCGCGCCGGCGAGTCGGGCCAGCGCGAACGCGAAGGTCCCGTTGAACAGGAACCACGCCGCGAACAGCTTGAGCAGGAAGGCGTTCTGGACGCCCGCCATCACCAGCAGGAAGAAGAACGCGACGAACCCGAACGTCAGGAGGTAGCCGACGAGCTTCGCCGGCGAGAAGCGGCTGCTCGAGGCCGTCCCGGTCAGCGACTCCTTCGCGGGAAGCGTCTCGGGGTTCTGAAGGTAGCGTTCGATGCCGGCCTTGTGTCCGGCGCCGACGATGGCCAGCACGTCGTACCCCTGCTCGCGGAGCTCGTGGAGGTTGTGCGCGATGTAGGCGTCGCGCTCGTCGATCAGGGCGTTGGCTCCGCCGGGGCTGAACTGGCGGAACTCCTCCATCATCGCCGAAACGACGTCGCCGTCGGTCATCTCCTCGATGTCGATCTCGTCGACCTCCTCGACGTCGCCGCTGACCGCGTCGAGGACGACGCCGAGCAGGGCGCCGACGGCGATTCCGACCCCGAGCCCGGCCAGGACGCCGACCGTGCCGCGGATCGCGTAGACCCCGGCACCCTCGAAGGCCGCGGCCGAGACCGGGCCGACGGAGACGCCGGCCGCGACGAACGCGAGACAGGCCGCGGTGCCGGCGAGGACGCTGACGGCCAACTGGCCGGCGAACGTATCGAGGAGTCCGCCCGCCGCTTGGCCCAGCCGCTCGAGCGACGGGAGAAAGAGGAAGCCGCCGACGAGCCCGAGGAGGGCGCCGACGCCGGCCGCGCCGACGTACTGGAGCGTCGTCGACCCCGTGATGCCGAGCATGAGGAGGTCGGCCACGCCGAAGTACGGCGCGAGGAACATGGTGAAGACGAGGCCGAAGAGGACGCCGGCGGCGGCCCCGATCGCGAGGCCGATCGTTCTGGGATCGGTGACGCCGAGCGCGAGCCCGCCGACCATCTTCAACTTCTCGGTGAACGACAACCGCTGCCAGAACCGCTGGATCGTCACCTGAATGTCGCGGTCGACCAGCGCGACGCCGCTGCCGTTGCGCTCCGCGGCGTCGATCCCGGCTTTCATGTCCGCGCCGGGTTCGATGTCGAACTGGTCGCCGAGCCGCGACTGGACGTACGACAGCATCCAGTAGGCCAGGAACTGGAAGACGGTGTTGCCCGAGAGGAGGTCCTTCGCCTCGAGGTCGTCGGGAGTGCCGCCCTGCATCTGGCGGTAGCGTCCTTCGTCGAGTTCGACGGCGACCACGTCGGGTCGTTCCCGATCGACCGCTTCGTGCACGTCGTCGACGCTCGCCTGCGAGACGTGTGCCGTCCCGAGGACGGTGACGGAGCCCTCGTCGTCTTTGGAGGGGGACGCCGGGGGCTCCGGCACGTCGGCGTCGCCTGCATCGCTCATTAGCGGGTAAACTTGGCCCCGACTTTTACCAGTATCGGACTCGACAGTCGTGTCAGCACGGCGCAGGGCGCGACATACTCGCGGGAAACGGGACCGCAGCCTCGAGCGGGACGGTAAGACTCACCTGTCCGCTTTCGAAACGACGGGTAATGACCGATCTCATCGAGACGGTAATCGAGAACCGCGAGATGGTGCAGCCGAACCACGCGAACATGCTCGACGTGGCCCACGGCGGCAACGTGATGAAGTGGATGGACGAGGTGGGTGCGATGTCCGCGATGCGGTTTTCGGGCGAAACCTGCGTCACCGCCCACGTCAACCGGATGGACTTCGAGCGCCCCATCCCGGTCGGCGACACCGCCTACATCACGGCCTACGTCTACGACGCCGGCACCTCGAGCGTCAAGGTCCGGCTGGTCACCGAGCGCGAGGATCTGCGCACTCGAGAGCGGGAGAAGACCACCGAGTCGTACTTCGTCTACGTCGCGATCGACGAGAACAACGAACCGACGGAAGTACCCGACCTGACGGTCTCGACGGACGAAGAAGAGCGGTTACGGCAGGAGGCGCTCGCGGGGGAGAACGGGAACGGTCACGAGCCGAATCACGAGAACGGGAACCACTGAGACTGGTCCGCGCCCCACTGCTTCGGCCACAGTCGCGACCGCAACCGCCTCGACCGCAACTCGATCTCACTCGAACCGAACCGTCTCCGCCCTCGGATCGATCTCGACGCGGCCCCCGATCGGAATCGGCGTCGTCGGCCAAGTGTGGCCGAAGTCGACGTCGAAGGCGATCGGCGCCGCCGGGTTGTACTCGGCGAACACCCCTTCGATCGCTTCCCGCTGTTGCGTCCGATACTGCTCGCGTCGCTCCGCCGGTCGATCCTCGAGATGCGACCGTGCCGCCGGGCGTCCGACGAGGACGCCCGCGAACCGCTCGAGCAGTCCGCGCTCGCCCAGCGCGCGAAGGACGCCTTCGACCCAGGACGGCGCCGGCAGTTCCTCCGACGTTTCGATCGCCAGAACCGTCCCGTCGAGCACGTTGTCGTCGGGCAAGTACCGGTCGGCGAGGAACTGTTGATTGAGGATCTCGAGACAGCCGCCCCAGACACGCCCCGACACGGGGTCGTCTCCGCCGGCCCACCGCCAGCCGGGGTTGGGTTCGGTGTCGCGGGGCTCCTCGAGCGAGTCCGGGTCCGCCCAGTCGCCCGGTTCGTCGGTGAACCGATCGGCGGGCCGGAGCTCGCCGAACGACTCCTCGAAGAACGCTCGCTCGGCGTACTCGACGGTGTGGTCGAACATCGCACCGTCCATCGCCAGTTCGGTGAAGACGCAGGGCCCGTAGTAGGAAACGATGCCGAGGTTCCACAGGTACAGCGCGACGTTCGTGTTGTCGCTGTAGCCGTAGAACCGGGTCGGATTCTCTTGGAGGACGTCGGGCTCTAAGTGCTCGAGGACGCGGATCTGGTCGTTGCCGCCGATGAGCGCGATAACGCCGTCGATATCGGGGTCCGCGAATGCGTCGATCAGATCCCGGGCCCGCGCTTCGGGATCGTCGGCCAGGGCGTCCGGCGCCATCGAGACGGTCGGGTACTCGACCGGCTCGAGGTCGAACACCTCGCGCAGCCGCTCGAGGCCGAGGTCGTAGACGTGGGGGAACTCGTCGGTGGGGTTCGAAGACGGTGCGACGACCGCGATCTTGCTACCGCGCTCGAGCGGCGGCGGGGTGACGAACGATGACATCGGTCGCTGCTACCACTGACGGACGTATCGAATAAATAACTGGATGTTGCGCCATCGGCGGCCGACGGTACCGCGGCTCGCGTCGCGGCCGACGGAGAATTAGCGGCGCTACTCGTCGGCGGTTCGATTCTTCGCCTTCTCGACGTACTCGCCGGCGGTGTCGCGGGTTTCGGCTACGAGTGCGCCGACGAGTCCGCCGATCGCGCCGCCGGTACTCGCCGCGTTCCGACTGAACAGGGCCCCGATGCCGGCACCGATACCGGCGCCGATGGCCGCGTATCGCGCGCGTCGTACGACGGTCGTGATTTTCGCTTTCATGTGTCGTATATAGGGGCTGATACGGGTAAATATGTTTGGTCGAGTTACAGTCACGCCGACTGACCGGGCGACGGCGCTCAGAGGATCGTCTCGACTTCGGCCAGCGACTCGAGGACGTAGTCCGGGTCGACGGCCGACTCGGCGAGGTCGGCCCGATCCGTGACGCCGGTGAGCACGACGGCGGTGGTCATCCCCGCACGGGCGCCGAGTTCGATGTCGGTGTCGAGGCGGTCCCCGACGACCAGCGTCTCCTCGGGATCCGGATCGTCCAGCAGCTCCACGGCCGCCTCGGCGGCCGTTGCGGAGGGTTTGCCGAGGATGGCGTCCGGCTCGCGGCCGGCGACGGCTTCCATCGCGGCGAGGATCGCCCCCGAGCCCGGAATCGCACCGTCGTCGACCGGGATCGTCGTATCCGGATCAGTGCCGTAGAAGGGGACGTCGCCCTCGAGCGCCCGTAGCGCTTCCCGGAGCGCGTCGTAGGAGAACTCGTCGTCGAACGAGCCGACGACGACGTCGGCCGCGTCGGGATCCGCGGTGAGGGCGACGCCCGCTTCCTCGAGCAGTTCCTCGAGCCGACGCCCGCCGACGAGGTAGACCGCGTCGTCGGGGTGGATGTCGGCGAGGTACGCGGCGGTGATCGTCGCCGAGGTGAGCACGCGTTCTGGATCGACGTCGACGCCGAAGGGGGCGAGTTTCTCGCGGTAGTGGTCGCCGCCCCGCGTCGGATTGTTCGAACAGAGGACCCAGGAACAGCCCGCGTCCTCGAGGGCGCGGATGCCGTCGGTTGCGCCGGGCAGGAGTTCGTCGCCCCGAATGATCGTCCCGTCCACATCCAGAATCGCCGCCTCGTAGTCGCTCATCGGTCGGTGATACGGGCGAGGACCGATTGAGTGTTGGGGAGCGCGGAAGCGGTGGGGGAAGGGTGACGGCTCTCAGTCCGATCGCTCGAGTTCGGGTTCGGGTTCCGGGTCGGACCCGGCGCCGAGCTCGAGGTCTTCGGTGTCGACTCCGGCCCGATCGGCGCGCTCGTTGGCGTCGATCAGGCGCTCGAGTTTCGCCTCGAACTCCTCGTCGGAGAGGTCGCCCGCGGCGTAGCGCTCCTGCAGTTGGGTGACGGGATCGCGGTCGTCGGCCGCTGCGGACGCCGTCGCGGTGCGATCGGCGTCGGTCTCGGCCGACCGCGCTTGCGCATCGTCGGTCTCTTCCGATCGCGTGAGACCCCAGACAAGTATGAAACTGAGAACGAGCAGCGCCAGCGTTAAGACACCGTACACCGGTCCGGCCAGCACGAACGCCGCGATGACCAGCACGTCACCTAAGACGAACTTGATCGCGAAGAGTTCCGTGAGACTGTAACTTCGGCCGCCGGTCTCACTGGCCATACAGGACGTACCACGGCCGGACGAATAACTGTAGGGATACGACCACGTTCGACGACGCGCCGATCCGACCGCGAGCGCGCGAGGTGAGAATTCTTATCCTTCGACCCGGCCTACGGACAGGTATGACACTCGAGGTCGAACCCCCCGAGCCGCCGGAACTGGAGTTCGTCGACCCGAACGAGTACGACGACGCGACGATCAGCGCCGACGGCGACGTCGACTACCGCCGCGAGGAACTCCAGGAGTTCCTCGAGACCGGCGCCTGGGAGGAGGCGTTCGACGCGTGGCGCGAAGACACCGATCTCGAGGACCGGGAGTACGAGATCGCCCAGGATCTGGAACTGTTCTCGCAGTTCGACTTCTTCTGGGACGACTTCGCCGATCGCGTCGGCTACCACGCCCCCGGGATTCCGGAGGACTGGCAGGCCCGCGAGTACCACCCCGACCTCGACACGTGGGGGACTGTCTCCTCGATCAACGCGGAACTCACGGAGTTCGGCCAGATCGTCTCGGAGGTACTCAAGGAGGAGTACATCGACTGGGAAGCCGAATACGAACCGCCGGAGGATCTGCCGGATTTCGACTGAACAGACTGGCCGGCCGCGTTGGGGCGTGGACTCCGACGGCTTCGAAAAGAGACGCGCGTGAGCTAGTGTGATCGACCGCGTACTCGAGTCGAACGCGACTACTCGCGGGCGACCGCGATGTTTCTCACGACCCCGTCACACTCGGGACAGGACTCGAGCGACTCGGCCGTTTCTCGGTGGCCACAATCGCGACATTCGTAGTACGATCGGTCGGGTGAGTACGGATCCGTGTAGACCATAGTGGAATGGGAACTAGTACCACGGAAAAGAATTGTCCTCAAAGGCTCTAGTACCGATTCGCACAATCTTATTCGCATAAATCCGATTAATTATCGACCGTTCGTCAAATTCTTGGCAGTCGGGCACGAGCGAATCGCACCATATTCAGTCGCTGGCGAACAGAAGAAATCGGCCGCCTCGAGTTCAGTATCCGGCGATCGATGGCTAACGTACAGGAATAACGACCGTTGAAATCGCTGACCAATCGTCAGGCGAAAGCGAGGCGTAAGCGGCGCGACGCTCGAGCGTCGGAATGTCCCGCTTTCGCCCGCCTCGTCGGCTGACGGCCTAATCGATACTTAGCCCGTCCACTCGCCGCCGATATCGCCGGCGATGTTCGTTCGCCACTGATCGAACCGGTGCTCGCACGGTTCGTTCTCGTCGATGTGGTCGACGAATCCAGCGCCCGGTGACTGGAGTTCGTCCCCGCAGAAGGGACAGACGATCGGATCGACCCACTCTCGAGTACTGTTCGTCGACATAGTGAATCGACGTACTCGAGTGTCCTATATAAGGTTCCGCTGTATATATTCAATATACCTAGATCGCCATAAAATATCCCTAGAAAATCCGTTGAAACCGGACGATCGACGGGTGTCGTGACGGCGACCGGTGTCAGCGACGCAGGCCGCAACCGGTGGTTTCTCGTCGGCCGCTTGCGCTATATTGGACAGGAACGCGATGGAATCGGTATCGACGATGGTCCGACGGCTCGCCCGGTTCGACGTCCTCGCGCTGACGGCCGCGATCTGGTTTCTCGCGAAGTTGCTCCGGTACGCGTTTCCGCCGCTGTTCGGCGCCTTCCAGACGAGTTACGGCGTCTCGAACGCCACCCTCGGAACCGCGTTTACCGGCTTCATGCTCGTCTACGCGGCCATGCAGTTCCCCTCGGGCGTCCTCGCGGACCGGCTCGGCTCGGTTGCCGTCGTGACGGCGGGCGCCGCGATCGCGGCGACCGCGGCGCTGACCCTGATCATCGACGCGCCGTTTCTCGTCCTCGTCGCGGCGATGCTCGTCATGGGCGCGGGCACCGGCACACACAAGACCGTCTCCGTCCGGCTCCTCTCTCGAGCCTACCCCGCCCGGACGGGCAGAGCGCTCGGCGTGTTCGACACGGTCGGCACGTTCAGCGGCGTCGTCGCGCCGACCGCGGTCGTCACGGTCGCCGGACTCTCCTTCGCGTTCGGCGAGAGCTGGCGACTGATCTTTCTGCTCGCGGGGGTTGTTGGACTCACACTCGCCGTCCTATTTCGCGTTCGGGTTCCGAAACGGGTGCCGACCGAGGCGACGGCCGACGGAGCGGCCAGCGGTTTCGACGCGATCGACATCGGCACGTACGCCCGTCTCTTTCGCGACCGGCGGTTCTCGACGTTCGCCCTTCTGACGATACTGTTTTCCTTCACCTACAACGGGCTCGTGGCGTTCGTCCCGCTGTACCTGACGGACGCGGCCGGGTTCGCGGATGCGACCGCTGGCGTCCTCTACAGTGCGTTCTTCCTGGCGAGCCTGGTCCAGCTCGGCACCGGCGAACTCAGCGATCGACTCGGTCGGCTCCCGATCATCGCGGGTCTGCTCGCCGTCGCGACAGCTGCGCTGATCGCGTTTATCTCGCTGACCGGGACCGCCGGCCCGATCCTCCTCGGCGGCACGCTCGTCGCCGTCGGCGTCGGCTCGCACGGGTTCCGGCCCGTCAGGGGCGCGTATCTCATGACGGTCATTCCGGACGACGTCGCCGGCGGCGGGCTCGGCGTCGTCCGAACGATGCTGATGGGAGCGGGCGCACTCGCGCCGGCGATCGTCGGGACGGTCTCGGAACTCGCCGGCTTCCGACCGGCGTTCTGGCTCCTGGCGGCGTCGGTAACCGGTGCGACCGTCCTCGCGGTGTTCCTTCTGGTGACGGACCATCGCAGCGATCGATAGCGTCTCGCCGCAGGCTCGCCGCCGTAGTCCACCTCGAGCAGTCGTTTGACGGCTCGAATCGTTCGCCCCCGTGAACGCGTTCGCTACCTCAACGGACCGACCGTTCCTGAGCGGTGAATATTATTTCTGATTCGAGTACAAATCTCTATCTACCAGAGCTCGTATAATTATATAGCGAATACTGAACCGCTCTTAATCCCGTATAGAAAGTATGTAGGCCATATATCTGATTTCGTCGAGATAGGTTATGACACACATCGATCAAAATATGCATGTTTATATGTCGAGGTAATCCGGTGCTACGTATATGTCCGAAACCGGGACGGAGACCCGTCCACTGGCGACGCGGCTTCCCGATCCGACCGACGCATCGAACGTCCGCTACAACCCCTCCCTCGAGGAACTGCGCGAGCTCGCCGCCCCCGCGGAGACGACGACCGAGTTTGGCTCGCCCTCCTACGTCAGCGAGGTCCGGTCCCGAAGCGCCGACCGGACGAAAAACGCCGTCGACCACGAGTTTACCGACCGCGATCACGATCTGCTCGAGGCCGCGGTCGACCGCGCGGGCGACCGCGAGATGGTCTGCGTCGATCGGTTGATGGGCCGCCACCCCGACGCGACCTTCTGCTGTCGCCTGTTCGTCCCCGTCGACCACGCGCGGATCGCGCTCGCGTGGGCGAACCTCTTCGAGCCCGCCGACGGCCGCGAGCCGGACCTCTACACCGTGCAGGACCCGGACTACGACGAGACCGCGATCCGCGTGCTCCCCGACGAAGGCGTGACCGCCGTCCTCGGCACGGACTACATCGGCGAGGCCAAGAAGTCGTTCCTCCGGCTGTTCATGTACCGGATCAAGCAGCGGGGCGGGCTCGGCCTCCACGCCGGCAGCAAGCGCGTCCGCGTCCGCGACGCCGACGGCGACCTCCGGACCGTCGGGCAGGTCTTCATGGGCCTCTCGGCGACCGGCAAGTCGACGCTCACCTCCCACGGCTGCTGGCTCGAGGACCCCGAGGACGCCTCGATGTTGCAGGATGACGTCTGCGGACTCCTGCCGGACGGCACGGTCGCCGGCAGCGAAGGCGAGGGGCTGTTCATCAAGACCATCGGTCTCGACCCGGAGGAACAGCCCGAACTCTACGCGGCCGCAACCCACGAGTCGGCGGTCCTCGAGAACGTCGCCGTCGACGACGACGGGAACGTCCACTTCGACGAGGATCGCTACACGTCCAACTCCCGGGCGATCGTCCGGCGCGACCGGCTCGAGAGCGCCGACGAGGAGATCGACCTCGAGCGGCTCGATCAGATCTTTTTCATCACCCGGAATCCGCTGATGCCGCCGGTCGCGAAGTTGGACGACCGGGAGGCCGCCGTCGCGTTCATGCTCGGCGAGTCGATCGAGACCAGCGCCGGCGACCCCTCACGCGCGGGCGAATCGATTCGCGTCGTCGGGACGAATCCGTTCATTATCGGCTCCGAAGGCGAGGAAGGGAACATCTTCCAAGACCTTATCGACGAGCTGGATGCCGAGTGCTATATCATCAACACGGGCTATCTCGGCGACGAATCCAAAGACATCGGCGTCGAGGAATCGGTGACGATCCTGACCGAAGCCGCCCGCGGGACGATCGAGTGGACCGACGACGAGCGCACCGGGCTGACGATTCCCGATTCCGTGCCCGGGCTGGACGTCGAGGAGTACTACGTCCCGGACCACGTCGACGACTACGAGGACGCGGCCGCCGACCTGCGAGCGGAGCGCCGCGCGTACCTCGAGCAGTTTGAGGACCTGCGCGAGGAGATCACGGACGCCGTGTACTGAGCCGGGCGGATTCGCCGTCTGTCGATTGGGAAGAACGGTCATCCAGTTCTTTGAGCACTCATGTCAGCGAACAGCGGCAGCGATTGCCGCACAAGAGTAGCGTTATATGCGTGCAGTTCTCACGGTCCCCTAATGAGTGCACAGGTCCGAGCGCCGACGGCTCGCGTATGCGAGCGGTGCGAGCGCGCCGAATACTGGGACGAGGAACTCGAAGCATGGCAGATCGACGACGACGACGACGACGGCGAGAAGCAGGTCGGAAACCCGCACTGTCTACACGAGTGGGACATCAACGGCGCATTTAATCCGGTCGTCGACGACGCCTAACTCCCCGTCTCGCCCGATTTGGGGTCTCGAGGAAGCGGAATCGAACGACGAGGCGACGAAGGATCCTTTTTGAGCGGTCCCGACGTAGCCGCCGATAATGCCGACGGTCTACATCACGGCACCGCCGGACCGCGCCGACGAACTCGCCGAACGGCTGGTCGACGAGCGATTGGCCGCCTGCGTCAACCGACTGTCGACCACCTCGACGTACCGCTGGGAGGGCGAAATCCACCACGACGACGAGGTCGTTCTGCTCGCGAAGACCACCGACGAGGCCTACGACGACCTCGCCGACCGCGTCCGCGAACTGCATCCCTACGACGTGCCGTGTATCGAACGGTTCGACGAAGCTGATTTGCTCGAGTCGTTCGCGGAGTGGCGCGCGGAGAGCGTCGACGGGGGCGACTGACGGAGCGGAGGTTGCGAAGCACGGGTTCGAGGAGAGACGAGGGATCGGTCGATCGATGTACGTGAGCCTATCACAGGCGACGACTGCCCGAAAAAGCAACCCTTAAAACTCGCGCACGGGTTGTGACAGGTATGGCTGGAACCATCGAAGTGCTCGTTCCGGGTGGCCAGGCCGATCCCGGCCCGCCGCTCGGTCCCGAGCTCGGACCGACGCCCGTCGACGTACAGGCGGTCGTCCAGGAGATTAACGACCAAACCGAAGCGTTCGACGGCACGGAAGTTCCCGTCACCGTCGACTACGAGGACGACGGCTCGTTCTCGATCGACGTCGGCGTCCCGCCGACGGCGGAACTGATCAAGGACGAGGCCGGCTTCGAGACCGGCAGCGGCGAACCCCAGAAGGACTTCGTCGCCGACCTGTCCGTCGATCAGGTCAAGCAGATCGCCGAGCAGAAACACCCCGACCTGCTCGCCTACGACACGAAAAACGCCGCGAAGGAAGTCGTCGGCACCTGCGCCTCGATGGGCGTGACCATCGAGGGCAACGACGCTCGAGAGTTCAAGCAGCGAGTCGACGACGGCGAGTACGACGACGTTCTCGCCGAATAACGGTTCTGGTCCGGTTCGGAAACCGCCCGACGGGCTCGTTTTCTGCCGTTCCGACCGTGCCGTGCGATAGCGACGACTCGAAAGCCGCCGGCTCGGCCGGCCCGGACACCCACCTCGCGAGTGTAACAGTTCGAGGGCGTCAAACGGACGTCGGATGATTTTTCAGCGCGTAGCGACGGTAGTTACCGACCGATCGACGGCCGTATCGACGACTGATGCCTCGAGCCGAACGGCGAAAACGCAGGAGAAACGAGATCGAACGAGCGAGAACGCAGCGGCCAGAACGCCGCTCAGATCTTGTTCGCGGGCGGCACGGTTCGCTCGTCGGGTCGCGTCGATCCGCGGGCGGCGAACAGGGTTCGCGCCCCGGCGCCGACTCCGAGTGCAGCGGCGAGGACGGCGAGGGCGATTGTCGCCTCGAGTGCGCCCCCGGCTGCCCCGGCGAGGAGGCTACCGACGAGAACGCCGGTGGACAGGCGGTCGTCGCCGACTCGAGCCGCGATCGATTGGCCGATCGCGACGAGGCCGACGGCCGAAAGCGGCGGCAGCGTTGCGAGCCCGAGGACGACCAGCGGAATGCCGAAGAAGACCCCGACGCTCTCGCCGGAGATGAGGTAGCCGGTCCCCGCGAGGGAGGCGACGACGAGCGCGGCCGGCAGTCCGATACAGATCGAAATGACCGGACTCCGCCGGGCGGTGTGGACCGAGCGGGAGCCGTACCCTTGCACGAGTCCGAGGACGAGTAGCGCGAGCAGTGCCGCTGCGAGGAATTGTCCGCCCGCACGCACGGGAAGCGCGAGCGATCGATAGGCCTCGATCCACTCGGCGCCCAGAGACGCGAGCGGGCCGGTCGTCGCCGTTCCGGCGCCGCCAACCGCGTATAAACTTTCTGGCCACATACGTCTACAACGACGGTTCAGTCTAATATTACCTTTGGTTGGCGTAAGTCGTTATCGCGGATCGTTCACACTTCCGTGGGTGACGACCCGTTTTCGCGTCGACCGCTGCGAGTTCGAGCGCGGTCGCGTATCGAGTGTGACAGCGCCGCACGCTACCGGTTGGACGGACGAACGAAGAACGCAGTTCGACGGGTTTAAGTTCGACATGGCATTTTCTTCAACAGAGACAGGCCTAGCCTGTTTCACTGACCCGTAGGAGCAACCCTGCGTACTACGGAGGTGAACGATGGCAGATTCGGATATTGAAACCGCAGTGGCTCGCGCACTCGAGGAGTCGCCGAACCGGAACTTTACCGAGACGGTGGACCTCGCGATCAACTTGCGCGACCTTGACCTGAACGAACCGTCGAACCGTGTTGACGAGTCCGTCGTGCTCCCGTCCGGAACCGGACAGGAGACGCGAATCGTCGTCATCGCCGAAGGAGAAACCGCCGTCCGCGCCGAGGAGGTCGCGGACGAGGTCCTTTCGGGTGACGACGTGGCCGACCTTGACGACGACGAAGCCAAGGACATGGCCGACGAGACGGACTTCTTCATCGCCGAAGAGGCGATGATGCAAGACATCGCCCGGCACCTGGGTACCATTCTCGGTCCCCGAGGGAAGATGCCGGACCCGCTCTCGCCCGACGAGGACGTCGTCGAGACCGTCAACCGGCTCAAGAACACCGTGCAGCTTCGCTCGGGTGACCGACGTACGTTCCACACGCTCGTCGGCTCCGAGGAGATGGACGCCGAGGACGTCGCCGACAACATCGACGTCATCCTGCGACGCCTGCACGCCGACCTCGAGAAGGGGCCCCAGAACATCGACGCCGTTTACGTAAAGACGACGATGGGGCCGTCCGTGGAGGTGGCTTAAGATGAGCGCACAGGCTGAACGCAAAACCGAGAACCTTCCCCAGTGGAAGCGAGAAGAGGTCGACGAACTCGCCGACCTGCTGGCCGACTACGAGAGCGTCGGCATCGTCGGTCTCACCGGCATCCCCTCGAAGCAGCTGCAGGACATGCGCCGCGATCTGTACGGTACCGCGGAACTGCGCGTCAGCCGCAACACCCTGCAGATCCGCGCGCTCGAGGACGCCGGCTACGACGACCTCGTCGACCACGTCGAGGGTCACGTCGGGCTCGTCGCGACGAACGACAACCCCTTCACCCTCTACAAGGAGCTCGAGGCGTCCAAGACGCCCGCTCCGATCAACGAAGGGGAAGTCGCCCCGAACGACATCGTCATCCCCGAGGGTGACACCGGGATCGACCCCGGTCCGTTCGTCGGCGAACTGCAGAGCATCGGCGCGAACGCGCGCATCGAGGACGGTTCGATCCAGGTCATGGAGGACTCGACGGTCCTCGAGGCCGGCGAGGAAGTCTCTGCGGATCTGGCCAACGTCCTCAACGAACTGGGTATCGAGCCCAAGGAAGTCGGGCTCGACCTGCGCGCCGTCATCGCCGACGGCGTGCTCTTCGACCCCGAGGACCTCGACATCGACGTCGAGGCCTACGAGAGCGACATTTCGACGGCCGCTGCTCGCGCTCGGAACCTCGCGATCAACGCGGAGTACCCGACCGCGGCGACGGCGCCGACGCTCATCGCCAAGGCCACGGGCGAGGCCAAGAGCCTCGGCCTGCAGGCCGCGATCGAGGACGAAGACCTCATGCCCGACCTCGTCAGCAAGGCCGACGCACAGCTCCGTGCGCTCGCGGCCCAGATCGATGACGAGGAAGCCCTGCCCGAGGAACTGCAGGACGTCGAGGCGCCCGCTGCCGAAGCTGACGCTGCGGCCGCCGACGAAGACGAGGGCGAGGACGAATCGGCAGACGAAGACGCTGACACCGAGGCCGGCGACGCCGACACCGACGATGATGACGAAGACGACGGTGACGGCGCGGCCGGTCTCGGCGAAATGTTCGGCTAACGACCACTAACGGAGGATACAACAATGGAATACGTATACGCTGCACTCATCCTGAACGAATCGGGCGAAGAGATCAACGAAGACAACCTCACCGACGTGCTCGACGCCGCCGGCGTCGACGTCGAAGAGTCCCGTGTCAAGGCGCTCGTCGCCGCACTCGAGGACGTCGACATCGACGACGCGGTCGAAGAAGCCGCTGCCGTCCCCGCCGGCGGAGCCGCCGCGGGCGGTGCCGCTGCCGGCGGCGCCGAAGGCGGTGACGAGGAAGAGGAAGCCGAAGAAACCAGCGACGTCCCGGACACGACGGACGACGACGAGGACGACGACGAAGACGAGGGCGCCGGCGGCGAAGGCCTCGGCGAGCTCTTCGGCTAAGTCGGTTCCGACGAGTTAGACAACCTTCCGATTTTTTGGCGCTAGTCAGGTTCCGAGAGCGACGGCATCGTGCAGTCTCCAACTCGAACTCGAGCACCGCCGCGTAGCCGAGCGTGTGAGACGCGCGAGATGCGTCGTTGGCCCGATTCTTTACGTCGGTCCAGTCGCCACGCTACGGTGAGACGAATCGAATGCCCGACCTAGTGATCTATCGCCGCGAGGTCCGATGTCGCTGAGCTACCTCGGATTTCACGCGGTGTTTCTCTGTCCGCCGATCCTCGTGCTGGGCTGGCTCACGTACCGACGGGTTGGATTGTCGCAGACGCGACGACGGTGGCGCCGGCGAGTCGGAACCGGGCTGGCGATCATCGTCGCTCTCGCGGTCGTCTACACCACCCCGTGGACGAATCTGCTGATCCCGCGGGGCGTGTGGTGGTACGGCGAGGGCGTCGTCCGCGGAACGATCTGGCACACGCCGCTCGAGGAGTACCTCTTTTTCGTGCTCCAGCCGATTCTGACCGCGCTCGTGTTGGTTCTGGTGGGGTTTCGGCTGTCGGCGTCCGATCGGTCGTCGAGAGTGGAACTGAGGTTACCGAGACGACATCGCATCGCCGGCGCAACTGCCGGCCTCGCCGTCACCGTTGTCGGCTGGGCGCTGCTGGGGCCGGGCTCGACCGAGACCTACTACCTCGGCGCGCTGCTGTTGTGGGCCGGCCCGATCCTCGCCCTTCAGTGGGCCGTCGGCGCAACCTACCTCTGGGCGAACCGACGGCTCGTCGCGCTCGCGATCGGACTCCCGACGCTCTACCTCTGGCTCGCCGACCGGATCGCCCTCGAGCGGGGGCTCTGGCACATTTCCGAAACGCACACGACCGGCTACGCGCTCGCCGGGTTGCCGCTCGAGGAGGCGCTCTTCTTCCTGGTGACGAACGCCTTCGTGGTCCAGGGGATCGTCCTCTACGCGTGGGTGGTCGAGCGGGCGGACGAACTGCCCTCGCTCGTTGATCTCAGACGGATGGGGCGCCGCTCGAGTTGGCTGGCGCAGAAGGTTCAGAGGGAGCGAGAGCCGGAGCCAGAACCAGAATTGGAACCGGAACCGAACCCCGACGCGGACCTGACCGATGCTCCCTGACGCGGCGAACCGGGCGACACCGGAGACGGGGGCGGCGACTGCCCGCCGACGAGCGGCGTATGCGAGCCACGCTGCGGGACTGTTCACAATCATTTTTGGGCTCACGATCGGCGTCACGGGCGACTCGATCCCGCTGGCCTACCAGTACGCGCCGCTGGCCGCCAGCGTCGTCGTGCTGGGGCTCCCTCACGGCGCCGTCGACCACCTCGTCCTGCCGCGTTCGCGGGGACGCCCCGTCACGTCGCGAGCGCTGGCGGCCGTCGGAGGCTGCTATCTCGCGATCGGCGGCGCCTACGCGGCTCTCTGGTTCGTCGCCCCCGCGGTCTCGTTCGCGCTGTTCATCCTCCTCACGCTCGTCCACTGGGGTCAGGGCGACGTCTACGCGCTGTGCGAACTGACCGACGTTAGCTATCTCGAGACGCCCGCTCACAAGGGACTCGCGCTCGTCGTCCGCGGCGGCCTCCCGATGCTCGTGCCGCTCGTCGCCTTCCCCGACCAGTACGCGTTCGTCGCGGGCACCCTCGTCGGCCTGTTCGACCCCGGCGCGGCGGCCGCGCTCGAGGGCGCGTTCCGGCCGACGGTTCGATACGCTGTGGCCGTCGGCTTCGGGGCGCTCATCGCCGCGACGCTCGCGCTCGGCTACCGCCGGACGGACGCCCTCGAGCCCTGGCTGATCGACGCGGGCGAGACGCTCGGCCTCACGGCCTTCTTCGCCGCCGTGCCGCCGATCCTCGCGATCGGCCTCTACTTCACCGGCTGGCACTCGGTGCGGCACATCGTTCGGACGCTGCTGATCGACGACGCCGCAGTCGCGGCGCTGGCCGACGGCGACGCTCGGGGCGCGATCGGTCGCTTCGCGCGCGACGCCGCGCCGTTGACGGCCGGGTCACTGGTCGTCTTCGCCGCGCTGGCGGTCGCCGTCCCGCGGACGCCCGCGACCGTTCCCGACGCGGCCGCGCTGTATCTGGTCGGCGTCGCCGTGCTGACGCTGCCCCACGTCGTCGTGGTGTCGTTGCTGGATCTCGAGCAGGGACTGTGGACCGCGCGGTAGCGCGACCGACGCGTTCTGAGTGCGAATTTAAGTACGAACGAGCGACCAGCACGAGCGATGGTCGGGTCAGTTACGCCGGCGATAGCCGCGTCAGTCGCGCCGATCGATCTGGCCGCCGATCCGCGGCTGACGGCGCAGTTGCTGGCGTGGACGCTCGCCGGCTGTCTGCTCGGGAGCTGCAGCGGGCTCGTGCCGGGCCTGCACGCCAACAACTTCGCGCTCCTGCTGGCCGGCGTCGCGCCAGCGGTGCCGGGCCCGCCGCTGTTCGTCGGCTGCGCGATGCTCGCGGCCGGCGTCGTCCACACCTTCCTGAACGCCGTCCCCGCGATGGCGCTGGGCGTGCCGGACGCCGAGATGGCGATCACCGCACTCCCGGGCCACCGGATGGTCCTCGAGGGTCGGGGGTACGAGGCGATCCGCCTCTCCGCGCTGGGGAGTATCCTCGCCGTCCTCGCGGCCGTTCCGCTCGCGGTGCCGATCACGCGGGGCGTAACGGCCGTCTATCCGACAGTCCGGGCACACCTGTCGCTCGTACTGGCCGCGGTCGTCGTCGCGCTGATCGCCTCGGAGCGCACCTCGCGCCGGATGGTCGGCGGAACACTCTCGTTCGCGCTCGCCGCCGGCCTCGGCTGGCTCACGCTAGATCTCGAGCCGAACGCGCCCCTCGAGGCCGGCGGCACGCTCGCGCCGCTGTTCGCGGGTCTGTTCGGCGCGCCGGTGTTGATCGACGCGATTTTCGGGACCGGGATTCCGCCGCAGGAGGGTGACGGTATCGCGGCGTCGAAACGACTCGTCGGAACCACGGCTCTCGCAGGCGCGCTAGCGGGGGCCGTCGTCGGCTACATTCCGGGCGTCTCGGCGGCCATCGCCGCCGTCGCAGTGCTGGTGGTCGTCCCCGGCGGCGCCAGCGACCGCGGGTATATCGTCGCGACCAGCGGCGTTGACACGGCGAACACGATCTTCGCACTGTTCGCGCTGGTCGCTATCGGCCAGCCCCGGACCGGCGTGATGGTTGCCTTCGAGCGCGTGAACGCACCCCTCGAGTTGCCGATCCTGATCGCGAGCGTCGTAATCGCCGGCCTGCTGGGATTCGTCCTCGTGATCGTCGTCGGCGACGCCTACCTCGAGGTAGTCGGACGGCTCACCTACTGGAAGCTGTCGGCGGCCGTTCTGGCGCTGTTGCTGGTCCTCTCCCTGCTGTTTGCCGGTCCTATCGGCATCGCTATTTTCGTCGTCGCGACGGCGATCGGACTGGTTCCGGTCCGATTGCGGGCGCGGCGCGTGCACCTGATGGGCGTGCTGATCGGGCCGTTGCTCTTCGGGTTCTGAGACGACGGTTCCCGGTCGGCGCTACGCGTCGCCCGAGTCCGCCGTCCGCGCGGCCTCGACGAGCGACTCGACGCGCTCCCTCGAGACGGCGTTGGTCGTCTCGCCGCCTTCCTTGAGCGCCGTGCCGACGATGGCGCCGTCGGCGCCCGCCGCGACGCAGTCCGCGATCGTCTCGGGCGTGACGCCGCTGCCGACGATGACGGACGCCTCGCGACCTGCGAGCGCGTCGGCGACTCGCTCGACGTCCTCGAGCGACGTCTCGGCACCCGTCCCGGATCCGGAGACGATGACGCCGTCGGCTCGGCCGCGCCCAACCGTCTCGAGGGCGGCGTGCTCGATCTCGGTCTCGCCGATCGGCGTCGCGTGCTTGACGTGGACGTCCGCGAGGATCGCGACGTCGGCGTCGATCCGGTCGCGCAGCCGGACGGTCTCGTGGGCCCGTCCCTCGAGGACGCCCTGGTCCGTCGCGGCCGTCCCGACGTGGACGTTGACCCGGACGAACTCGGCGCCGGCGGCGGCCGCGATCGACAGCGCCGCCCCGGCGTCGTTTCGCAGGACGTTGATTCCCACCGGCACGTCGACGGCGTCGGTCACCGCGGACGCGACGGCGGTCATCTCCGCGACGACGTGATTCGGAACGGATTCGGGATAGAAGGGCGCGTCGCCGAAGTTCTCGAGGACGATGCCGTCGATGCCGCCTCCCTCGAGCCGGCGGGCGTCCTCGAGCGCGCGCTCCCGGATCGCCGCGCGGTCGCCGTCGAAGGCCGGCGCGCCGGGCAGCGCCGGCAGGTGTACCATCCCGAGGACGGGTCGGTCGACGTCGAATCGCTCGGCGAACGGCGTGACTGCGGTCATACCGGAGGTGGCACCTCGAGGTGGTTATACGATTCGTCGTCGCCTCGTCGGCGAATCCGCACTCCGCGCGACGGCTGCTACCGCGGACCGAACGAGATCGGCACGCAATCGCAAGCCGGCAAAGCCGTCGCCGTCCGCGGTCGTTTTTCGTCCCCCGTCACTACGATCGAACGCACATGTCTGACCTCTTTTCGGACCTCTCGCTTCGCGACCTCGAGGTACCCAACCGACTCGCGGTCTCCCCGATGTGTCAGTACACCTGCGACGCCGACGGGCTGCCGACCGAGTGGCACCGCGTCCACCTCGGCAGCCGCGCCGTCGGCGGCGCCGGAATCGTCATGACCGAGGCGACAGCCGTCGAACCGCGCGGTCGGATCACGCCCCACGACTTGGGCATCTGGAGCGACGAACACGCCGAGGCCCTCCAGCCGATCACCGAGTTCGTCCGCGACCAGGGCGGGGTGCCGGGCATCCAGCTCGCCCACGCGGGCCACAAGGCCAGCAAGACCCGCCCGTGGGACGGCAACGTCCCGATTGCGCCCGACGAGACCGACCCCGACGGCGCGGCGGGCTGGGAAGTGCTCTCCCCCTCGCCCGACGCCTACCCGCCGTTCCCGGGCGACCGGCCGGCGATGCGGAAGGCCGATCAGGACGACATCGAGGGCGTGATCGACGCCTACCGCGCCGCCGCCGAGCGCTCGCTCGAGGCCGGCTTCGAGATCGCCGAGGTGCACGCGGCCCACGGCTACCTGCTCCACGAGTTCCTCTCGCCGGTCACGAACGACCGCGACGACGACTACGGCGGGAGCTTCGAGAACCGGACGCGATTAGTTCGAGAAGTCGTGAAAGCCGTCCGCGACGTCTGGCCAGACGAGAAGCCGATCTTCGTCCGCATCTCCGGGACGGACTGGGTCGAGGATCGCGAATCGTGGGATATCGACCAGTCGGTGCGGCTGGCCGGCGACCTCGCCGAGCTGGGCGTCGACCTGCTCGACGTTAGCTCCGGCGGGCTCCATCCCGACCAGCAGGTTCCCGGCGGCCCGAACTTCCAGGTGCCGCTGGCGGAAGCGGTTCGCGAGGGCACCGACGATCTGGCCGTCGGCGCGGTCGGCGGCGTCACCGAACCCGAACAGGCCGACGCGCTCGTCCGCAACGGCCGTGCGGACCTCGTGCTGGTCGGTCGGGAGTTCCTGCGCGATCCCTACTTCGGGCTGCGCGCGGCCGGCGAACTCGAGGGTGACGCGGCGGAGAAGTGGCCGGTGCAGTACCGCCGGGCGGTGCAACGGTGATAGTCCGGGCGAGTACGGACGCCCGCTAAGTCCGCACGGCGGTCGCCGCCCGCCGACTCCGAGTCGTCGTCAGTCGTCTTTCCACTTGATCGAACAGCCCTGCGAGGGTTTCCACTCGAGGTCGACGTCCTCGCCGGCCAGCACGGAATCGATCGCCTCGCGGACGTGGAACCGCGTCGGTTCGTCGTCGGGGTTCAAGGCGTCGTCGAGTCGGCCCTGATAGACCAGGCGGAACTCGCCGTCTTCTCGAGCGAAGAGGAACGGATCGGGCGTACAGACCGCGCCGTATTCGGCGGCGACCGCTTGACTTTCGTCGCGGAGATAAGCGTTGTACTGGACGCGGCCGTCCTCGACGAACTCCTGCATCTTCTCGAAGGAGTCATCAGGGTACTCCTCGGCGTCGTTGGGATTGATCCCGACGACCGCGACCTCGTCGTACTCGTCGGCCAGTTCGTTCAGCAGGTCGAACTTCGCCTGCGCGTACGGACAGTGGTTACAGGTGAACACGACCAACAGCGCCTCGCTGTCGGCAAAGGACTCGAGCGTGTACGTCTCGCCGTCGACGCCCGGCAGCTCGAAGTCGGGCGCGGCGTCGCCGGCCTCGAGTTCGGTGTCGGACTCTTTCAGGACCATATCGGACCGTTCAATCCGCCGATGCTTAAGAATCCCGCTCGAGCGACCACCGCAGGCGCCGAATCCGGGGGTCGACCGCAAAAACGCACCGTCTGTGACGGCGTACCTATTTGTACCACCCGCAGCATCGATGGACTATGAAGACGCTCGAGATCACGGACGAACAGTACGCGTTCATCCAGCGGCTCCGCCAGGAGATTTCCGAGGAGGTCGTCGGCAAGTACGGCTTCGTCCGCGAGCGGGACGCGATCCAGTTTCTGATCGACAACATCGACGGCGAGGCCGACGTGGACATCGAGATCGACGAGGCGTTCCACTCCTCGGCGACCGCCGACGTCGCCGGCTCAGTCGGTGCCGCAATCGAAGCAGGAGCCGGCGAGTCGGCCGGGGAAGAGGTGTCCTACGACGAAACGGCCGAGCCGACCGATCCCGACGAGGCCGCGGATGACGACACCGATGCGGCGACCGACTCGAGTACGAGCACGGATGACGCGGACGAGGAAGCCGACAGCGACGACGCGGACGCCGACAGCGACGCCGGCGACAACGAAAGCGGCGACGCCGACGACGACGAGATGCTCGACGAGATGATGAGTCTCCTCGAGACCCACGACGACAAGTGGGAGGAGTCGTCCTCCGCGGACTACCGTTACACCGTGACGCTGCCCGACGGCTCCACCGAAGACGTTCAGACGAAAGACGACGTGCGGGCGCTGCTGTTCAAGAACTACCGGTAGCGCGCGACTCGCTTCGGCTCCAACGCCGGACTCCCGCGCTCGCGATCCGTCCCGAACTATCGTGCAAAAGAACAACGTTTTTACTCGCGCTCGCGGTTGCCCGTGATATGAGCGAACGCGAGGTGCTCGAGTTGCTTCGTGAGAACGCGCGATACTCCACCGCCGACATCGCGCGAATGACCGACCTCGAGGAAGACGAGGTCGAGGCAGTAATCGAGGAACTCGAGGCAGCGGGCGTGGTTCGCGGCTACCAGGCGGTCGTCGACTGGGACAAACTGGAAGACGAGCGCGTCCGCGCCGAGGTCGAGTTGAACGTGCGCCTCGACCGCGAGACCGGCTACGGCGACATCGCCGAGCGCCTCGCACGATTCCCGCAGGTCAAAGCGCTGCGCCTGGTCAGCGGCGACTACGACTTCGACATGGAGGTCGAGGGCGACTCGATCCGCGAGGTCTCCCAGTTCATCAGCGAGAAGGTCGCGCCCGTCCCCGAGATCACCCAGACGGTCACCCACTACGTGATGACCTCCTACAAGGAGAACGGGATCGAACTCGGCGACGGCGACGAGGACGACCGCCTCTCCGTTTCGCCCTGACCCATGACCTTCGAACTTGCAGATCGCGTGCAGGCGGTCCCACCGTCGGGTATCCGCCGGTTCTTCGAGATCGCCGAGGAGCGTGACGAGGTCATCTCCCTTGGTGTCGGCGAACCGGACTTCTCGACCCCGTGGGCAGCCCGCGACGCCGCGATCACGTCCTTAGAGCAGGGCAAGACCTCCTACACCGCGAACCGCGGGAAACGGGAGCTCCGCGAGGCGATCAGCGACTACGTCGCCGACCGGTTCGACCTGGGCTACGGCGCCGACGAGGAGATCATCGTCACGGCCGGCGCGAGCGAGGCCGTCGACCTGGCCTTCCGCGCGCTGGTCGATCCCGGCGACACCGTCGCGATCGCCCAGCCGTCGTACATCTCCTACGAGCCGGGCGTGATCTTCGCCGGCGGCGAGGTCCTGCCGGTCCCCACGAAGAAGGAGGACGACTTCCGCCTCACCGTCGAGGCCCTCGAGGCGGCCGGCGCGAGCGAGGCCGATCTGCTCGTGCTCTGTTACCCGAACAACCCGACCGGCGCGATCATGCGCGAGGAAGACCTCGAGCCGGTCGCCGAGTTCGCCCGCGAGCACGACCTGACGGTGCTGGCAGACGAGATCTACGCCGAACTGACGTACGGCGGAAACGAACACACGTCGATCGCGACGCTACCGGGCATGCGCGAGCGGACGATCGTCTTCAACGGGTTCTCGAAGGCCCACGCGATGACCGGCCTCCGACTCGGCTACGCGCTCGGTCCCGCCGACGTCGTCGGCGCGATGAACAAGATCCACCAGTACACGATGCTCTCGGCGCCGACGACGGCCCAGCACGCGGCCCTCGAGGCGCTCGACTCCTGCGACGGGGACGTCCGGGAAATGGTCGCCCAGTACGACCGCCGCCGGCAGTTCGTCCTCTCGCGGTTCCGCGAAATCGGGATGGACGTCTTCGAGGCCAAGGGCGCGTTCTACTGTTTCCCCGAGGTGCCCGAGGGCTGGACGGCCGAGGAGTTCGCCGAGGCGGTCCTGCGCGAGCAGGGCGTCGCCGTCGTCCCCGGCGACGTCTTCGGCGCCGGCGGCGAGGGCCACCTCCGCGTCTCCTACGCGACCGGCCTCGACGACCTTCGCGAGGCGCTGAACCGACTCGAAGCGTTCGTCGAAGAGCACGTCTAACGCGTCCGAGTTCGGTCGCGGTCTGCCCGGCCGACTCGAGCAGTGAGACGCAAGACCACCACCCGCGACCGGCCGCTACCAGCACCGTTTTCATCGTCGCTTGCGCGTTCGTCCGTATGGTCGACTATCGCCCCATTCCGGATCGGCGGAAGCTCTTCCACGAGTACCGGATGTACGCCTTCGCACCCGAGCAGGGTCCGCCGGCGTACGACCCCGAGGAACACGATACGCCGCGTGCGTTGCTGGGAAACCCGCGGGGAGTGTTCGCCGACGGCGACGACGAACGGGACGAGCGCGGGACGATCGACGGAGACGGCACGGACGCCGACCCCCGCTGCGTCTGTCGCCACTACTGGCTCGAGGCCCGCGTTCGCGGCGAACTCCATCCGACCGCCGGTCTCGCGGCGGTCGCGACACCGCCCGAGCACCGCCGCGGCGGCTACGTCGGAACGATGCTCGAGCGCTCGCTCGAGGAGTACCGCGACCGCGGGGACCGGTTCGCGGTGCTCTGGCCGTTCGAGTACGCCTTCTACCGGCAGTTCGGCTGGGACACCAGCAATCGGGTCGCGTTCCACGAGTGCGAGCCGGGCGAGCTTTCGTTCGCGACGGCGGCGATCGATGGCGAAGGATCGTTCTATTCTGTCGATCCGGACGAGTACGACGTCCTCGATCCCGCTTACGAGCGCTACGCCGAACGGTACGCACTGGCGCTCGAGCGCGACCGGGAGTGGTGGCGGTGTCGGCTGTTCGAGAACCACGACACCGATCCGTTCGTCTACGCCTACGAGCGCGACGGCGACGTGCGGGGCTACCTGATCTACACGATCGACGACGACCCCACCCGCGACGGACGGACGATGGACGTCTTCGAGCCGGCGTTCGCCGACCACGACGCGCTGCTCGCCCTCCTTTCGTTCTGTCATAAGCACGATTCGCAGGTCGAGCGCGTTCGGCTCCGGCTGCCCGCAGACGTCCCGCTACTCGATATCGCGCAGCGGCCGGACGCCGTCGAGACGACGGTCGAGACGGGGCCGATGGTGCGGATCGTCGACGTCGCCGAGGCGCTCTCGGCGGTGTCCTACCCCGACCTCGCGGCGCCCGCATCGATCACGCTCTCGGTGACGGATCCGGTCGCCGACTGGAACGAGGGGGCGTTCGCGCTCTCGGTTTCGGAGGGACGGGGGACCTGCGACCGGGTAGCGGCGGACGCCGGTTCCGACCCCGACCCCGATGCCGACGCACACCTCGACATCGGCGCGCTCTCACAACTCGTCGTCGGCTACCGATCGGCGACCGACCTCGAGCGGACGGGACGGCTCGAGACCGGCGACTCAGCCACCCTTGAGACGCTCGAGGCGCTGTTCTCCGAGACGGCGGTCTATCTCGGCGATCGGTTCTAACGCGGCAGGTGGCATCGGAACTCGTCTCGGTTGCAGTCCGCTACTGGACTCGAGTGACGCGCGAGCGTCGCACGCCGCGGCAATCTGCAACAGCAGGTCGAACCCTTGTCCGCGTCCCGATCCTCGATTGAGGCGATGAGCGACTCCGAACACTCACTCGAGGACGCGACCGTCGCGGTCTTCATCGCCCCCGAAGGGACGGAGGAGATCGAGTTCACCGAACCGAAGGAAGCCGTCGCCGAGGCCGGCGCGACCGTCGACGTCCTCGGGAGCGAAACCGGCGAGGCGCAGACCGTCAACAACGACCTCGAGGAGAGCGACGCCTACGAAGTCGAGAAGACCTTCGACGAGGTCTCCGCGGACGATTACGACGCGGTGATCGTCCCCGGCGGCACCGTCGGCGCGGACACGCTCCGCGCGAACGAGGATGCCGTCGAACTGCTCCGCTCGCACGTGACGGCCGGCAAACCGGCGGGCGTCATCTGCCACGGCCCGTGGCTGCTGGTCGAAGCGGACGTCGTCGACGGTCGGACGCTAACCTCGTATCCGAGTCTGCAGACCGATATCCGCAACGCGGGCGGGGAGTGGGTCGACGAGGAGGTCGTCGACGACGACGGACTCGTGACCAGCCGCAACCCGGACGACCTCGAGGCATTTTGCGACGGGATCCTCGAGGCGTTCGCCGCGTCGTAAGGTCGCTGGATCGACGTCAGTCGATCGTCGAACACCGTTTTGACCATCTTTGAACAGCTTCGAGAGTGACGCGCCCGGTACGCGGATAGTCATCAATGGGTATATGTCCCGACCCACCGTACAGTTTGGCCACGACAGTCAAATACGGCCTTCGTGAAATACTGCCTGACTGTCGGGCAATGGTGACAATGAACGACAACCTTCACGCGAGCGGGGTCGACGCGCAGCCACCCGCAGGTGTAGGTTGGTTCAGCCGTCCGAATTCTGCTCCCGGATCGGACTCGAGTTCGGATTCGGGTTCAAATTCGATCGCAGGTGACCGACTGTGACGCGGCGATCGATCCCGGCGCTCGACCGGATCACGGACGCCTTCTTCGCCCTCGATACGGACTTCCGCTTCACCTATCTCAACGCGCGCGCCGAGTCCCTCCTCAAGCGTTCGCGCGCGGAGTTGATCGGCCGGGTCATGTGGGACGAGTTCCCCGAAACCGTCGAGACGCAGTTCCCCGACGGCTTCCACCGGGCGATGGACGAGCAGGTTCCCGTCTCGTTCGAGGTCTACCACACTCAACTCGAGACCTGGTTCGAGGCCAAGGCCTACCCCTCCGAAACCGGGCTCTCGGTGTACATGCGCGACGTTACCGAGCGCAAGCGACAGGAGACGTCGCTGGCCCAGCACGCCGCCGTCGTCGAGGCGATCAGCGACGGGGTCGTGACGCTGGATCGGAACCGGGAGATCGTTTCGGTCAACGGCGCGATGGAGCGGATTCTCGGCGCGGACCGCGAAGATCTGATCGGCGAGCACGTCGAGATCCTCCCGGAACTGGCGGCGATCGACGACGACGACGCGGTCGAGATCGGCCGCGCGATCACCGACATCGATATCGGCACCGCGGAAACGCGACGCCTCGAGGCACCCTTTACCGCCGCCGACGGTACGGAGCGGATGGGCGAGTTCCGCTTCGTCCCGATCGAGGACGACGCGGCGACCGTCGCCTGCGTCCTCCGGGACGTCACCGACCAGCACGAGTACGAGCGGGTCGCCGCCTCCTTACACCAGGTCACGCGGTGGCTCCTCGACTCCGACGACCCCGAGGAGATCTGCGCGATCGCCGTCCACTCGGGCAGCGACCTGCTCGACCTGCCGATCAGCGGCGTCTGGCTGCTCGAGGAGGAGCACGGCTACCTCGAGCCCGTCGCCGGCACCGCCGGCGCGCACGACGAGTTCGGCGGCCTGCCCCGGTTCTACCCCGGCGAGGGGTTGGTCTGGGAAGCGTTCGAGGCCGGCGACGTCGAGCGGTTCGACGACCTCGCGGCCCAGGAGGAACTCTACAACCCCGAGACGCCGATCCGCTCGGAGATCATCGCCCCGATCGGTACCCACGGCGTCCTCATGACCGGCGCGCTCGAGCCTAACCGGTTCGACGAGACGGACGTCGAACTGCTCTCGACGCTCGTCGAGAACACGCGTGCGGCCCTCGATCGGGCCGACCGCGAGCGGGTGCTCCGGGAGCGAACCGCGGAACTCGAGCGCCGTACCGAGCGCCTCGAGGGCGTCGCCGACATCCTCTCGAACGACCTCAAGCGCCAGCTCGAGACCGTCGCCGAGGCGCTCGAGGACGGCGAGGAACGACGTTCCTCGAGCAGTCGGACGCAGTCCGACGACGACAGGGGCGCTGCCGACGACTGGCAGTTCCCGCTCGCGGAGGACTCCGTCGAGACGACGCTCGACCGCGCCGAACGGCTCGTCGACGACGTCAAGGAGTTCGCCCGCAACGCCTCGTCCGTGCGAACCCGGAGCCGGATCCGCCTCGAGAGCGCGATCGAGGAGGCCCTCGACGGCTCGCGGTTGGACGACGACGCCGTCATCGTCGAACGGCCGGCGACGCTGCGGGCCGACTCCGACCGGTTCGTCCACCTCCTCGAGACGGCCTTCGACGACGTGGCATCCCGGAGTCGGAGCCGCAGCGACGTGACGGTGTGGATCGACGTGATCGGCGTCGAGGACGCCGACCGCTCGCGGGGTTTCTTCATGCGCGACGACGCGGCCGAGGTACATCCGGGCACACACGACCGGCTGCTGGATCCCAGCACTGACGACGAGACGGCTATCGAAGGGCTCGGACTGGCGCTGGTCAAGGCGATCGCCGAAGCTCACGACTGGACGCTCTCGATCGAACGCGGCTCCGAGGGCGGCACGCGGATCGAGATTCGAGACGTGATGACCCTCGAGGTGCCGGAGCCGGAGTCAACCGCCGGATAATCGGCTCGAGTCCCGAGTACTGACGCCTAGTGTTCCTCGTCACGAAGCACGTTACGCACCGCGTCGCGGCGGTGGCGGTCGTTCGCGAACGCGAGCACGTCCGCCACCGTCTCGTCGGCGCGGGCTCGCGCCACCGCCAGTCGATCCTCGAGCGCGGCGTAGCGCCGGCTGGCCGCGAGTTCGGCATCGGGACGGTCGCGATCGAGCAGGGCCCGCTTCGAGGCGAGTTCGTAGAACGTTCGGAGCTGATCGTCGTACGTCGCCTGCAGTGCGAGTCGGTCGACGACGCCGCGGAGGTCCGTCGCCGAGATCGGTGCGACGAGAGCGTCGTCGAGCCTTCGAGGCGCCCCGTCGAACGAGGGATCGGCCGTAACAATCATCGCAATACGGCAGTCGAAATCGCGGTCGCGGATCGTCTGCAAAAGCGTTTCAGCACCGGGGCTCGAGTCCGAATTCGAACCGCGCCGGTCGAAGACGATTACGTCGATTTCGCCGTCGATCGCATCGATCGTTTCGTTCCGGCTTTCGACCGTCCGGACGTCGTACCCGTCCTCGAGCCATTCCGTATAGCGGGCTGCAAGGGCTGAATCGGGTTCGACGAGCAGGACGGACGGGGGCGAGGTCGGGGACGGGGGCGGGGTATCGATATCCATCGGCGAATCGACCGCGAACGGGTCGTCGGAGGAGTCGTACCGAAGGCGTATCAAAATACCGGCGTTTCGCCGAGATAATATTACCGTCGCGAGCCGCTCACTCGAGTTCGCGGTCGATCGTCGTCCGCCGGTCGCGGATCGTCGCCGCGTCGGTCTCGAGCGTTCGGTCGCCGGCGGCGATTGCGAGACGGCCGTCGGTCGTCGCCGACCCGAGGCTGACGACGGGTGCAACGCCGTCGAACGCCTCTCGGACTGCATCGGGTGCAGCGGTCTGGATCAGGACGCGACCGGGCTGTTCGTGGAACAGCGCACCTGTGGGATCGTCCGCAGGGAGGGAGACCTCGAGACCCGCTTCGTCGGAGACCATCTCGGCCAGTGCGACCGCGAGGCCGCCGTGGCTGACGTCGTGGATCGCGAGCGTCGCGTCGTCGTTCGCGACCTCGGCGACGGTCCGGACGAGCGCCGCCGGGTCGCCGGGCAGCGCGGGGAACGCGTCGCTGCCGTCGAACCGGGCGAGGTACTCCGAGCCGCCCAGGGCGAACTCGCCGTCCTCGAGTGCGAGATCACCGACGAGCAGCAGTTCCGCATCGGTGTCGGGCGCGACCGACAGCGGCGGCGCGTCGTAACCGTCCTTCGCGCCGACCATCGCGAGCGTCGGCGTCGGCGGGATCGGCCCGGTGACGGAGTCGTTGTACAGCGAGACGTTGCCGCCGACGACGGGTGCCTCGAGCGTCGCGCACATGTCCGCGAGCCCGTCGACGATCCCCTTGAAGCCGCCGTAGACGTCGGGCTTTTCGGGGTTGCCGCCGTTGAGGCAGTCGACGGCCGCGAGGGGTGTGGCGCCCTTGGCCGCGACGTTCGTCGCGTTCTCGAGCGCTACTGCTCGTGCGCCCTCGTAGGGTGCGGCGTCGGTCCAGTTGGGTGCGGCGCCAGCGGAGATGGCCAGCCCAGTTCCGGCTTCGCGAACCGCGATAATCGCGGCGTCGTCGCCCGGCCCGACGCTCGTCCGCACGCCGACCTCGTGGTCGTACTGGCGGTAAACCCACCGCTTCGAGGCCGTGTTCGGACTCGAGACGACCGTTTCGAAGGCGTCCTCGAGGTCGGCGTCGGGCAGGTCGATCTCGGGCTCCGCGGGTTCCTCGGCGGGCAGGTCGTTCATCGGCGCGCCCTCGCCGAGGAACTCGGCGTCGACGTCGACGACGGTTTCACCCTCGAACGTACAGGTGTAGTTGCCGTCGGTCACCTCGCCGATCACGGAACAACCGAGATCGAACCGCTCGGCGATTTCTGCGACGCGCTCGACGTTCTCGGGGGCGACCTCGTAGCACATCCGCTCCTGGGACTCGGCGAGGAGAATCTCGAGCGCGTTCATGTTCGGCTCGCGCTGGTGGACGCGCTCGAGTTCGATCTCGGCGCCGAGGCCGCCCTTGGCGACCAGTTCGCTCGAGGCGCCGCCCAGCCCGGCCGCCCCGAGGTCGCGGGCGGATTCGATCAGCCCCTCCTCGATGAGTTGCTCGTTGGCTTCGATCAGCAGTTTCTCCGCGTAGGGGTCGCCGACCTGGACCGCGGGCCGGTCCTCGGTTTCGGCGTCCTCCGAGAGGTCCTCGCTGGCGAAGGAGGCCCCGCCGAGGCCGTCGCGGCCGGTCCCGTTGCCGACGAGGACGAGCTTGTTGCCGGGCTCCTGCGCAACGGCGGTGACCAGTCGCTCCTCGTCGGTCAGGCCAACGCAGGCGACGTTCACCAAGGGGTTCCCCTCGTAGTCGGGGTGGAAATCGACGCTACCGGCGACCGTCGGGACGCCGATGCAGTTGCCGTAGTGGCTGATCCCCTCGACGACGCCCTCGAACAGGTACTTGGAGTGTTCGCGGTCGAACGCGCCGAAGTACAGCGAGTCCGCCAGCGCGATGGGGTAGGCGCCCATCGAGAGCGTGTCCCGGACGATGCCGCCCACGCCCGTCGCGGCGCCGTCGAACGGATCGACGTAGGAGGGATGGTTGTGGCTCTCGATGCCCATCGTAATGTAGGTGTCCTGGGTCTCGTCCCCGCTCTCCTCGTCGTCCGTATTATCCGGCAGCGCGACGACCGCCGCGTCGTCGCCCGGCCCGACGACGACCTGCTCGCCCTCGCTCTCGAAGGCCGACAGCAGGGGTCTCGAGGAGCGGTACGCGCAGTGTTCGCTCCAGAGGTTCTCGAACAGCGCCGCCTCGGCCCGGGTCGGCTCCCGCCCCAGTTCGTCGACGACGAGTTCGCGGTCCGAATCGGCAAGACTCATTCACCTAGGTGGTGAAAGCCGGCCGGTAAAGGGGTTTCTATATGCACCTTCGTGTATACTACACCGGTAATCGACGCTCAGCGGCTCGAGTGGGGACGCAACCCGGCCGTGGAGCCGTGAGAGACGGTCGCAACCGTCGCTCTCAAGGTCAACCGTTACTCCCGCCAGCGCCCTCCGTTCCGATAGCATGGGAAGCAGCAGAACCACGTCCGTCCTCGAGCGGCCGCTCGCGTTCGACCCGCCCGGCTCGCGTCGGCTCCGCCTGGCGTTCGCCGCGCTCTGGGTCGTCGATCTGATCGCCGCGGCCTCCTTCTTCGTCGTTTCCTACGCGAGCGAACTCAATCCGGTCACCGTCTTCTTCTACGACCTGTTCGGGCTGGCCGGCGTCGCGCTCGCCGCCGTCTGCTACGCCGCGGTCGTCGTCGTCGTCGGCAACGTCCTCTCTGCGCCGATCGACGGCCGGTTCGTAGCGGGCGCCGTCGTGCTGTACGCCGCGTTCGCGCTCAACAACGTCGTGCTATTGCTGTTCCGTCAGGCGCCGCTGGAGATGGCCGTCGTCGCGTTGTGACCCGAGCGCTCGAGTACGCAATCGGAAAACCGGCTTCGACCGGTATCGACGACTCGAGTCGACTACTGGTAGGCTTCGAACTCCTCGCCGAACAGGAGGAAGTAACCGGTGCCGACGACGCCGATCACCGCGGCGATCGTAAAGGCGAGTTCCGCGCTGATGAACTCCCAGAGGTAGCCGCCCAGCGCGGCGCTGGGGATGACGATCGTGTTCCGGAGCAGGTAGTAGGTGCCCGTCACGCGACCGCCGGCGCCCTGCTCCGCGGGGCCGACGATCAGCGCCTTGTGCGAGGGGAGCCCGGCGAACCGCAGGCCCGAGAACGCGAACACGAGGATCATCGCCGTCGCGGTGTTGGCGGTGAACTCGGGGACGTTGATGAGGACGATCGGGAAGATCGCGTAGACGGCGAAGCCGAGCGCTACGACGGGCTTGAGTCCGACGCGCTCGGCGACCTTGGCCGCGGGGACCATCACGAGCAGCGCGACGAGCATCTCGACCCCGAGCAGGTAGCCGAAGAAGGCCTGCGGGGAGAGGTCGATCGGGTAGGAGAAGCCGCCGACCGCGATCGTCGTCTCGAGGCCGACCTCGTAGAGCCGCGTCACCACGAGCACGAAGAAGGTGTAGACCATCCCGTTGGCGAATCGGACGAGCGTGTCGCCGACCAACAGCGGCCGCAGCGGATCGGGCATGTCCCGCAGGTCCCGGACGATCTGCTCTATGCCCGCGAAGGAGCCGCCGATCGAATCTTCGCTCGAGTCGTAGAGGACGTGCTGGACGACGGTCCCCAGCGCGCCGAAGGCGACCGCGACCGCGAGGACGTACTGGAAACTAACGGTAAAGTCGGGGTGGAGGCCGATGAGCGCCGCAGCCAGAACGGGTCCAATGAGGAACGCGGTCCGGCGAAACGTCTCGGTGCTGGCGAAGCCGGCCGCCAGCCGCGAGGGGTCGGTGGCCTGCTTGACGACGGCGAAGGAGGCCCCGAGGCCGAACGACTTCCAGGCCTGCGCGAGCACCAGCCCGACGAAGATCCAGAGCCACGGTTCGATCGTGACGGGGCCGACCGGGATCGGCCCGAACTGCCCGGCAACGAGCCAGACCGCGAACCCGAGCGTCGACAGGAACCCGAACAGCGTCAGCGCGTACCGCGAGCCGATCCGGTCCGAGATCGCGCCGCCCGGATACGGATACAGGGCCGAGATGATGTTCCCGAAGGTACCGAACAGGCCGACGACGAATCCCGACGCGCCCAGCGCGACCATGTAGTCGGGCAGGAACCGGCTGGTCATCTGGAACCCCAGGCTGAACGCGAACATCGCCAGCGATAGCACCAGCACGTCACGCTCGAGGGCGAAGAACTGCCGGAACGTATCCAGGGCGCTCGGCTCTCGCTTGTCGACCTCGATTTCCTCCGTACCCATCCCGGTCACCGGCGTGTAGTCGCCATCGCGCGGGACAACGTTCGCTTCCGTAATAGGAATGTCGTGTTCGTCACAGTCCAATTCAGTTATTCCCGAAATCAATATCCGTACATAGACACCAATTCGCAGCCATATACAGCTATAACGGACATTATTACCAATTTCGGAGTGATACAGTCGGAACCATTAATTGAAGAACTACTCAACTATTCCACGATGGCACAAGCGACGAAACGGCTCCAACGCTATCTCGAGGAGGAACTGGGCGAGTGTCGCGACGAGGACATAGAATGCCGCCTCGAGGAGCTCGACGCGCTCGAGGCGACGATCGGCGCCGAGCGGGTCGAGACGGAACTGGACGTCCTCTCGGCGCTGGCAAACGAGACGCGATACCGGATCGTCCGCGCACTCGTCGCGGCCGAGGAGGAACTATGCGTCTGCGAATTGGACGCGATCGTCGGCGTCAGCGAGAGCGGTCTGAGCCACGCGCTCTCGGAACTCGTCGACGCGAAACTCGTGGCCGATCGCAAGGACGGCCGCTGGAAGAAGTACCGGGCGACCAACCGCGCCGTGGCCCTCGTCACGGTTCTCGACGGGTGCGTGAGCGATGCGTAACGAGAGCACCGTCGTGTCCGGACCCACCATCGCCTTCGTCTGCGTCCAGAACGCGGGCCGAAGCCAGATGGCGACCGCCTTCGCCGAACGCGAGCGCGAGCGCCGCGGCGCCGATCACATCGAAATCGTCTCCGGCGGAACCGACCCCGCCGACGCCGTCCACGAGGAGGTCGTCGCTGCCATGGACGAACTCGGCATCGATCTCAGCGATCGAACGCCGCGTGAGATCACCCCCGAAGACCTGCAGGAGTGCGAGTACGTCATCACGATGGGCTGCTCGGCCGAAGGCGTCTGTCCGGCGACCTGGAGCGGCGAGAACCGCGACTGGGATCTGACGGATCCCCACGGAAAAGACGAGAAGACGGTCCGCGAGATCAGAGACGAGATCGAGGCCCGCGTCGAGGCGCTGTTCGACGAAGTGTAGCTGAAACCGAAGCCCACCGCCGTCCCGATCAACGCGGCGGGGCGATCGGATACCGTCTCATGCAACCGAATCGACCGTTTACTAATCGGATAACTTTTGATCGCGCTACCCGAACGTCGACCCGTGCTGTCGGTCGAACTCCACGCCCACTCGTCGCTGTCGTACGACGGCCGGGACTCGGTCGAACTCATCTTAGAGCAGGCCGAGGCCGTCGGCCTCGACGCGATCGCCGTCACCGATCACGACGAAATCGACGCCAGCCTCGAGGCCGCCGAGCGGGCGCCCGACTACGGACTCGTCGGCATCCCGGCGATGGAAATCTCGAGCAAGGCGGGCCATATCCTCGGCCTGGGCCTCGAGGAGGCGGTGCCGCCCGGGCTCTCCTTCGAATCGACGCTCGAGGCGATCCGCGACCAGGACGGGCTGGCGGTGATCCCCCATCCGTTCCAGGAGTCGCGCCACGGCGTGATGGGACGCATCTCCCGAGAGGAACTCGCGAAGGGCGACGCGATCGAGGTCTACAACTCCCGGCTGCTGACCGGCCGCGCGAACCGGCAGGCCGACCGCTTCGCCCGCGCGCGCGATCTTCCCCGCACCGCCGGCAGCGACGCCCACATCAGCGAGATGGTCGGCCAGGCGATCACCCGCGTCGACGCCGACGAGCGATCCGCCGACGCGATCCTCGAGGCGATCCGCGACGGGAAGACGTCCGTCGAGGGGAAGCGCACGCCCTGGCGCATCAGTCTCCAGCAGTTCGCCGGCGGCGTGACGCGCCGCATCCGGAGCGGCGTTCTGGGGGTGTTCCGGTGACGACGCCGACCCTCCGCGGCGCCGACGCCGAGACCGTTCGCGACGCCCTCGAGCGCAGCGAGCCGCTGCCCGGAACCGCCGGCTTCGCGGGCGAGGTCGACGGGCGACTCGTCCGGGACGTGCTCGGGCGCGAGCCGCTGTTTCTCGAGTCGGCCGACGCGGACGTCGGAGCGGACAGCGACGCGTGGGCGTTCGAACCGGCGCCGCTCGAGGATCCTGCGCCGTTCCCGGCGGGCGGAGTGCTGGACGCCGACGAGGCGGGGCGCGTCGAACCGGACGGCGTCGAGCGCCGCTTTACGCTTCCTGATCCCGACCCCGAACCGGATCACGAGGCCGCCCTCGAGGCGCTCGACGACGCGATCCGGACGGCGACCGACGCGGCCCGAACCGCGGACCGCGAGATCGCCGTCGCCTTCTCCGGCGGCGTCGACTCCGCGCTGGTCGCCGAACTGCTGGACGCGCCGCTGTACGTCGTCGGCTTCCCCGACAGCCACGACGTCGAGGCCGCGCGCACGGCCGCCGAGGCGATGGGACGGGATCTGACCGTCGTCGAACTCGAGCCAGCCGACCTCGAGCGCGCGGTGCCCGAGATCGTCCGCGCGACGGGGCGGACGAACGCGATGGACGTCCAGATCGCCCTGCCGCTGTACCTGGTCGGCGAACGGGTCGCCGCGGACAGCTACGACGCGCTGGCGGTCGGTCAGGGCGCCGACGAACTGTTCGGCGGCTACGAGAAGGTCGTCCGGCTCGACCACCGCGTCGAGGCGGAGACGACCCGCGGGGCCGTCCGCGAACAGATCGAGAGTTTGCCCGACCAGCTTCCCCGCGACGTGCTGACGATCCGGGCGACCGGCCTCGAGCCGGTCGCTCCCTTACTCCACGACCGCGTGGTCGAGGCGGCACTTCGGCTGCCGGACGACCTGCTGGCCGACGAGGAGACGCGGAAGCGCGGCTTCCGGCAGGTTGCGGCCCGGTACCTCCCCGGCGAGGTCGCCGAGCGGGACAAAAAGGCGGTCCAGTACGGCAGCCTCGTCGCCCGCGAACTCGACCGGCTCGCCCGACAGCACGGCTACAAGCGACGGATGGACGACCACGTCTCGAAGTACATCGAATCGCTGCTCGCGGACGAGTAAGGCGACTCGAAAGCGCTCGAGCGAACGTCGCTCGAGGGAGTGAGAGGAGCGAGAGCGAGTCAGGACGGCAGCGGGCACAGACTCGCCGTAAAGACCACCCGCTCGTCGGTCTCGTTTTTCGCGCCGTGGTCGACGCCGCGCTCGTGGTGGACGACCCCCGGCGCCTCGATTTCCTCGCTCTCGCCGTCCTGCAGGACCGTTACACTCCCCTCGAGGACGTGGAAGACGTTCGTGCTTTCGGCGTGCTCGTGGGGCTCGAGTTCCGCGCCCGGACCGAGCGCGAAGGCCTTGACGAGCACGTCGTCGGTGACGACCAGTTCCGTGGTTTCGACCTCGCCGTCGGCCGGCTCGAGGTCGGCGACGGCGTCGCCGTACGCGTCGAGTGACGTGGACATAACTGTAGCAGGACGATTCGATACCGACGCTATAAACGATACCGCTCGTCAGATCGAGTCAGTCTTCGGTTTCGGTCGGGAGCGCGTCGGCGGGCTCGTCGGAGGTGTGCTCGGCGACCGTGCGACGGTTGGCCTCGCCGATGCGGTCGGCGGCTTCGGCGACGACGTCCTCGACGTGCTCCTGGACCGGACTCTCGTCGTCCTTGACGATCGGGCCTTCGCTGCCGTCGGCGCCGAAGTCCGGGTGGATCGGGATGCGACCCAGCAGCGGCGCGTCGTAGTTGTCGACGATCGTGTCCGCGCCTTCGGTACCGAACAGCCCGTGCTGGTCGCCGCAGGACGGACAGACGAACGAACTCATGTTCTCGACGACGCCCAGCACCGGGGTATCGTGCTTGTTGAACATCTGGATCCCCTTGCGGGTGTCCTCTAAGGCCATCTCCTGGGGCGTCGTGACGACGACCGCACCCGTCACGGGCATCGACTGCAGCAGGTTCAGCGTCGCGTCGCCGGTCCCCGGCGGCAGGTCGACGATGAGGTAGTCGAGGCGACCCCACTCGACGCCCTCGAGGAACTTCATCATGAACTTGTTGACCATCGGCCCCCGGAGGATGGCGGGATCGTCCTCCTCCTCCATCATGAAGCCCATGCTGATCACGCGGACGCCGTCCGAGCGCGGCGGGACGATGTCCTCGTCGGGCGTGACGCCGGGTTCGCTCTCGACCGGCAGGATCTTGGGCACGTTCGGCCCGTGAATGTCGGCGTCCAGCAGGCCGACCATCGCGCCGCGCTTCTCGAGGCCGGCGGCGATGTTCGCCGCGACGGTCGTCTTCCCGACCCCGCCCTTCCCCGAGGCGACCGCGATGACGTTGCGCACCCGCGGGAGCACCTCGTCGTCGAAGCCGTGTTCCTCGCCGACGTGGGCTCGCAGGTCGGCCTCGAGGCCGACCTCGTCGCAGAGCTCGCGGATCCGGTTGCCCAGCTCCATTTCGGAGGGCGCGTAGGGGGCGTTGAACGCGAGCGAGATGCGGGCGGTCTCGTCGTCGATTACGACATCGTTGACCAGCCCGAGGGTGACGATGTCCTCGCCGATATCGGGGTCCTCGATGTCCTCGAGTTTGATTTTGAGTTCGTGTTCTGTGATGCTCATAGTGCGTCGATGTGCGTATCCGAATAGAAGTAGCCGACGGGGATACGTGTGATGGTTCGGGACCCTACCAGTGGCGCGGTAGCCGCCGATCTCGGCGGCCCTGGGTCCGCCTCGAACCGTCGGGTTATCCCGGACCGACCGGGCCGATCGGCTCGGGCATGCCGCCGTAGAAGACGATGCCGATCAGCACGGTCAGGAAGAACATCCCGACCCACATCGACGTCGTCAGCCCGACGAGGTAGGAGACGCCGAGCAGTCCGGTCTTCGTGTTTCGCGGCGAACCGACGAACCAGGCGATGATCATGACGTAGACGGGAACGAGGATGACCGCGAAGATGAGCCAGGTGCCGGTGTTTGGAAACCCGGTCACGCCCGCGGTCCCCTCGTAGCCGTGATACAGGGCCTCGAGTGCTGCAGGCCCGGCTGGGGATGGCATACGTTACGTTTCACGATCGCTGTCGTGGTGGTAGTGCCTGCATTTGCGCGGTCACCGCCGTGCGGCCAGCGACGCTGCACGCTCACCGGAGCACCCGCAGTCACTGCTCACGAACGGACGCACAAAAGAACGAAAATCGGTCGAACGGCGATACGGACGGCGACGCGACGGTCCTTACGGACCGGGCGCCGCGAGCGGTTCGGGCATGCCGCCGTAGAAGAGAATGCCGATCAGCACGGTCAGGAAGAACATCCCGACCCACATCGACGTCGTTAGCCCGGCGAGGTAGGAGACGCCGAGCAGTCCCGTCTTCGTATCGCGCGGCTTTCCGGTAAACCACGCGATGAGCATGATGTAGATCGGCACCAGGATCAGCGCGAAGATGACCCAGGTCCCCTCGTTGACGAAGCCGGTGAAGCCCTCGGTCCCGTCGTAGCCGTGGTACAGGACCGACGAGGCGGCGGCAGCGAGCGTCGTGGCGAAGCTCATGCTTTCACCTCCGGTTCGGACGCAGCGTCAGTCGGTTCGTCGTGACCGTGCTCGTGGCCGTGGTCGCCGCGCAGGTGTTCGATCGCGTGGAGTTCGACGACCGGAACGAGACGGGAGATGCTGAGGAAGAACAGCACTACCAGCCCGATCGTGCCGGCCAGCGAGAGCCACTCGATCGCGCTCGGGAAGTAGGTCCCGGGCACGTTCGCGTAGATGTCGAAGGTCGGGTGCAGGAACCCTTCCACGACGAACAGCAGCTTCTCGAGGAAGGTCGCCGTGAGGACGACGAAGCCGGCCGCGAGGGCGCGCTTCTTGCTGAACAGCGCCGGTCGGATGCCCTGCAGGAAGATGAACGCCAGCGTGCCCAGGACCATCAGCATCGAGGTGATGTAGATGGGGTGGCCGAGCTTGCCCGCGGTGGCGTGGGCCTGGTCGAGCGGGCCAAGGAACGACCCGTTGACCAGCTGCTGGAGCTGGAACCAGAGGAACAGCAGGCAGAAGAACCCGAGCCACAGGAGCAGCCCGCGGAAGATGTCGTCCGTGATGATGTGGTCCCAGTCGTAGGCGCGGCGGAACGCGTACGACAGCAGGATCACGCCGCTGATCGCCGACGTGAGCGCGATCGAGAGGAACTGCGGCCCCTGAATCGCGCCGGTCCAGGACGGCATCGCCGGGAGCAGGGAGAACAGCCACGGGATGACGCCGCCGTGGAGCAGGAGCGGGGCCATGATGATGACGGCGGCGGCGAGCCACCAGACCATCCGCTCGATGACTTCGTCTTCTTTCTCCGTGTAGCCGATCGTCAGCGCGTCGTAGACCAGCCCGTACAGGTCGGGAAGCTGGACGCCGCCGACCTTCGGTTCGAACGACGGGAGGTCGTCGCGCAGGCGGCTGACGTCGTACCGTAGCGTCAGGCCGAGGTAGGTCGCGGTCATCACGAAGTACGCCGTGATGACGGTCACGTCCCACACCAGCGGCGAGTTGTTGACCGTGATGTGGTAGTGCCCGATGACGCTCGTCACCATCCGGTCCGGACGTCCCATGTGGACCAGAATGTAGAAACCGGCCGCGGAGAGGCCGGCCAGCGTCAGCATCTCGGCGAGGCGCGCGATCGGCATGTATCGCTCCATGCCGAGCAGGCGAACCGCCGCGGAGAGGATGATCCCCCCGTGGGCGATCCCGACCCACCAGATGAACGCGCCGATGTACAGGCCCCACGTGGAGCCGCCGCCGCTCCCCCAGTCGCCGAGGCCGGTGACGATCAGCCCCTGCTGGAGCTGGTAGGCCCAGGCGACGAGGAACGCACCCAGCGCCAGGGCGGAGACGCCAAAGAGCGCCAGGTACTTCTTCGAGAACTTGTTGACCGGGCGGAGGATGTCCGCCTCGGAGGGCGTTTTCGTGCTCACAGCGACACCCCCGCGTCGCCGACGGTCCCCTCGTCGAGGACGTCTTCCTTGCGGTTGTCGACCATTGCGACCTCACTGCCGTCGGAGCGCGTGTAGGTCACGTCGCCGTAGCTGTTCGGCCCGTCGACCTGGTGGGCTTCCGGACCGGGCTCCTGCCCGATGTACGTGATGTTCGGGTTGGTGCCGATATCCTCGAGCAGCTTGAACTTGTTGCTGGGGTTGCCGGCGTACTCGCGCAGCCGACTGGCGGCGTCGTCCTCCTCGCCGTCGCCGAGGCGCAGTTCCGACAGGACCTCCTCGCTCTCGAGGTCGACGTACTCCTCGAGCGCGTCGAGGGACTCGAGGATCGACTGCTCCGTCTCGAGGATGCTGTTGTTCTCCTCGTCGCCGGGGCCGAGCCGCTCGCTGACGATGTCGATCGCCTTCATGACGCTGACGAGATCGCTGTCGATCTCGAGCGCCTCGAGGGCGGATTCGAAGTCGTCGTCGTCGCTGAGGGCCTCGTCGATCTCGTCCGTCGACGGGACGGAGAAGCTGATGTCGATGATCGCGCGGCTCTTGCTCGGGTGTTCGCGGTGCTGGTACGCGTCGCTGCGCTCGCTCTTGACGTTGCCGAACTGGATCGCGTTCGGCGGACAAGCGCGCTCGCAAGCGGTGGTGCCGACGTACTCTTCGCCCTGCTGGCCGTCCTGCATGGACGGGCACATCGTACACTTGCTCATCGTGCCGCGGGGCGAGCGACTGTCGACCCAGCGGTCCTCGCCGTTCTCGTACTCGGCGTGGGTGATCTCCTTCGGATCGTCGACCTCCGCGCCGCCGTGTCCGGTGATTTCCTCGTGGGCCACGTCGGGTTCGTCCCACTGGAAGTAGTTGACGCCGTAGGGACAGGCGACCTGACAGTACCGGCAGCCGATACAGACGTCGTAGTCGGTCAGCACCAGCCCGTCCTTGTCGCGGGTGTGGCGGGCCGTGGTCGGACAGACCTTCTCACAGGGCGCGTCCGTACAGTGCTGGCACGGACGCACGAGCATGTTCTGCTCGACCCCGCCCATCACGTCGGGGGCCGGGGAGCCGCCGGCGGTGAGTTCGTCCTCGAAGGCCATGACGTACATCCAGTTGACGCCCTGGTCGAGGTCGTTCTCCGACGCGCAGGCGGTCATACAGGAGAGACAGCCGTCACACCGCTCGAGGTCGATCGTCATCCCCCACTGGGTGTCGCGCTCGTGGATGTCCTGCGCCTCGGTGTGGCCGCCGCCGTGGCCGCCTTCGTCGCCGGCTTCGGCGATGTTCTGCTGGCCGGCTTCGGCGGTTCCCCACGCGCCGAGCCCGACGGCCGCCGCGCCGGCGCCCATCTTCTTCATCGCGCCGCGTCGGGTATCTTCGCCGTCACCGCTGAACTTGTCGAGCATCCGGCCGACCGTCCCCTTCGCTTCCTCCTGGGCGGCCTCGAATGCCTCAGCGGTTGGGCGGTTGTCCTCGCCGAACTCCTCCATCACGTCCTCGTGATACTTCTCGTGGAATTCGGCTTCGGAGAGCTCGCCCTTGGTGACCCGCATCGCGTCCTGGGCCATTTTCATACCGAGTTCCGTATCGTACTCGGTATCGTCGAGCATCTCCTCGAGTTCGTCTTCCCACTCGCTTCCGAGTGGGTGGAATGATTCATCGTCCGTACTCATTCAGTTAGAACACCTCTGTATACGCCGTTTTCGTGCAGCAGTAACTTGCTGGGGTGCACTTTAACATATCTATCTGTGCTCCTCTAACCCGGGACTCGCAACTAGACGCGGTTCAAATGTAGACCCGATTTCCACGGCGCGAGAATCGGGCCGAACATATTCGCATCTATAAGTTAGATTGCTATCGACCTCCGTTACATCTCGTGTCACACGTTACCGCAATTCGTTACGCGAAACCGGCCGAGCCATAAATCGACTCGAGGGCCGTAAACCGCTCGAGGACGGCCCGGCCGCTCGTTCGGCTCAAAATATTTGTCGCGAGCGCGCCGACCGTCACGTATGGCCGACGACCAGCAGCGGACGCCGACGGAAACGCGCTCGCTCGACTCCCTCGAGCAACGACCCCACGCGCGGGTGTTCGACGGCGAGCCGAAAACGATCCGGCTCGCGCTCGAGGAAGGCGACGAGATCGCACCCCACCAGCATCCGGATCGGGAAATCGTCTTCCACGTGCTGGAGGGACGCGTCTCGATTACGCTCGGCGACGACGATCACGATCACGAGGTCGCGGCGGGCGAACTGATTCGGTTCGACGGCGCACAGGACATCGCGCCGACCGCGCTCGCGGATACCACGGCGGTACTGGTGCTCGCGCCGCGGGCTGCGACTGGCGACGCGACGTAATTAGTTCGCCGCGAGTTGTTCCTCGAGCGACTCCTCCCCGTCGAGCCCGGGCAGATCCTCGACGAACCGCTTGATGATCGCCTCCTCGGCCCGGTGGAGCGTCTCGCTGCAGGTCGATTTCGCGATGTCGAGGTGTTCCGCCAGTTCCGTCAGCGAACACTGCCGCGGCGTGTCGTAGTACCCCTTCTCGACGGCGGCGGCGACGACCTCGAGTTGGCGCTCCGAGAGGAGTTGACTCTCGTGGAGCCGCTCGCGGACGTTGTCGATGCGGTACTGGAGCCCGAAGTGCTCGAGTTGCTCGGCGAGTTCGGCGAGCCGGTCCCGCGATCCCGTCACCTCGATGGTCGCCTCGCCGTCGGCGATCTCGACGGGGAGTTCGATCGGCATCCCCGACTCCTGCGAGGAAAAGAGCAGGAGCGGCGCGGTCGTCTCGAAGTGGACCGTCGCCTCGTTGTCGCTCCACTGCGCGAGCGTGAGCTCGGTGATCTGGGGGTGCTCCGTCATGTCGTCGACGATCTCCGGTACCTTCGACCCGGCGATCCGAACGAGCGCGAACCCCGTGTCGGATCCCGGAACGCCCGCTAACACGCGAAACGTCGCGTCGGGATACTCCGTGGAGAGCTGCTGGATCCAGAGCTGGTCGGGCATCGTGACCGTCAGTGTCGCCTGTGCCATACGCGAATATCCTAGGTGTAGCTCTATACCCGTAGCGACGAATATGTTCGTCGGAATTCCTACGGCGTGGGAATTCCCCCGCACGAACACGTTCGCAGGAATGCCCAACACGAATCCGGCGGTATCCACAACCGATGGCAACTAACACCGCTGACCGCACGCTCGACGTGCGCGAGATCGATGGCCCGCCGTTCGACGACATCATGTCGGCGCTGCGCACGCTGAACGCGGGCGAACGCCTCGAGTTGATCGCGCCCTTCGAGCCGAAGCCCCTCTACAACGTGCTCGAGTCGCGCGGCTATACCTACGAGAGCGAGCAGCGCGACGGGGTCTGGCACGTGTTAATCGAGGAGGCCTGATCCGGCACGACGGCGATCTGCCTCGGTCCGAGATGCGAACGTGTTCGGGCAAACACGGACGGGAGCGCCGAACCGACGTCCACCCGCATGACGCGACTCGACGTCAGGGACATCCCGCCGGTGAACCGCCACCCGACCATCCACGAGGAGTTCGAGGACTTAGCGCCCGGCGAGACGCTAACGATCGTCAACGATCACGAGCCGAAGCCGCTGTTCTACGAGTTCCAGGCCGAAGTCGAGAGCTTCGACGCCGACAACTACGAGGTCGAACGGGTCGGCCCGGAGGAATTCGTCGCGAAGTTCCCGAAAGTAGAGGCGTAGAGCCACAGCCGCGGTGTCGGTCACGGCTTCCCGACCGAACACGTACGGCACGAAAGATAGCTCGCTTCCCGTCGATCACTCGCGTATGCAGTCACCCGCGTCCGTCGTCGACCGCACCGACGCACCGACCGACCGACCGCGAGAGACGATCGACGTGCGATCGCTCGGCCCGCCTGAGCCGCTGAAGCGGACTCTCGAGACCCTCGTCGACCTGTCCGACGAGACGGTGCTCGTCCAGCGCAACGACCGGGTGCCCCAGTTCCTCTTCCCGAAACTCGAGGATCGGGGCTACGCTCACGAGAGCGTGGAACTCGAGGGCGAGGACGAAGTGGTGACCGTTATCTGGTCGCCCGACGCCTGACCCCGAGCCGCGCTCGCCGGCGGCCGCTCGCATTTCTCCGCTACTCGGCACCCAGACTACTCGCCACCCAGATGCTCGAGCAGCGTCGCCGTCAGCCGCTCGGGCTCCTCGTGTTGCACCCAGTGGCTCGTCCCCTCGAACAGCTCGAGGCGCCGCCCCTCGCGGGCGCAGTAGTCGTAGCTGTCGACGACCAGTTCGGTTCCCAGCGCCGCGTCGTCGGTGCCCCAGGCGAGCAGCGTCGGCGCCTCGACGCGGTCCCGCGGTGGGTTCGTCCCGTATCTGGCGCTCGCCCGGTACCAGTTGATCATCGCGGTCAGCGCTCCGTCCCGGCTCCACGCGCGCCGGTAGTGCTCGAGATCCGCGTCGGAGAAGGTTCCCGGCGCCGACGTCCCACGAAGGGCGCGCTCGAGGAGTCGGAAGTCGTCGTACCGGCAGCATAGTTCGGGCAACCGGGGCACCTGGAAGCAGGCGGCGTACCAGCTCCGGCGCATCTGTGCGGGGTTCGATCGGAGGTGGCGCTGAAACACGGTCGGGTGGGGCGCGTTGACGATCGCGAGCCGATCGACGACTTCGTGGTGGCGAAGCGCGAGGTCCCAGGCGACCATCCCGCCCCAGTCGTGGCCGACGACGTGGGCGGCGTCTCGATCCGCCGATCCGATCAGTTCGACGATATCTCGGGAAAGCTGTTTCTGATGATACGCACGCACTGGCGCTGGCTTCTCGCTCAGATTGTAGCCGCGCTGATCGGGCACGAGCACCCGGTAACCGGCGTCGACGAGCGGACCGATCTGTTCGTGCCAGCCGTACCAGAACTCCGGAAACCCGTGGAGCAAGACGACGAGCGGGTCATTCGGATCGCCGGCGGCGACGACGTGGAGGTCGACGCCGTTGACGGTCCGCACGTCGGTCGTCGCGTCGACCGACGATAGTTTCGACGCGTCCGCTTGCGGGGACACTGCGTTCGCGCTCATACCCGTCCGTACGACGCCGCAGGCTTTCAACCTCTGCCGTTATGGCGCAGCGATATCGATCGAGACGTCTACCCGAACATGTTCGAGATGTTTCCTTCTTTCAGGGAATCGTCGATGGACCTGTACGTATGACCACCTTATATGGGAATGAGGAGAAGGACAATGACCACAACCGCAGCCAACCGACGGCAGTTCATGCAGGCGCTCGGGGCAACAGGCGTAGTCGCAATCGCCGGTTGCCTCAGCAACGACGACGTGTCGGGGAACAGTACGACGACCGAGACCGAAGCGGTCGACGAGGGACTGCCGGCGGCGAAGGCTGCCGACGTCGACCGGATCGCCCGCGATCCGACCGACATCCCGGCTCCCGTCGACTGGACGGAGCCCCGCGAACACGACATCACGATCCGCACGAAGCGGGTCACCGCCGAGATCGAACCCGGGGTCACGTTCGACTACATGACCTTCGAGGGGCAGGTTCCCGGACCGATGGTACGGGTCCGCAAGGGCGACCGGGTAAACCTCACGTTCGAGGTGCCCGAGGAGACGAACCTCGAGGCCCACAACGTGGACTTCCACGCGGTCTACGGGCCAGGCGGGGGTGCCGAAGCGACGACCGTCGCGCCGGGCGACGAGCCGGCCGAGATCAGCTTCACCGCCGAGTACGCCGGCGCGTTCGTCTACCACTGTGCGATCCCCAACATGGATCAGCACATCAGCGCCGGCATGTTCGGGACGATCCTCGTCGAGCCCGAGGAGGGACTCCCCGAAGTCGATCGGGAGTTCTACCTGGGGCAGCACGAGATCTACACCGACGGCGCAGTCGGCGAGGAGGGCCACCACGCCTTCGACTTCGACGGCATGAAGACGGAGGACCCGACCTACGTCGTCTTCAACGGCCAGGCCTACGGCCTCACCGAGGACGGCGTCGGGGCGATGGAAGCCGAAGTCGGCGAGACCGCGCGGGTGTACTTCGCCAACGGCGGCCCGAACTTCACCAGCGCGCTACACCCGATCGGCAACGTCTGGCACCGCTACTACCGCGACGGCGACCTGCTGAGCGAGCCCGATCGGAACATCGAGACGGCGCCGGTCGCGCCCGGGACCACCACCGTCGGCGAGATGGAGTTCCCCGTCCCCGGTCCGGTCAAGATCGTCGACCACGCGCTCTCGCGGGCCGGCCGCCGCGGCGCGCTGGCCGCGATCGACGTGACGGGCGAGGAAAACCCGGAAATCTACGACGAGACGCCGGCCGACAACGAGACGCAGTGACGGCGACCACCCGCCCGCTTTTTCGCGGCGCCCGACGGCACGGTCACAGAGCTAGTTCTGAACGTGCACCGGCGACCTAGAAAAACGCGCTCGAGCGACGAGAGGGCGAGAGGACGAAAGCGGCGAGAGGGCGAGAGGACGAAAGCGGCGCGACCGCCGTTACGTCCACACGTCCAGACACTCCGTCGAACAAAAGTGGAGGTCGATCCGTTCGTTCGGCTCGGACGCGACGTGCGTGGTCAGCGTGTATGCGATCTCCGACTCCGACTCGCAGTTATCGCATTCGCGGTGCATACCGAACCCGTAGCGATGCGCTATATTCAGTATGGGCCGATTATCAGGATTAAGATCGTATTGGTATCGCTAACAGTCGGCTCAACACGGTGTGAGTATCGGCAGACAGACGAGGGGCGACGAGCCACAACGTGGAATCAGGCCGGTGCGGCTTCCTCGGCCTCGAGGAGTTCGTGGTACCGGTTGCGGATCGTCACTTCGGAGATGTTCGCGACCTCGCTGACGTCGTTCTGCGTGACCTTTTCGTTCGTCAGGAGCGCGCCGGCGTAGACCGCGGCGGCCGCGAGGCCGACCGGCGACTTGCCGCTGTGAATGCCCGAGTCCTTGGCCGTCTTGAGCAGCTGTCGGGCGCGGCGCTCGGTCTCGTCGGGGAGGTCGAGATCGCTCGCGAAGCGGGGCACGTAGCTCTCGGGGTCGGCCGGCTGGACCTCGAGGCCCAGTTCCCGGATGACGTAGCGGTAGGTGCGGGCGATCTCGTCCTTCTCGACGCGGGAGACCGCGTCGATCTCGTCTAAGCTGCGCGGGGTGCCGGCCTGCCGGGCGGCGGCGTACAGCGAGGCCGTCGAGACGCCTTCGATCGACCGTCCGGGAAGGAGGTCCTCCTCGAGGGCGCGGCGGTAGATCACGCTGGCCGTTTCGCGGACGTTCTCGGGGAGGCCGAGCGCGGAGGCCATCCGGTCGATTTCGCCCAGCGCCTGCTTTAAGTTGCGCTCCTTGGAGTCGCGGGTGCGGAACCGCTCGTTCCAGGTGCGAAGGCGCTGCATCTTCTGGCGCTGGCGGCTCGAGAGGGAGCGGCCGTAGGCGTCCTTGTCCTGCCAGCCGATGTTGGTCGAGAGCCCCTGATCGTGCATCATGTTGGTCGTCGGGGCGCCGACGCGGGACTTCTCGTCCTTCTCGGCGGCGTCGAAGGCCCGCCACTCGGGCCCGCGGTCGATTTCGCCTTCGTCGACGACGAGACCGCAATCGTCGCAGACCGTTTCGGCGTGCTCGGCGTCCGAGACGAGTCGACCGCCACACTCCGGACACTGTTCCCGTTCGCCCGCCTGCTCGTGCGACTCCTCCTGGGTGCCCTGGCGTTGCTCGTCGCTGCGAGTTCGAATACTGGTGTCAGTCATTGTATTGGACTGTCAGAACCTCGGTGAAAACGCTCGAATCCGTAGTGCTCCCTAGTAACGAACGACGCTCACTTAAATACTGCGATACGATTCGCTGCCCGCAGCACGGCCCGATCACCCGCGTCGAGCGCCGGCCGAGACGGGCCGAACCGGTCCTCGCGTATCGAAACCCTTACTCTCCGGAAGGCGGTTCGAACAGGTATGAGCGACGACGCCGTCAGTCCCGAGGAGGTCCGCCACGTCGCGGAGCTGGCTCGCGTCGACCTCGAGGACGACGAGGTCGACCAGTTCGCCCGGCAGTTCGCGGATATCCTCGAGTACTTCGAGACGCTGGACGAGGTCCCCGAGGTCGACCGCGAGGCCGACCTCGCGAACGTGATGCGACCCGACGAGGAGCGCGACTCCCTCGATACGGAGGAGGCGCTGCGCAACGCGCCGGAAACCGAGGACGGCTACTTCAAGGGGCCGAACGTCTCGTAACCATGTCCGAGAACATCTACATCACCGAGGAGCGAATCGAGGGCGCCGACGACGGCCCGCTGGCGGACGCCACCGTCGCGGTCAAGGACAACATCTCTACCGAGGGCGTCCGAACGACCTGCGGCTCGGCCATGCTCGAGGAGTACGTCCCGCCGTACGACGCGACGGTCGTCTCCCGCCTCAAAGAGGCCGGAGCGACCATCGTCGGCAAGGCCAACATGGACGAGTTCGGGATGGGGACGACCACCGAAACCTCCGCGTTCGGCGCGACGGACAACCCCGCCGCGCCGGGCCGCGTCCCCGGCGGCTCCTCGGGCGGCTCCGCCGCCGCCGTCGCCGCGGGCGAGGCCGACCTCGCGCTCGGCTCCGACACCGGCGGCTCGGTCCGCTGTCCGGCCGCCTTCTGCGGCGTCGTCGGCATCAAGCCCACTTACGGCCTGGTCTCGCGGTACGGGCTCGTCGCCTACGCCAACAGTCTCGAGCAGATCGGCCCGTTCGCAAACACCGTCGAGGACGCCGCCGCGCTGCTCGACGTGATCGCCGGCGAGGACGAGCGCGACGCGACCACCCGCGAACCACAACTCGAGGGCGAGAGCTACGCCGCTGCCGCGACCGCCGACGTCGACGGCCTCACGATCGGCGTCCCGACGGAGCTGCTCGAGGGCGCCGACGAGGGCGTCGTCGAGACCTTCTGGGACGCGATTGCGGACCTCGAGGACCGCGGCGCCGAGTACCACGAGGTCTCGCTGCCGTCCGTCGAGCACGCCGTCGAGGCTTACTACGTGATCGCGATGTCGGAAGCCTCCTCGAACCTCGCGCGGTTTGACGGCGTCCGCTACGGCAACTCCGGCGGCTACGACGGCAACTGGAACGAGGCCTTCTCGAAGGCCCGCCAGGAGGGCTTCGGCGACGAGGTCAAGCGCCGCATCCTGCTGGGAACGTACGCGCTCTCGGCCGGCTACCACGACAAGTACTACAAGCAGGCCCAGGACGCCCGCGCGTGGGTCAAGCAGGACTTCGACGAAGCCCTGTCCGAGGCCGACGTGCTCGCCTCGCCGACCATGCCCGTCCCGCCGTTCGAACTCGGCGAGAGCCTCGACGATCCGCTCCAGATGTACCTCGCCGACGCCAACACCGTCCCCGTGAACCTCGCGGACCTGCCCGCGATCTCGGTGCCCGCGGGCGAGACCGACGGCCTCCCCGTCGGGCTGCAACTCGTCGGCCCGGCTTTCGGCGAGGAACGGCTGATCCGGGCGGCGAGCGCGCTCGCCTGATCGAAGTCGGCGATCGGAACCGGACAGGTACATACTTTTTACTGTTGGCTGCAAAGACGCGGTACGCTGTCCCTCCATCGAGTGAACTGCTATGAAAATCACGCACCAAGAGGTCGAATTCGACGAATTCTCGCGGGTGTGCGACCTCGTCGAGGAGTACTTCGGCGAGACGCTCGACGACGTCGCGCTCCACGCCCCCGTATCGCGCCGCCAACTCGTCGCGGTCCTCGCACGCGCCCAGCTGTCGGGTCGCCGGCTCGCGAACGACGGGGACGGGCTGGCCGACGCAGGCGACGTCGTCTACCAGTCGAACCGCGAAACGCTGTACTGGCTCGACGGCGACTTCTGGACCGACGTGTGCGGACGCCACCACCTCGAGCCCGACGAAGGCCGCGCCGCGCGGGAAGTCCACCGGCGGATCCTCGAGGCGATCGACGGAGACGTTTCGCACTACAATCGCGAGCGGGATCCGTTCGTGTTGATCGAGCGGTTCGGGCTCTACGAGTAACGTAACTGCGGTCGCGACGCTCGGTCCGATCGAAAATCAAACCCGCAAAATTGCAGAATCGTAGTTGCGGCGACGGTCTCGTGTTCGGTTCGGTTCGGCTTACTCTTCGTACGCGAGGTTCATGATCCACTGCGAGAAGGCGTCACTGTTGGGATCGACCTCCTCCTCGCCGATAAAGGGCGACAGCATGTCGCCGGCCATCAACAGCCTGAAATCAAGGTCCCGCGCCGTCGGGCTGATGTAGTAGGTGTTGTGACCGTCGTAGATCGTCTCCTCGCGGTCGACGAGCCCCTTCTCGACGAGCGATTCGACGATCCGGCTGCCCTTCCGCGAGGAGACGCCCAACTCCTTCCAGAAATCGCTCTGGTGGATGCCGCCGGTCTCGCGAACGAGTTCGAGGCCGGCGCGCTCGTCCTCGGAGAGTTCTGCTTCGGCTGTGGAAACGCTCACGGTGACCACCTCTCCGTGCTCGCCGCTACAGGCAGGAGTGCGTCCATGTCCATACGAGGGTTCGGGAGCCGCTTAAATGTGCCCTTCGGCGTCGCTCGCGAACGCGGACGCGTCATCGACCGCCGGGAGGTCGACGGTTTCGTAGGCCGTCTGACACGGCGGGCCGTCGGCGAACGCGTACTGAGATTCGGAACCGCCATCACGGAGCGCGATCAGTGACGACGAGCGAGTCCCGAACCCGTCGCCGTGGATGCAGACCCCGTAGTCGTGATCGCCCAGCACCGAGCCCGCGCGCTCGAGCCAGTCCGAAACGGATTCGCCACCGTCGGCGACCGACAGTTCGCGACGCACCGTGCGTGCGTTCTCGGCCTGCGCTCGAGCGGCGTCGGTTCGGAACGACGGGATATCGACCTCCCCGTCGACCGCGACGTTGACCACGACGTGGACGCCGGGCTCGAAGTCGGTCCGGACGAGGTCGCCGTCCCACTGGAAGCAGTAGGCGTCGTCCGCGTCGGCGACGACGAGATTGAATCCGTCGTACTCGTCGGCAGCGGTCGCATCCGCGACGATTGAGGCCGCTTCGGCCGCCGAGCGCGCCTCGAGGACGTCGGCGACGAGCAGGCCGCGCGAGCGCTCGCCGGCGAGTTCGGCGTCGGTCCACCTGTTCGTGATCCCGGCGAAGACGCCGAACTCGTTGTAGCCGATCCAGGTGCCGCCGGCCTCGGCGTCCCGCGGCGCGACGATCAGCGGCTCCTCGCGGTAGACGTCCGGCGGCCGCGAGTCGCGATCGACCGCTTCGTCGCGGTTCGCCGCGACGGCGACCGGCGCGTCCTCGAAGACCTGCCAGGCGAGAGTCAGCGTACACACGGCTCGGAGTAGGGGCTCGAGCGTCTTAACTCCAGTTTCAAAACGAAGGATCGTTCGGTCAGCGATCGTCGACGTCGATTCCGTCCTCGAGCAGCCGATCCCGAACGGCCTCGCGGTCGACGGTCCCCGACGCCGTTCGCGGAAGCGAGTCGGCGAACGCGATCATCTTCGGTTTCTTGAATCCCGCGAGGTGCTCGTCGCAGTGTGCGAGCAGCGAGTCGACGTTGGACTCGACCTCCGCGTCTGCAGCCGGTACGACCAGCGCCGCGACGCGCTCGCTCCACTCGGGATCCTCGAGGCCGACGACGGCGGCGTCCTCGACGGCTGGATGCTCGCGCAGGATTGCGACTACCTCGCCGGGATCGACGTTCTCGCCGCCGGTGACGATGCGGTCGCTGCGCCGGTTGAGGATCCGGAGTCGGCCGTCTGCGTCTCGGTAGCCGACGTCGCCGGTATGGAGCCCGCGGTCGCCGAACGCCTCGTCGGTGCGATCGGAATCGAGATATCCGGGCGTCACCGTCGGCCCCGAGACGACCAGTTCGCCGGGCTCGTCGGACGGAACCGGGTCGCCGTCCTCGTCGATGATCGTCACGTCGGTGTTCACGAGCGGCTGGCCGACCGTCCCCTCGTGCTCGCGAACGTCGGCCGGCGTCGCGGTCGCGACCTGCGAGGCCGTCTCGGTCATCCCGTAGGTCGGGTGGACCGGCACGCCGGCCTCGAGGCAGCGCTCGAGCAACTCGCTCGAGGCTGGTGCGCCGCCGAGCAGGACGAACCGGAGCGATTCGGGCGGTTCCCAGTCCGCGTCGAGGAGCCGCTTGCACATCGTCGGGACGAGCGAGACGCCCGTGATATCGTACTCGTCCATCACGCGTGCGGTCTCGCGGGCGTCGAACTCCCGCTGGATCACGACGGTCGTCCCGTACAGCGTCGATCGGACGATCGGCGCGAGCCCGCCCATGTGGTACATCGGGAGACAGCAGAGCCAGCGGTCATTTCGGTCGACGCCCAGCCGGAACGCGGAGGCAGTCGCGCTGGCGACGAGGTTGCCGACCGTCAGCCGGACGATCTTCGGCTCGCCGGACGTTCCGGAGGTGAACAGCAGGAGTTGCGTATCGTCGCGCTCGAGGGGAACGGGATCGACCGACGGCGAACCCGAATCGCCGCCCGCGGTCGCCTCGAGGAACTGAACGTCGGTGTCGGTCTCGGTGTCGGCGTCGGATCCGGACTCGGGTTCGTCGACCGAGAGCACCGGGAGTCGACGACCGTCGGTCGACGCTGCAAGTTCGAGTGCCGTCGATTCGGTCTCGCTCTCGCAAATGACGGCCTCGAGTTCGGTTCGCTCGACCTTGGCGGCGAGTTCGTCGGTCGTCTCGCGGACGTTCAGCGGGACGACCGTCAGTCCGAGCCGCATCGCCGCGAAGAAGACGGTCGCGAAGGCCGGCCGCGTGTCCATGCAGACGCCGAGTCGGTCGTCGACGACGCCTTCGTCCTCGAGCGCCGCCGCGGTGCGATCGACCCGACGGTCGAAGTCGGCGTAGGTCCACTCCACGCTTGCGTCCCCGTCACCTGCGTCCGCGTCGGCGTCGATCAGCGCCGTCCGCTCGGGCGTCGTCGCAGCTCTGTGCGCGAGGAGGTCGCGGGTCGGCCACTCCGCCATCGTCGTCGCACCCGCGGGCCCCGTCACTCCTCCCACACCCCCTCGATGCCCAGCCCCTTCGCCTGGGGAACGACGGCCGCTCCCTTCTCGAGCAGGACCGGATCGCGCCCGAGGTCCTCGGCGAGCAGTTCGGCGGTGGCGAGCCCGCAGGCCGGCACGTCGGGAATCGCCGCCGCGAGGTGGACGGCGCCGGTCCGCGCGACGACGCCGTCGATGGTCGTCGTGACGATCGGCGCGATATCGACCTCCATCACCCACGCGGCGACCCGACGGGCGACGTCGACCCCGCCCAATGCCATCGGCTTCAACACGACGGCGTCCGCGGCCTCGGCGTCGCAGATCGCGTCGACGCCGTGCTCGAGCAGCCCTTCGTCCAAGGCGATATCGACGCCGGTGTCCATCCTGCGGAGGTCGGCGTGGCCCTCGAGCGCACCCGCCGGAAGCGGTTGTTCGACCAGCGAGACGCCGAGGTCGGCGAAGGCCTCGAGGGCGGACTCGGCATCCTCGTAGGTCCAGGCTTCGTTCGCGTCCGCGCGGAGTTCGACGGCGTCGTCGACCGCGTCCCGGGCCTCGCGGACGCGTTCGATGTCCTCCTCGACGCTGCGCAGGCCGACCTTGAGCTTGCAGCAGGCGTAGCCGCGCTCGCTGGCCTCCCGCACGGCCGTTCGAGTTTCGGCGGGCGAGCAGTCGCCGACGGTCGCGTTTACCGGCACGCGACCGACCATCGGTCCGTTCCCGAGATAGCGGTACAGCGGCGTCGCGTGCCGCGACGACTGGAGATCCGCGAGCGCGAGCGAGACCGCGTGGCGGGCCGCGACCTGCCGATCGACCGCCTCGAGCGCCTCGTTCGGACCGCCGGCGCGGAACGCGTCCTGCGCGCGCTCGAGGGCCGCCCGACAGTCGTCTCGGGATTCGGTCCAGCCCGGCAGCGGGGTCGCCTCGCCGTAGCCGACGACGCCGTTCTCGTCGGCCAGTCGCACGAGAAAGCCGTCGCGGGACTCGATCGTCCCGTTGGACGTCTCGAGCGGGCTGGCGAGTTCGAGCGAGAAGGGGCGGAACTCGAACTCGAGGTTGGCGTTGGGGTCGGAGTCGGAGTCGCGATCGGGATCGCGGTCCGAACCCGGATCGGAACCGCTCATAGCACCACCAGCCCGGCGGCGAACAGTACCGCGTAGAGGGCGAGTAGCTTTCCGGTCCCCTCGAGCGCCGGGTTGAGCGCCTCGCCGTCGGTTCTGGTCAGTACGGTTCGGGTTACCGACGCGGCGTAGGGCAGCGAGACAAGCGGGAGCAGGGCGCCGAGGCCGAAGCCCTCGAGCCAGAACCAGAACGGTGCGAGGTAGGCCAGCGCGAGCAGCGCCAGGTACTCGACGCGGCTCCACCGGTAGCCGAGCCGAACCGCGAGCGTTCGCTTCCCGGTCTCGGCGTCGGTCTCCTTGTCCCGGATGTTGTTCACGACGATGATACAGGTCGAAATCGCGCCGACGGGGAGGCTGGCGACGAACGCCTCGAGGGTGATCGTTCCTTCGGGGATCGCGGTCGTTAGCGGCTCTGCGAGGACCGCGGCCGCCTGGACGTAGAACGTCCCCATCACGGCGACGACCCCGAAGAAAACGAAGACGAAGGGGTCGCCGAGCCCGTGGTAGCCCAGCGGGTAGGGGCCGCCGGTGTAGGCCCAGCCGCAGAGGACGCTGACGAGGCCGATCACGAGGATCGGCACGCCGCCGATGTAGACGAGATACGTTCCGGTGAAGATCGCCAGCGCGAACGTGACGATCGTCGCGAGCTTGACCTGTTCAGCGGGGATCAGGCCCGACTGCGTGACGCGGGTGAATCCCTCGCGGTCCTCCGTGTCCGCACCCTTGATCGCGTCGTAGTAGTCGTTCGCGAAGTTGGTGCCGATCTGGATCAGCGCCGCGCCGACGAACGCCAGCAGCGCGGGCACCGGGGAAAACACGCCCTCGGAGACCGCGAGTCCGGTACCGACGATAACGGGCGCCGCGGCCGCGGGCAACGTCTGCGGGCGCGCCGCCATCAGCCACGCCTTCGTCCGTGACGTCTCCACCTCGGTCATACCTCGAGTGTCCCACTCGAGAGAGTGTCAACGTTGGCATTGCAGTCGAGCGATTGCGGCCCGGTCGCGCCGCCTCAGGTCTTCGGCACGACCAGTTCGACCGGCGGCATCTCGAGAAACGCCGTCTCGTACCCCTGATGGCGGGCGATCTGCGGCGGCGACTCGATCTCGATCGCGACTGAATCGCCGGCTTCGACGCCCGAGACATCACCGATCTCCGACAGCGAAACTCCGTAGTGCAGCCCGTACTCCCCGTCGAGCGTCTGCTCGAGCGGCGCGTCACCGAGTTCCGTCCCGTCGCGCTCGATCGTCGCACGCAGGGACATATCCGCCAGCGGCACGCGGTTGTACGGCGTCCGCGGCGAGACGAGGAGATACTGCCCGTCGCCAGCCAGTCGGTGCTCCGACTCGAGCAGCGTCGCGAGAACCCCCGCGTCGCCGCTTCGCGGGAGGTCGCTCGTCTCGGGATTCTCGTGGTCGGGGCCGCCGTTTTCGTTATCAGAATCGGACTCGAGGAGCAACGTGCCGGGATAGGCGTCGACCGGCGGCAGCATGGAGTAGGGAATCCCACTGTCGCTGTCGTTCTCGTCAGTCGCCATCATCCCCATCGGCTCGAGTGCACCGCGCTCGCCCCATCGCTCCTCGTCGAGGTACTCGACGCCGCCGACGACCGACTCGCGGAACTCGTCGTCGTACTCGAACTCGAAGGTGGCCGTCGCGCGCTCGTCTAATCGGCCGGCGAGGTCACCGGTTTTCCGGGTCGAAATCGGCGGCAGGGTGACCTCGACGGTGTAGGTGCCGTCGCCCGGCAGCCCGACGTTGTCGCCGAAGTGAAAGCCCATCTCCTGGGAGAGCATGGCCCACGGCTGGCGCGGCGCGCCGACCTGTTCGCCGTCCCGTCGAATCCGAATTTGGACGCCTTCGTCGACCGGGAGGACGGTTCCCGTTTCGGTGTCCCAGGCGACGAACATCATGTGCACGCCGTCCGGGTCGTCCGGCGTCGTCCGCTCGACCGCGTCGTCGGCGTCGCCGGCGATCACCCAGAACTGGTGGGGGTAGGAGAGCATCGGCGCAAGCGCGTAGTCGCCGGCTTCGACCGGCTCGAGCATCTGCATCGACTCGCGGTGGGTCGGCAGGTAGACGGCCTCGGGCGGGTCCTCGACGGTGATCTGTCGCGGAAGGGTCGCGTCGCCGCCGTCACCAGTCTCGTTCTCGCTCCCATTTCCGGCGTCGTCGTCCGCGGGGTCGCTTTCGTTCTCGTCGGACTCGTCGTCAGTGCTCGTACAACCCGCGAGCGCGAGCGTTCCCGTTACTGCTCCCGTTCGGCGGACGAAGGTTCGTCGATCGATGGCCTCGAGCGCTTGCGTTCGGTCTTGCATGTGTCTCGCGTCGTGTCCTCGTGCGTGTTGTTCTCGCTCGGGTCTACCCGTCTCGAGTCAGTCACCCTCAATCTCGGCGTCGGGATCGGCCGGCGGCAGGGCGCGCAGCGACCGCGGCGGCACCAGATAGTTGCCGCGCCGGTCGACGAAGATGTAGTGGCGAATGCCGTTGTTCGCCATCGGCACGTCCAGATCCGCGCCCGTCATCGCCTCGCGGGTTCGGACGAAGTCGTCGATCCCCCGCTGGAGCGCGAGGAAGTGGACGCCCGGCCGATCGCCGTCGACGGTATTGAAATCGCGGCGCAGGAGCGGCGGTTCCCCGTCCTCGCGGGCTCGAGCGGCCTTCTGCGCGTGCCCGACGACGTTGTGCTCGCGCGCGTCGTCCGCGGTGGCGTCGATCCGCTCGGTCGTCAACCCGTTCGTCGTCGTCAGTTCCTCGCCGACGTCGCCGACGAGTTCCTCTTCGGCGTGCTCCCGGCTGAACAGTTTCGAGACGCGTTGCGTGTGGTTCTCCTGCTGGAACCACTGCTCGAGGTTGATCTCCAGCGATTCGATATGCTGGGTCGTCCCGCCGGCGAACGGCCCCGACTCGATCGTCACTCGATCCTCGGTCGCCTGACTAGCCTGGAACCCCGAGCGAAAGCCCATGAAAAAGGGCGCGTCCTCGGGCACCGACTCCGGGACGCCGGAGACGTCCGTACGGTCGGCCGGCAGCCCCGCGCCGACGAAGCCGGTCCGCCGGCGATCCTCGAGGCGCTCGAAGACGCCCGTTAGGTCGGTCTCGACCTCGAGGCCGTTCAGTCGGTCGCGTTGGCCGAACAGTCCCTCCTCGGCCTCGAGGACGACCTCGGGGCGATCGCTCGCGAGGTGGAGTACGGCGTCGAACTCGTCGAACGCGGGGGCCTCCTGTGCGGTCAGCGCCTCGGGTTCCGGGAGGCCGACCGCGTCGGGCAGCGGCCCGTCGAATCGGTCGAAGTACGCCGGCGTGTAGCCGAGCGTGAACACGAGTCCGTCGTTGCTCCACTCGTAGGCGCGCTCGAGCGTTTGCAGCGCGGATTCGGTTGTCTCGCGTGCGTCCTCGGCGACGGAGTGGTCCGTGCCGTCGCCAGCATCATCGAAGACGCCGTCCCGGAGCGATAGCGCCACCAGCACGTGATGTTCCGGCGGCCGAACGTTGCCGTCCTCGTCCGTCGTCAGCGCTTCGTTCCACGCGTGCTGGCGGTCAGGAAGCGACTCGGGATCGGACGTTCCGGTCGGTACGTCCGGGTCGCCGTCGTCGCCGTCGCTGGCGAACTCGAGGCAGGCGCTCAGCGCCGTCGTCCCGCCGACGGCGACCAGCGCACGGAGGTAGTCCCGTCGGGGCAGCGAGGACCGATCGGGAAGCGTCACTACGTAACCTACCGGCCGTGAGCCCCAAATGGCTTTCTCTCAGCGGCTACGTGCGTCTCCGTCCGACTACGTTTCCCATCGTTCTCGCGGTCGCGTTCGTGCTCGTGCTCGAGATCGAGTCGATCCGACCGTCAGTAATGCCACGGGAAGTCGTCGAAATCCGGCTCTCGGCCCTCGACGAACGCGTCTCGGCCCTCCTTGGCCTCGTCGGTCATATATCCGAGTCGGGTCGCCTCGCCGGCGAACACCTGCTGGCCGATCATGCCGTCGTCGGTCATGTTGAACCCGTACTTGAGCATCCGCATCGCCGTCGGGCTCTTGGAGTTGATCCGCTCGCCCCACTCGAGGGCCGTCTCCTCGAGGTCCTCGTGGGGGACGACCTCGTTGACCATTCCCATATCGGCGGCTTCCTCGGCGTCGTAGGTCTTCCCGAGGAAGAACACCTCGCGGGCCTTCTTCTGGCCGATCTGCTTGGCGAGGTACGCGGACCCGAAGCCGGCGTCGTAGCTGGCCACGTCGGGGTCGGTCTGGAGGAACTTGGCGTGCTCCTCGCTCGCAAGGGTGAGATCGCAGACGACGTGCAGCGAGTGGCCGCCGCCGACGGCCCAGCCGGGGACGACGCAGACGACGACCTTCGGAATGTGGCGAATGAGGCGCTGGACCTCGAGGATGTGCAGCCGTCCTTGCTCGGATGCCCGCTCCTCGTCCCCGTCGTACTGGTACCCGTCCTCGCCGCGGATCGTCTGATCCCCACCGGAACAGAACGCCCAGCCGCCGTCCTTCGGTGACGGGCCGTTTCCGGTCAGGAAGACACAACCCACGTCGGTTTGGCGTTTCGCGTGCTCGAGGGCGTCGTACAGTTCGTCGACGGTCCCCGGCCGGAAGGCGTTGCGCACCTCGGGGCGGTCGAAGGCGATCCGGACCGTCCCGGAGTCGACCGCGCGGTGGTAGGTGATATCGCGGAAGTCGTCGTTGGGCTCGAGCGGCTCCCAGCGCTCGGGATCGAACAGTTCCGAAACCATTGCTTGGTGGTTGGTCGGCGCCGGCTGAAATAGATTCGCGTCCGGGACGATCGGTCGATTCGAATACCACGAAAGCCCCTGACCCGATCGACCTTCCGGGACTTGCTGCGGTCCTCGCTTCGCTGTGGTCCTTACGGCGCCCGGGTAGGACCGACCGGGTCAGCCCCTTTCATTCCCACCCGTGTCGGCAGATTGGCCGGGCTACCACGGGTGGGAATGAAAGGGGCTGCCGGCATCCGGGAAGACGGACGACGGGAGCACGCGACCGAAGGGAGCGCGCGCAGCGAGGTCTTCGCGAACGAAGTGGGCGAAGGGCAGCGAGACGCGAAGCGTCTCGCCAGGCCCTCGACCGAATGCCCGCAAGGGCTTTCGTAGTGGTGTCGATTCGCCCGACCGAAAGCCGTGCGATCGAGAACATCGCACCGCCTCACGCTCGAGTGGCGTTCAGTCCCTGCTCGATGTCAGTGGCGTAGGTCTCGTCAACCTCGAGCGGCGTCGGACTGTCCCGGACCGTGTTCGTCGCGACGACGCCGGCCGCGCCGGAGCGGATGCGGATTCCCGCCGCGTCGGCGCCGTTGATCGAGTTTCCAGTCACGGTGAAGCTGTGGGGCCGTTCCGTCTCGCGGGCGGCCTCGTCCTCGGGGTCCGCGGGAACGGTTCGGGCGAGGATCCCGACCGGACAGTTGTCGACCTGGTTGCCCGAAATCGTGATGTCGTACGAACGAGCGCGGTCCGTCCCGGCGATTTCCTCGCGGACGTGGGTCTCCTTGTACTCGATCTCGATCCCCGCCTCGCCGCCCGGATCGGGTTTGTACTCCTCGAGGCCCCGACAGACGTTGCCGACGATGGCGCCCTGCTGGGCGGGCGAACACGCGATGAGACTGTGGCCGCCCTCCTCGACGACGTTGCCGTAGACGGTGAAGTTGCTGACGTTGTAGGTCGCGATGTTGTTGTAGGTCACGCCGGCGACGTAGTTCCGCGCGACGACCACGTTCTCCGAGCGGCGCAGATCGCGGTCGCCGCCGGTCGGGGCGGCGCGGCTGGTGATCCCGTACCAGTTGGGATCGAGCACCTCGTTGCCGACGACCTGCACGTTGCGACACCGCGAGAACGAGATCGCCATCTGGAACCCCTCGACGGTGCGGTTGTTCGCGATCACCAGCCCGTCGCAGTCGTCGGCCTGAATCGCGTGGTTGTCGGTTTGCGTGCCGTCGGCGTCGAACTCGATATTGGCCACCGTCGCGCCGTCGCCGCGAACGCGGATCAGGTCGTGGCCCGACTCCCCGCTCGCGCCGGCCACGACGAACCGGGTTCCGCCGCTGCCGACCAGCCCGGTGTCGTCGCCGACCGTCGCTGGCCCGCCGAACTCGAAGGTATCGCCGCTCGCGACGACGGTGCCGCCGGACGCCGGGAGTTCGTCAAAGGCGTGCTGGAACGCCTCCTCCGCGGTGCCGTCGGTCGCGAACGCGATCGTTCCCGTGTCGCCCTCGAGAACCAGGTACTCGGCGTCGGCGAGACGCCCGTGGCCGCGGCCGCGTTCCGCGTCGGTCGCGCTACCGTTGCCGTTTCCGGCGCCGTTTCGATTTCCGTTCTGGTTGCCGTTTCCGTTCCCGTTGTTGCTCCACCCTCGTTTACGGCCCGGAAGCGCGCCATCGCCGATCCGAGCGACGTAGTACACCGCACCGGAGCCGTCCGGAGCGGCGGTCGGCTGCGCTCGGCCGGAGCCGGTCAGCGCGCCGAGTCCGACGGTCGCGCCGAGTCCGCTGAGGAACGATCGACGCGTCGGCTGTCCGTTCGCTGCGGGCCATCCGTTCGTGGTACCGCTCTCGTCGAACATCACCCGGGACTGCCGACGACCGGCCAATGGTGTTTTATAATAGCCGTACGGTTGAATTCTGAGCGTTATGTCGGGAATATACCGGACACGACGGCTACGTACCGGACGGCGTGTTCCGGGCGTTGGCGCTCGAGCTGTCGCGCTCGTAACTTCGTCAGAAAGACGCCAGCTGAGCTACCGGGCAGCGCGACCGACCGCGAAAAACATAGTCGTCGATTCCGTACCCTCCGCCGATGACAGACGACGACTCCGCGAGCGACGAGCGCACCGTCATCCGAGCAGGCCGCGAGTTCGAACAGGAGTACCGCCTCGACGCCAGCGAGGCGGGCGAGTTCCTGATCACGCTGGGCGAGCAGCTCCGCGACAGCGATGAGCTGACGATCAGCGACACCACCGACGGCGAGGCGTGGGAACTGCCCTTCGCCTTCGGCGAACCGGTCGAACTCGAGCTCGACTTCGACGGGATGGGCGAGCCGGAACTCGAGATCGAACTCGAGTTGCCCGGCCGAACGGACGAGAAGGCGCCGCAGATCGACTGAACGCGACGGCTCGAGACACCGCCGTTCTCATTTTTCGGCACCGACGACGTAGTCGCGCTCGAGCGTCGGGACGGAGCCGCGAATACTGACGAACCGCGCCGCGAGCGCGCAATCGAACCGTTCTTGTCCCGGACTTTCGTGGGGTCGCGATATGGATGCCGGACTCGGAGTCGCGCTGCTCGCCGCCCTCGTCTGGGGCGTCTACATCTACGTGCTGAAGCGGTCGTTCGACGAGTATCCGCCGGCGGCGTTGACCGTGCTCATCAACGCCTTCGGCATCGCGTGGTACCTGCCGGTCGCGGTCACGCAGGTCGACGGGTCGGCGGCGGCCCTCGGAAGCTTCGGCCTCGCCGAAGCGGGCGTAACGACGCTCACGATCGTCGCGACCGCCGCCGCGTTCGTGCTCTTTCTGCGGGCGATCGACGAGGGCGACGTCTCCTACGTCACGCCGATCAACAAGATCGTCCCGATGTTCGTGTTGCCCCTCGAGGTGCTGGTGCTCGGGCAGGTGCTGACGCCGCTGGAAGTCGGCGGCGTCGTCGTCGCGACGCTGGCGGTGTACGTCGCGAACTACGATCCCGGCGGCTTCTTCGAGCCGTTTCGGAAGGCCGCAGCCTCGAGGCCCGCCCAGCTCGCGCTGCTGAGCGCGATGTGTTACGCGGTCAGCGACCTCGGCAAGCGGGTGTCCTTACAGGAGCTGGCGATCCCGGAGCGGCTCTGGGTGCCGATGCTGCTGGTGGGGGTCGCGGTCGTCCTCCTGCCGATCGCGGTTCGCAATCCGCCGACCGAATCCGACCTCGGGCTCCGCGGCGACCTGCCGACCCTCGCCGTCGCGGGCGGGATGGTGGCGCTCGGCGAGCACCTGACGACGCTCTCCTTCGCCGTGCTACCCGCCAGCATCGCCTCGCCGGTCATCAACACGCAGGCGATCGTCGCGGTCGTCCTCGGCGGCGTCCTGCTGGGCGAACGACACTTCCGGCTTCGGCTCGTCGCCGCCGTACTCGCGGTGATCGGCGTGACGCTGATCGCGATCTGACGGATTCAGGGGATCGATTGAAGATCCGAATTAGACGCTGTTTGATATAGCGTTATGAGATTTAATTGGTCGATATCGGCCAGCGGTTACGGACGTCGCTACGCAGTCTGCAGCGGACAATCAGTAGGCAACTGCTCGAGATGGGCCTGAAAAACCGGCGCTCAGTCGCTCCGCGTGCCGTCGACAGCGTCGGCGACGCGAGCCGCGAGTTCCTCGCGCCGGCGGTGGCTCCGCTCGGCGTCAAACTCGAGTGACAGCACCTGCGTTCCCTCGCGCTTGAGGGACCGGCGATACGCGTCGTCGAACTCGCGGGGCTCGACTCGCTCGAACTCGAGTCCGTAGGTCTCGCCGAGCGACTCGAAATCGATCCCGTGGGGCGTCTTGAACTGGCCGGTGAAAGGCGGGTCGAACTCCTCGATGGGAAGTTTGTGGAAGATGCCGCCGCCGTCGTTGTCCAGCAGGACGATCGTGGCGTCGACGTCGCAGCGGTCGACCGCGAGCAGGCCGTTCGAATCGTGGTAGAAGGCCAGATCGCCGGTGACGAGCACGAGCGGTTCGTCCGCGTCGGTCGCGCTGCCGGCGCCCAGCGCCGTGCTCTCGATCCCGTCGATGCCGCTGGCCCCGCGGTTCGCGAGCACCGTGAGTTCGGCGGCTCGAGGGCGGCCGAACCGGTCGGCGTCCCGGATCGGCATGCTGTTCGAAACGAACACCGTCGCCGGATCGGGCGCGCCCTCGAAGACCGACGCGAGGACGGCGCCCTCGAGGGGGTCGGCCTCGAGCGCGTCGTCGATTCGCGCTGCCTCGTGAACGTCCCAGTGTTTCCGCTCGGCGGCCTCGAACTGTGCGAGCCATCCGTCCTCGGTCGCCGTTCCAGCACTCGAGGCAGAATCCAGGGCCTCGCGCACGCCGTCGACGACCGACGCGGCCGTCGCCGCGAGCAAATCTGTCGCGGTAAAGGTCGCCTCGCGCCACGCGCCCGCGGGATCGACCACGAACTGGCGCGCGTCGGCGTCCCGCAGCGCGTGGCGCAGCGGTTTCGACGTCGGCGATGCGCCGAACCGGAGGACGACGTCCGGATCCTCGAGCGCGTCGATATATGTGTCGTAGCCGCCGTAGACTCGTATGGAGTCTCCGCGCGCGCGAACGTGCGAGCCGAACCGCAGTCCCGACAGGGGATCGGCGAGGACCGGCGCGCCGACGCGCTCGGCGAGGTCGACGACCGCGTCGGGCTCGAGTTCCCGCAAATTACGCGGATCCGCAGGGCCGGCGACGATGAGCGGCCGCTTGGCGTTCTCGAGCGCGTCGGTAAGTGAGCGTAATCCGTCGCCGGCAGCCTCGAGCGTCCGCCGACCGCGATCGGTTTCGACGAAGGCGCCGTCCCGCCCGCGCCCGGCGAGCGTCTCGGCGAACGAGTCGGGGACGGCGTCGGGCACCTCGAGCGGCTCGAGGGGTTTTTTGAACGGACAGTTCAGGTGGACGGGACCGGGTTCGACGCCGAGGGATTCCGAGAGCGCCCGCGCGGCGGTCGTCCGGAGACTCCGGACCTTCCGCTCGTCGGCTTCGGGTTCCGGCAGTTCGGCGTACCAGCAGACGGCGTCGCCGTAGAGCTCGACCTGGTCGATCGTCTGGTTCGCGCCGCTGTCCCGGAGTTCGGGTGGCCGATCCGCGGTGAGTACGAGCAGCGGGACGCGAGCCTGATTGGCCTCGATGACGCCGGGGTGGAAGTTCGCCGCCGCCGTTCCGGAGGTACAGACCAGCGCCGTCGGCTCGCCGGTGCGGCGTGCCCGGCCGAGCGCGAAGTAGGCCGCCGAACGCTCATCTAAATGCGAGTAGACCTCGAGCTCGGGGTGTTCGGCGAAGGCGACCGTCAGCGGCGTCGAGCGGCTCCCCGGGGCGATACAGACGGCCTCGAGGCCGCCGGCGGCGAGTTCGTCGGCGAGGACGCGACCCCAAAGGGTCGCGCGGTTCGGTGCGCTCATGCGTGTCTTGGAGTTGCAAACGGCACGTGGAATCGTTATCGTAACTCGTCGAGAATCGGTCGGAACTTCAACTGCACTTCCTCCCACTCCTCGTCGGGATCGCTGTCGGCGACGATGCCGCTGCCCGCGAAGAGCGTGACGGCCTCGTCGGTCGCGATTCCGGAGCGGAGGCCGACCGCGAACTCGCCGTCCCCGTCGGCGTCGAACCAGCCGACGGGCGCGGCGTACCAGCCCCGGTCGAACGGCTCCGTCTCGCGGATCGTCTCCCAGGCCGCGTCCGGAGGCATCCCGCCGACCGCAGGCGTCGGGTGCAGCGCCTCGACGATCTCGAGGACGTGGCGATCGCCGTCGAGCGTGGCCTCGATGGGCGTCCGGAGATGCTGGATCGTCGCCAGCTTGCGGATCGTTCGCCCGTCTATCTCGAGATCCCGGGCGAGCGGTGCGAGCTGGTCGCGGATCGCGTCGACGACCAGTTCGTGCTCGCGTCGGAGTTTATCGCTCTCGAGCAGTCGATCGGCGTGCTGCTGGTCTTCGTCGGGCGTCTCGCCGCGCGGCGCGGAGCCCGCGAGCGCCTCGGTCGCGACCCGAGGGCCGCGTTTCGCGACCAGCCGCTCGGGCGGCGCGCCGAAGAAGGTGACCCCGCCCTCGCGGCCGATCCGGAACCGGTAGCAGTTCGGGTACTCCCGGCGGAGCCGCTCGAGGGTCGCCCCGACGTCGATCGGGCCCTCGAGGGCGACCGACAGCGCCTGCGCGAGGACGACCTTCGTGAGGCGGCCGTCGGCGATCCGCTCGAGGGCGGCTTCGATTCCGGTTCGCCACTCCTCGGGCGCGGTCGTCCGGTGGGTCGCAGCGACGCCGGGGCCCGCGCCGCTCGGCTGCATCGCGGGGAGATCCGCGATGCGGTCGTGCCAGCGCTCGAGTCGCGCGGTCGCCTCGCCGGCGTCGGTGCCGACGGCCGTGAGCCACGTACCTTCCCCGTCGCTTCGGACGACGAACACGCGGGGAATGACGAACGAAGCGGCGTCGAAATCGTCCCAGTTCGGCTGCGGGTTCGGCGTCGAACGCGCGGTCGAATCGGAATCGTCGGAATCCGTGCGGTCGGCGGCGTGATAATCGTGAAACGCGAAGCCGCCGACCGCTCGCGGGCGAGCGACCTCGGGACCGTCGTGCTCGAGTCCGTCAAACGCGCGGCTGGCCTGCCGTCGAATTGCGGCGAATCGCTCGGGTCCGGTCGCGACGAACCGCGCCGCGACGCCGCGGCCGACGAGCTCGAGGCCGTCGGGAGCGGCCCACTGGATGCGTGCGCGGTCGGTTTGGTTCGCCTCTGCGGCGGTGTCAGCGTCGACGCCATCGACGTCGGCGGCCGCGATTGCGCCGAATGAGACGTCCTCGAGTTCGCGGCTACGGCTCACCAACTCGCCGTCGACCGTCACGCTCCGGGTGGCAGCGGTATCCGTGCCCGCCAGCCGACCTTCGACCTCGCGCTTGCCCGACGTCCGGTCCATCGCACGATGGTCAGGACCGCCGCGCCTTCAGCCTAACTATATCGCTCCTCTCGCCACGGGTTCGCCGTCTGGGAGTAGCCGCGCTTCTCCCAGTAGCCCCGCTCGGATTCGGTGAGGAACTCGATGCCGTCGACCCACTTGGCACCCTTGTAGGCGTACTTGTGCGGGGTAACGACCCGAAGCGGCCCGCCGTGATCGTCGGGCAGCGGCTCGCCGTCGAACTCCCAGATGAACAGCACTTCGTCGCGCATGCAGTCCTCGAGGGGAAGGTCGGTCGTGTAGCCGTCTAGCGCGGAGAACATAACGTGGACGGCGTCGTCGTGGACGCCCGCCCGCTCGGCGAGTTCGGGGAAGGGAACGCCGGTGAACTCGCAGTCGAACTTGCTCCAGCCGGTTACGCAGTGGAAGTCCTGGCGCTGGGTCTCGCTGGGTAGGTCGCGGAACTCGCCCCACGAGAAGGACAGTTCCTCGTCGACCGCGCCGGTGACGGTGAACTCCCACGTCTCGGGGTCCCAGTCCGGCGTCCCGCTCTTCGAGAGGACGGGAAACTCGGAGGTCTCGCGCTGGCCCGACGGGAGCCGATCGTCGCCGAACTCCTGGTAGAGGTCCGTAACGTCCTTCGTCATGTCCATCACTTCGTCCGGATAGCCGTAGGTGTGACGCTCCGTCCCGGTGACTCGAGCGGGTGGACCGGAGACCACCAGCCGTTACCGACCCAGTCCGATCGCGGGTGACAGGAACGGCTGGAGAAAGGCCTTGTTACCCGCTGAAACGGGGGTCCGAAACGGTGTGAAACGGTCCTGCGACCGTTATAATACCAGCATACGGCCTGAAACCCTCGCCACCCCTTTGTAGCAACTCGCCCACCAACCCAATGCATGGCGAGTAGACAACAGATAATGGAACGGGAAATGTCCGGACAGGAAGCCGAAGAAGTTGGCGAGCAGGCGATGGGGCCCGCATTCATCGCGTCGGCCGCGTCGGTCGGCCTTTCGCTCTACTACTTCTTCATGAGAGGAGAGCGACAGCTCGGCGCGTTCATCGGGCTGTGGCCGCCGACGATCCTCGCGTTCGCGAGCTACTTCAACCAGCGCAAGATGCGCCAGCAGCTGGACTCGCTGACCCAGCCCGGGGCGACGCTCAAAAACGCGTTCGACTCGATGATGGGCAACCGGTAACGGTACCTGAGAACCGCTCACCGCTGACGACCGCGGCATTCGAGTCGCGCCCTCCTTTGCGGATTCCATTTACGGATAGCGGACCGACCGTCGCGAGCCATCGTTGGCTCCGCGAGCGGATCGGAATGCGGCTCAAACCGCCGATTCGAACGCCGACGCAAGAGCGGATCGGAATGCGGCTCAAACCGCCGATTCGAACGCCGACGCAAGGCTTTTCTGCGCGTGCAGAATCCCCGTCAAACCTAAATACCCCCTCACCGAAAGCCGAATCAGATGCCGAAAGTAGAGATCACCATCCCGGAACACCTCGAGATGCAGATCGCCCAGATGGTCGAGCGCGGCGAGTTCGTCAATCGCGAGGAGGCGATCGAGGACCTCCTCTCGACGGGCATTAAGGCCTACAAGACCAGCGGGCCGATGGACGAAGAGGAGGGTACAGGCACCGGTGGCGGCACCGGTCTCGAAGACGACGGAATGATGGGCCACGACGACGAGTACGTCTTCTAACTCGGCCTACAGCGCGACCGTGAGGAGGGGGATACCGAAGGCGATCGCCGCCCCGACCGCGAGCACGAGCGCGCCGACGCCGACGGCTCGCGAGGAGTAGTCGCTCATCGGTGCGGTCGTCCGCTCGGCCTCGAGATCGTGGCCGACGTCGGCGCCCGTGTCGCTCCCGTGCTCCGCCGCTGGAGTATCGTGCGTGTCGTCCGTGTCTGCCATACTCGCGTGTTGACCCTTCACGGTCTTAAAAACACCTACACGCAACACGGCAGCCGTCCGCTCATATCAAAGTATTTACTAACGCCGCGAGAAGCGGCGGCAATGCCCTCCACAACGGTTTCTCGCAGGCGACTGCTCGCCGTCGGCAGCGGCTGTCTCTCGCTGGCGATCGCGGGCTGCGCCGGCGAAAGCGAGAGCGAATCGACGGTCGAAGGGAAGGGGAGCGACGAGCCGACAGGCGAGTCAACGGTCGAGTCGACCCACGAATACGAGTCCCTGTTCGTGCGATCGGACGGGGACGGTCACTTCATCTACCGCGACGAGGAACGGGCGAACGAGGCCGCGGAAACCAGCGATGCCGATGGCGCATCGTCCAGGCCGTACATCCGCTCCCCGTTGTTCGTCGTCGACGAGGACGACGCCGACGCGCTCCGGATCGAAACCGACGCGACCCGAGCGGACGAGATACGGGCGTTCGTCGCCGAAACCGACTTCGAGAGCGAGTCGATCGTCATCGACCAACGGACGATCGAGGACTGCTACCGCCGCCACATCGAGGGGATTCGGGCCGGCGGCTCGTTTCACACCGACTACTGCCAGTCGCTGAAAGGACCGATGACGCCGTGTGAAGCGGGCAAAGAAGTGATGGAAGCGGTGATTCTGCGAGTGCACCGACCCTACAACGAGGCCCCCTCGAGCCGCAGCAGTTCCGAGAGTCACTCGTGTCCAGGTTCGATCGCCGCGCGCGACCGCACCCGGAACGAGGGCGAGGAGGAGGACGACGACGAATGACGCCCGGCAGCAACTCCGGCCCCGAGGTCGGACCGCGTCGACGGCAGTTCCTTGCAGGGCTCGCCGCGGCGTCCGGCGTCGCCGTCGCCGGCTGCGCCGATCTTCCCCTGCTCGGCGACGAGTCGACGACCTTCACCGCCTCGGACGCCGACGCCGTCATCGCGGACGCGACGCCGACGGTCGAGTGGCCCGCGCCGGTTCGACCGTCGTCGAGCGCGCTCGAGGACGCCCGCGACCGGATCGACGACTTGCTCGCCGACGTCCCCGAATCGCTCGGCCCCGACGACGTCCCCAACGGGGTCGTTCGCGAGTCGATCGTGGAGAATCGAGAGGAAGCCGTCCGAGCTCGAGACGAGGCCGACCGGGCGACGGGCCGCGAGAAGTACCACGCGTTTCGGGGGACTCGAGACGGACGCGAAACCGCACGGGCGGCGCTGACGACGCTGCTGGCCATCGAGGAAGACACGGACGCGCTGGTCGACGAACTCGCGGACGAACGCGAGGCCGTTCAATCGGCGGTCCGGGAGCGACTCGACGGCATCGACTACCGCGGCGACGATACCGAGGACGGCCGGCGACGGGCCGCGCTGTACTATCAGCAACTCGAGTCGGATCTCGTGCGCGCCCAGCGGCTCCTCGAGCGCTGGAGCGCCGATCCGGGGATGAACGTCGTCGAACTCGGCGAGGCTGCGGGCGAACTCGAGTTCGCGACGGCGACGGTAGCCGTCTGGGATCACCTCGCCGATCGGTACGAGAACGACACCACCGGGGCCGACCTCGAGTCGGTCTTCGACAGTGCGCTCGAGCGGTCGATCGACCGCGCCGAGGCCGTCGAGTTCCCCGAACAGGACGGCGAGGAGTGGTACGACGCGGTCGGACTCGAGGAGTTGGACGACGGTCGGCTCGAGTTAACCGTCTGGCACGCCGGGCGGGAAGTCACCGACGCCCGCGAACGGATGGAGGAGGGACGGACGAACGGCAACGTCGGAACCGGGCTTCACGGCGCGGTCCAGTTCGAACAGGCATTCCGAGCGTTCGAACACCTTCGCGACCGGATCGCGGCGGAGTCGGTCGCGCCACCCGACGACGTCGACGCGATCCGCGCCGAGCGGGACCGCGCACTCGAATCGGCTGTTGCGGCTCGCGAACAGGTTCCTGTCGCCGACCCGTCGCTCGGCGCGTACGTGCTCGGGGAGACGCTGCAGTCGTTCGAGTGGACCGACGAGTCCGTGCGGCGATACGCGACTCACGATCCGGAAGTCGTCGTTTCGCTATCCAGGGAGTACGGCGAATACGCGCGTCTGCAGGCGGAACTCGCGGCCCTTCCGGACGCGGTGACGGCGTTCCGCGAGCGGTTGACAGAGTGAGCGCGGTCGATCGGCCGGAATTGTCCGATCCGGGCGCCTTTACTACCCCGGGTGCGAACACCCGGTAAGAAACACCGCTCATGGCACTGACCAAGCGAATCATCCCGTGTATCGACGTCGACCTGGACGAGGACGGGAACCCGGCGGTCTACACCGGCGTTCACTTCGAGGACCTCGAGTACACCGGCGACCCCGTCGAGATGGCCAAGGCGTACAACGAGTCCGGGGCCGACGAGTTCGTCTTCCTCGATATCACCGCCTCCGCGGAGGGACGGGAGACCATGCTCGACGTCGTCCGCGACGTCGCCGACGAGGTCTTCATCCCCCTCACCGTCGGCGGCGGCATCCGCACCACCGAGGACATCAAGGAGACCCTCCGCGCCGGCGCGGACAAGGTCTCGATCACGACGGGCGCCTTAGAGCGCCCGGAACTGGTTAACGAGGGTGCGAAGGCCTTCGGCAGCCAGTGTATCGTCATCAGCGTCGACGCCAGGCGCCGCTTCGACGAGCAGGGCGAACACTACGTCGAGGTCGACGGCGAGTCCTGCTGGTTCGAGTGCACGAAGAAGGGCGGCCGCGAGGGGACCGGCATCGACGTCGTGGAGTGGGCGGCCGAGGCCGAGTCCCGCGGCGCGGGCGAACTGTTCGTCAACTCGATCGACAAGGACGGCACCAAGGACGGCTACGACCTCCCGCTGACGAAGGCAGTCTCGGAGACCGTCGACACGCCGGTCATCGCCTCTTCGGGCTGCGGGGGCCCCGAAGACATGTACGACGTGTTCACCGAGGCCGACGCGGACGCCGGGCTGGCGGCGTCGATCTTCCACTTCGGCGAGTACTCGATCGAGGAGACCAAGGAGTATCTGGACGAGCGCGGCGTGCCGGTCCGGCTCTGAGCGGGCGTCCGGCGGTCGACGGCTTGTGACGCTCATATCGGTCACGGCGCCCGTGCAATCGACCCGACACGCTTATTCTCTCGCAGTCGACCGCTAGAAGCAGTGAAGTGGCGGTGCACCTGGTGTGGGAAGCCTCACGCGGAGAACGACCCACCCTGCGACGAATGCGGGCACAACTCCTTCGAGAAGGCCGTCGTCCGCGCCGACGAGGACTCGTCGACGGCCTCGAGCGACGCGAGCGGCGACACCGGGACGAGCGGTGCCCCTGACGAATTCGACGGCGCCGCACCCGGAACCGTCGACACCGGTACCCAGTACGTCTGGCGCTGCCCGAACTGCGGCCGCGACCACGTCAGGAACAACCCGCCCTGCTCGCGCTGTGGCAACCCCGACCTCGAGCAGACCGAACAGACCTACGACGACATCGAGCGCGAACTCGAGACCCCGGGTTGGCTCGAGCTGGCGAAGCCGTACGCGCCGATCCTGGTCGTCGTCGGCCTCGTCGTCGCCCTGTTCGCGACCGGGATCGTTCCGCCGTCGGTGCTGCCGGGGATCGGGCCGCCGTCCCCGCCGGACGCGCCCGGCAACGCCAGTCAGGCCGGCGGGATCGACCTCGATCAGACGGAAGAACTGGTCTACGAGGAACTCGAGGCCGATCGCGACGCGGCCGACTCGCGAACCGCCGACGCCGACCTCGCGGCGTTCGCCGAGTACTGGAATCGAGCCCTCGTCGCGAGCGAGTACGGTGACGCGAACCCCGACCGGGTCGATCCCGACGCGTTCGGCGTCGACTGCGCGGCCGAGGACGTCGTCGCCACGCAGTTACCGCAACTCGAGCGGGATATCGGCGGCTACGAGGACGAATCGGCGCTCGCGGCCGAGATCGCCGACGCCCTCCGACCGACGGCCGACAGTGGCTCGAGCGGCGAACTTTCCAGCGAAGGACTCGATCTCCACGTCACGGACGACGGAGAGATTCACGGCTTCTACGCGACGTGCTGATGCGTCTCGGTCGACTGCTGCGACCGCAATAGAGAGGTCGAGTCCGAACGAGAAACCGGGCGCTTACGCCGCCTGAGCTGCGTCTTCGAACGACTCGCGGAACGACATCGCCTTCTCGCGGACGTCGACCGCCGCCTCTTCGAGCGCCTCGAGCGGATCGACGCCGCCCTCGGTCTTGATCGTCAGGATCGGCTCCGTCTGACCGCCCGACTGCTCGGGATTGACGTCGTAGGTCGCCGCGCTGACGTCCTCGTGCTCGAGCAGTGCGCCCTTGAGGACGTTCATGAACGTGTGATCCTCGCCCGCGATTTCGATCGAGAGTTCGTCCTCGGTGCTCTCGGTGACCCGCAGTTCCATACCCCTGTATCCGGCCGTCGGCCGCTTGTACCTTTCGAAGGCGGGCAGGGCCCGATCAGAACCGATCCGCAGACCGGCCGGCCCGCGGAACGCGCAAGCGGCGACCCAGTCGCCGGACGGAACAGCGAACGGTATATGGGCGTGCGGTCGCACCACAGGGATATGCGCTGGACCGCGGTCGCGCTTGCAGCCGCCCTCGCGGCGACGTTCGCCCTCTCGCTCGCCACCGTCAGTCGACTCGACCGACCGGCACGCCGCTGGCGCGACGCGGCCGGCGAGCGACTCGTCGCGGGCGTGCCGTGGGGAACGCTGGTCGTCGTCGCGTTCGTCGTCTGCGTCTACCTGTTCGTGCAGGACGGTATTACCGACGTCAGCGACCCGGTGACGATTCCGTACCGGGCGTGGTCGTTCTTCTACCCGCTCGGGCTGGCGACGGCCGCGTTCGCCCACGCTGACCTGGGCCACCTCGTCGGCAACATGGCGGGAACCGTCGTCGCCGCGCCGATCGCCGAGTACGCCTGGGGCCACTACGTCCCCGATCGAGACGCCGACGCGACGGCTGGCGGCCGCCTCGAGCGCTGGCGAACGAATCCGTGGGTCCGGGCGCTCGTGCTCTTTCCGCTCGCGGTTATCGGCATCGGGTTGCTCACGAGCGTGTTCGCGCTCGGCCCGATAATCGGCTTTTCCGGGGTCGTCTTCGCAATCGTCGCGTTCGCGATCGTCCACTACCCGATTGCGACGCTCATCGCGGCGATCGGCGCCCAGAGCATTCTGCTGACGGTTTATCGCGCGATTCAAAATCCGGTGTCCGTCCACGTCGTCGAACAGAGCCCCCCGACCGCACCCGGGTGGGCCGGCATCGCGATCCAGGGTCACGCGCTCGGCTTTTTCATCGGACTCGTCCTCGGCGCGGTGGTCCTCGAGCGCCGCGGCCGCCGCCCGAACGCGCTCCACGTCTGGCTCGCGATCCTGATCTTCGCGTTCTCGCGGGGACTGTGGCAGATCTACTGGTACGGCGAGGGGAACTCGTTCATCCTCTTTCGGGGCCCCGGCGTCGTCGTCGTCACCGTCCTCGCGCTGGTGATCACGATCGCGCTGGCCGGCTCCGACGAGCCCGTCGTTCCGCGGCGCGTCGAGCGGTTCGTCGCACGCCTCCGCGGCCAGGACGGCCGTCGCTCGAGGGAGCGACCGAAGTCGCTCGTCGACCGACCGCTCGAGATCGCCGCCGGCGCGTGGACCCGCGGTGCGGGCGGCGGAGACACCGACCGCAGCCCGGGGGGACTCGAGCGGATCCGCGAACTCGCCGGGGGCCGAACGCACGAATCGGACGAGCCTCTGTTGGCGAACGCGACCCGGCGCAGTTCCGCGTTTCTGGTCGTCCTCCTCGTGCTCGCGGTGCTGGCCGGGACGGCGATTCCCGTCAACCTCGCCGTCTACGAGTCGACCGAGGCTTCGAGCGAGGCGATCCAGATCGAGGACTACACGGTCGAGTACGCCGAGGAGGTCGAGAACGGGCTGGTCTCCGGCATCGGCGTCGACGCGGTGGTCGACGACAGCGGGCTCGAGGCCAGCGGCGTCATCGTCTCGAGCGAGCGACGGAACATCTGGATGGAGGCGGTCACGAGCCAGCGACTCTCGTTCACCGGCGAGGAGACGATCGCGGTCGGCGGCCCCGGCTGGCGCGAGACGGTCCACGTCGAACGCGTCGGCTGGGAGCCGGTCGGCAACGAACCGGTGTACCAGATCCGGATGTGGGAAGCGGGCGAGGAGCCCGCGGTCGTCCACGAATCGACGGGCGCGATGGCCGACGTTCTGATCGAGAACCGGCTGGTGACGATCACCTCGCAGGACGGCGAGTTCGTCCTCGAGGTCGCCTCGAACGAGACCGGCCTGATCGCGACGACGCCGCTTCCCGAGGAGGGCGAAACGACGCGAGCCGGCGGCCTCGCCTTCGAACGCGAGGACGGCACGCTGTACGCCGCCACGGACGGGACGGCGGTCGCCGTCGCGAGCAAAGAGACGTACGACTGACGCCCGCTCGTACGGGCCGATTTCCTGCCACTACTGATACGTGTTTGCGGTGATTTCTCGAGATCGGAGCCGATACTCGAGCGCCGGTAGCAGCGATATCACCATCTAACCGGACCGAGCAGCCGATTTTGTCTTTCAACTCGTTTTCTCCGACCACTATGTCACGATCTGCGAACAGTCGACTGTACGTGGATATTTCAGGCCTCGAGCGCGAGTCGAGCGATCGGACCCGCACGCGCTCGCCAGCGGCCGTCGGAGCGGCGATCGGTTAACCGCCACGTGGCAGCGGGAAGTCGGCGTGAAACAATGACTCGACGGGGCGTTCGATCGGACGAGTTGAATCCGGAGAGATGAGCCACCGTTCACTCCCGAAATCGGCGTCGGAAGCGGCTGACGCCGATTCCGATGCCGACGCCGACGTCGATGCCACGTCCGCCCGAGACGACGGCCGCGCCGACCCCCGGTCGCCGGCCGCCGTCCGTCTCGAGAACGTCACTCACGAGTACGGCGCCGACGGCGGCTTCCGATCGAGCGGGGGCCGGTCGGTGACCGCGCTCCGCGACGTCTCGCTGTCGATCCGCCCCGGCGAGATCGTCGGCCTCGAGGGGCCGAGCGGGAGCGGCAAGTCAACGATTCTGCACGCGGTCACGGGGCTGTTAGTGCCGACCGACGGAACCGTCGAGGTGATGGAGACGGATCTCACCTCCCTCTCCGAGCGGGAGCGAACGCGGATGCGCCGGCGCCACGTCGGCATCGTCTTCCAGCGGTTCCACCTCCTGCCGTCGCTGTCGGCCCGCGCGAACGTCGCCCTGCCGCTGGTGCAGGTGGGCGTCCCCAAAGCCACCCGTCGCGAGCGCGCCGAGGAACTGCTCGAGGGCGTCGGACTCGCCGACCGAGCGAGCCACCTGCCCGGCGAACTCAGCGGCGGCGAACGCCAGCGGGTCGCGATCGCCAGGGCGCTGGCGACCGATCCCGACGTCATCGTCGCGGACGAACCGACCGGCGAACTCGACACGGCGACCGGCCGAAACGTGCTCGAGCTGTTGACCGACGTCGGCCGGGAGCGCGACAGGGCGGTGCTGGTCGCGTCCCACGACGACGACACGCTGGCGGTCGCCGACCGCGTGATCTCGCTCCGGGACGGGCAGGTGGTGACGGATGGCGGATAAGCGCGGCGACGACGAGACGAGGGAGACGGGCACACCTATCGACGGCACGCGCCGTCAGCGCTGGAGTGATCTCGTCGGATTCTCGGTTACCCGACTGTGGAACCGCGCGACGCGAACGCGGTCGGGCCGCATCGCGGCGACGATCAGCGCGGTCGCGCTGACGATCGCCCTGCTGGTCGTCGTGACCGGCGTCGCAATGGGGCTGGCCGACGGGGGCGTCGTCAGCCACGACGACGCCGCCGTTCGCGTCATGCCGGAGGAGAGCGGCGCGCTCTCGTCGGTCGACGGCGTCGAGCGACCCCGGCTCGGCGAGACGAATTCGCGGGCGGCGACGATCGCCGAGCGCGAGGGGGTCGACCACGCGTCGCCGGTACTCACCGAGACGGTTCGGCTCGAGGTGGCCGGCGACGACGATGGCAGTGGCGCCTCCGAGTCCAAACACGTGCTACTCGTCGGCGTCGTCCCCGACGACGAGTCCAGAACCGTCGCCGGCCTCCCGACGGACGCGCTCGAGCCGGGCGATCCCCACTACGCCGAGGGGTCGTACGACGGCGTGCCGCGCCAGGAGGTCGTCCTCTCGGAGGCCGCGGCGAGCAGGCTCGGCGCGACGACCGGCGACGAACTCGAGTTGACGGGTCCCGGCGCCGAGGCCGCCGCGGCGGGCGACGGGACGACGCCGTCGGTCACGGTGACCGCCGTCGAACCGGCCGGCGATAGCGGATCGGACGGGCAGGACGCGGAGCGGGCCGCGCCCGTCGCGCTCGTCCACCTGAGCGAACTCCAGACGGCTTCCGGGGCGGACGACGGCGAACTCGCGGACCGGGTCCTCGTGTGGGGCGAGTCCGACGCGGCCGAAGCGGCGGCCGCCGACGCCTATCCCGACGCGGCCGTCGAATCGGCCGCCGAACTCGACCTCGAGTCGCTGTTCGACGACGGGCTGGCGCTCGCGACGAGCCTGCTGGCGCTGCTGGCCAGCGTGGTGATCTGCGCGTCGTTCGTCGCGACGACGATGGGGATGACCGTCGACCAGGACCGGCGCACGCTCGCCGTCCTCGAGGCGGTCGGCTTCCCGGCCTCGAGCCGGCTGCTGGTCGTCGCGCTGTCGACGCTCGTCACGACGGTCGTCGGCGCGGTGCTCGGCGCCGCGATCGGAATCTGCGGCGTCCACGCCGTCAACGCCGTGGCATCGGCGACGGTGGCGCCGGGAGCGGTCGCGACCGTTCACCCGCTGTTCGTCCCCTACGCCGTCGGCGTCGCCCTGGTCTCGGGGCTGGTTGCGGTTCCCTACCCGCTCGCGGTCGCCTCGCGAACGTCCGTCCTCGCGGAGGTGGGACAATGAGCGTCAGCGCGGCGATCGTCCGCGGAAAAGCGGTCGTCGGCCTCGCGTTCGCTCAGCTCCGCCGGTCGCCCGGCCGCACCGCGCTGACGGTGATCGCAGTGGCGGTCGCCGTCCTCGCGGTCACCCTGCTCGCGAGCCTCGGCGTCGGCGTCGTCGAAACCGGCGAGCGGGGACTGGACAACGCCGATCAGGACATCTGGATCTCGAGCGACCCCGTCGATCCCGCCGCCAGCGGCACCGAGAATCCGATCGTCGGTTCCCACGGGATCGCGGGACAGCTGATGCAGCGCGACGACGTCAGCTACGCCGCGCCGATCGGGATGTACGACGTCTACGTCGGGACGGATCCCGACGACCTCGAGCGCCACCCCGCCGTGGGCGTGCGGGAGACCCACGAGGGGTTCGACTTCCAGTCCGGCGGCGGGTTCGAAACGCCGCCGGAGGCCTACGAGGGCGGCCGGACCGAGGAGCCGATGACCGAGGAGATCGTGCTCGATCCCCGCGTGGCCGAGAAGATCGGCGCCGACGTCGGCGACACGATCTACGTCGGCACCAGCCGCCAGACGGCGCCCGAGTACGAGTTCACCGTCGTCGGCACCTCGAGCTACTACTCGCAGTACCTCGGCTCGGAGACGGTGACGATGCCGCTCGTGGACCTGCAGGCCGTCGCCGGGACGACGGGTACCGACCGGGCGACGTTCATCACCGCCGACGTGGCCGACGGCGCCGACCGGGAAGCCGTCGCGAGCGAACTCGACGAGGAGTATCCGGGCTACGACGTCCGCACGAGCGACGAGCAGATCGAGGCGATGTTCGCGGAGCGGCCGCTCGTGCTCGCCAGCGGCGCGACGCTGGTCGGGCTGGCGATCGTCGGCGGCGTCGTCCTCACGGTCAACCTGTTCGTGCTCGTGGCCGCCCAGCAGCGCGACGAACTCGCGGCGCTGCGGGCCGTCGGCCTCTCCCGGCGGGTCCTCGCGGGGACGATCGCCGTCCAGGGGCTCGTCACCGGCGTCGTCGGGGGCGCCGTCGGCCTCGTCGCGACCCCGCTGCTCTCGAGCGGGTTCAACCGCGTCGCGGCGTCGGTCGCCGGCTTCGAGAACCTGCTGCAGACGCCGCCGAAGGTCTACGCCGCCGGCTTCGCGGTGGCGATCGTCGTCGGCACCGTCGTCGCGCTCGTCGCCGGCTGGCGCGCCGGAAAGTACGCGAGCATCGAACACCTCGAGATCTAACGCTCGAAAAGAGACTCGAGCGACGGACGCGAAACCGGGCTGCGGTTACGGTTACGGTTACCACTCGATACGAAACACTTCCGCCGCGAGCGTCTCCTCCGCGGACTCGTGGAACTCGAACCGCCGCTCGAGCGGGAACTCGGCGCGGAAGGCGTGGGTCACCTCGCCGCCCTCGTCGGCCGCGAACGACTCGACGAACTCCTGACTGCCCTCGTTGTGGATAGTGTAGGAGACGGTCGCGATCTCGCTTGCCGTCTCGAGAAACCGGCGGTCGGCGTGGCGGTTGCCGCGCTGTGCGCCGAAGGGCGGGTTCGAAAGCACGGTTCGGTCGGCGCGAGTCAGCGGCGGGCGGGTCGCGTCCCCCAGAATCCAGTCGATCGAATCGGCGCCGACGCGAGCCGCGTTTTCCCGGGCGACGGCGAGCGCGTCGGGGTCCACGTCGATGCCCAGCACGCGGTCGGAACCGGCGAGCGCGGCCGCGATCGCGAGCATACCCGTCCCGGTACCGAGGTCGACGACCGGCCGCTCGAGGTCGCCCTCGAGGGCGGCGCGGTGGCAGATGTGGGCGGCGATGTCGGACGGCGTGAGATACTGCTCGAGCGAGGCCGACGGCTCGGAAAAGTCCGCGAGCGACTCGAGCTCCCGGGCGAGCGAGCGACGCGAGGGGCCTGCCATGCCCGGCCCTTCTCAGTCGAGCGTAATCGGTCCGTCGACCTCGAGGACGAGGCCCTCGCGTTCGGCCCGTTCGGCGCAGGCCGCGAGCGCGGGGCGAACTTTCTCGTCGTTGGCGACGTCGTCGACGGCGACCGTGACGGCGTTGACGCCTAAGAAAGAGCCGGCGCGGACGTAGCCGCGGATGCGGTCGACCTCTTCCTGCGTTGCGAGCGAGCAGTCTTCGTCGAAGCAGGCGTCGACGGTCAGTTCGACCGGCGAGAGGTCTTCTGCGGCGAACTCGCGCTTGAGGTCGCGGAGGTACTCGGGTGCGGTCGATTCCAGCGACGCGGCCTCGAGAGTTACGGGGGTGACGTCCGCGGGTGAACAGCAGTCGATCGCTGACTCGCCGTCGGCGGATGACGTGGTGCTCATTACGAGACCATACATAGGCTGCATACAAAAATGTTGTTGGATTCGCAGTAGTAATACACGGCCGGTGAGAGGTTCGCCGATCGGCGGTGGCGGCGACCGGAGATATTCTTCTTTCGTGATATAATCGAATAGAGTTAAGGACGGGCCGTTCGAAGTCATCGTATGGACGAGTGCCCCCGGTGCCAGGGCTCGCTCGAGGAACTCTCGCTCGGGGACGTCTCGACGGTTAGCTGTCCGCACTGCGAGTACGCGGACATCCCCGTCGAGCACGAGAGCGTCCCCGAGACGCCCGAGTCCTGGCGGGACGCGCTCAATCGCTTTTACGAGGAGACGGTTCCGAAGGTGGATCCCGTCGACGTGGAGTCTGAAGCGGACGCGAAACCGGAACCGGAACCGATCGCTCGAGAGGACTGAGAAAACGGAGCGGCGTACGGAGCGCTCGAGACGGCAAAGCGGCTGCGCTGCTCGGTAGTGAGCGCCAGCTAAAGAGAATAAAACCGAGAGGGAGAGTGAACGAACTGAAGCGTCCGAACCGAGAACGGGAGCGTCGTTACTCGGCGGCGGCCGCTTCGGCTTCCTCGCCGTCGACGTCCTCGTCCGAGCGGGCGGCGACGAGGCCGCCGCGAGCGACGCTGTACAGCGGCTCGTCGGCGTGGGTCACGCCGCTGATCGAGAACGGGATGTTCGCGTCGTTCAAGTGGTCGCGGAACAGCTCCTCGAAGCCGCTGGGGCTCGAGGTGCCGCCGGTGACGACGACGGGCACGTCCAGGCCTTCCTCCACGTCTTCCTCGTCGACTTCCTCGACGATGTTGTCGATGACGTAGTCGAGCAGGTTCTCGTAGTAGATCGACAGCGCGCCCTCGACGCCGCCGACGTCGGTGGTGAAGTCGAGTTCGAAGTCGTCCTCCTTGATGGAGGTGACCTTGTCGACGGGCGTGCCGGTCGCCCGGGCGGCCTGCTCGTCGACCCAGTCGCCCCCGCGGGCGACGGAGAACTTCATGACCGGCACCGCGTAGTAAGAGAGACAGACGTTCGTCATCCCGGCGCCGAAGGAGATCCCCAGTCCGGTGAAGTTGTTGTCCGCGAGTTCGGAGTAAATGACGGACATCCCCTCGTTGATCGGTTCGGAGTCGTACCCCATGTCGTCTAAGAACGACTCGATCGTCTTCTGGTGATACAGCGTCGAGAGGTCCGAGTCGATCGGGTCCGCGGGCGAGGAGAAGTACAGTTTCTCGTCCGGATAGGCGGGCTCGCCGACGACCTGTTCGATGATGAGCTTCATCATCGGGATCGCGCTCTGCTCGTCGTTCGAGAGGATCCCGTGTTTCATCGGGCGGCGGGTCTCCTTATTGAAAATGTTCGCAAAGTTGAGGGCGTCGTCGCCGACGACGTAGACCTTGTCGTCCTTGCGAATGTGGAGGACTTCGCTTCGCGAGAGCATCTGCTCGGCCATGTCCGAGTACTCGATCTCGACGAAGGAGTTGCGCTGCTGCACGAATACCGTGTCGTTCCCATCCTGCTGTGCAGACAGGATGTTCATCGTACCGACGTCCAGGCCTTTGGCCATAGTTGGGCAAGGCGGCCGACGGATTATAAATCTATGTGCGTTGATTTCATTTTCTCAAAATTAGGAAAAATATAGTATTAACCTCAGTTTATGAGGTCTTAATTCCTCTCGAGGAGGTTCCGCAAGGAGTCGAGCAGCGAGGCCAGCGGGCCGCGAGCGCCGTCGTCCGCCTCGGCGAGCTCCTCGGCCCGGCGCTGCTCGCGGAGTTCCTTCAGTTTCTGGGTCTGGTCGTCGACCGTCGCGCTCGAGGTGGTGGTCTTCGTCTCGCCGCCCTTCAGTCCCTTGAGGCCGGCGACCTGTGCGTCGACGCCGGAGGAGCGGGTGGTCGTCGTGCCGGCGTCGCTGACGTGGACCTCGTCGAACTCGTCTTCGGAGAAGTTCAGGCGCTTGTGCTCGGTCTTCTCGACCCCGCCCCAGGAGAGTTCGACGTCCTCCATGGCCTCGTCGATGTCCCGCTGGATCTCCTCGTCGGAGTAGGATTCGCTCTCCTCGTCGGTCGAGTCGACTTCGACGCGGTCGGCTTCGCGGGCCATGTCGAGGTAGTGGGCGATCAGCGCGGCGCCGGTGGAGGCGGTCAGCCCCGCGAGGCCGACGGCGTAGGTCGCGGTGACCTCGACGGTGTAGTCGGTCTCGGCCATGAAGTTCCAGTTGTCCGGGTACGCGAAGAGGAACCCGACCGTCGCCGCGACGGTGACGGCCGCGCCGGCCGTCGAGACGCCGATGGTCTTCCGGTCGGCGGGCAACAGGACGACGACGCCGAGGATCATCGCCGGCAGCGAGAGCATCCCGAGCGCGTAGGCCGGCTGGACCCACGTGAAGTAGGCCGGATCGGTTCTGCTGAACGTGCTGCTCCAGAGGAAAAGGAGCAGTGCGACGACCGCCAGTCCGACGCCGCCGAGGAACAGACCGAACCCGAGATAGACGTCGGTCCGGTTCTCCGGCTCGCCGATATAGCGGCGGTAGAGGTCGAAGAGATAGCCGTCGAGGGGCTGTTCCGCTGGCATTAAGGGCTCGTTTACGCTCCAGTACTATGACTGTTGGGTCGCGAACGGATCGTCGCGCCGGCGTCGCTCGCCCGCTACCGGGCCGATCGATCGTCGCCGCACACCGGCCCGCGCGCCCGCCGGCTCGAGGTTGGAATTCGCCGGCGGCGACCATCCAGAATCAAGTCGCCCAGTCCCGCCGCGGCCTCGATGACGAAAAGCGCCGCCGTTATACGTCCGTGGCCGTTAGGACGGCTAATGAGTCAGGAGTCGGAGTACACCGAGGGGGACCTCCGGAACACCGGAATGCAACTGCGGCACGACCGCGAGTGGGACTACGAACTCGATCGGATCGTCGACGCGATCGAAGAACGGGACGCCAAAAAGGTCGGGCTGCAGTTCCCCGAAGGACTGAAGCGGCGCGGCCCAGCCGTCGCCGACGACCTCCGCCAACTCGCGGACGACGACGTCACCTTCATGCTCTCGGGCCAGCCGTGTTACGGCGCCTGCGACCTCGACACCTATCTGATGAAACGCACCGACGTGTTCGTCCACTTCGGCCACTCGCCGATGAAGAACACGGACAAGGTGATCTACGTCCCGCTGTTCTCGAACGTCGAAGTCACGCCGATCATGGAGGAGGCCCTCGACACCCTCGAGCCGCCCGAGGAGACCGAGGGCGTCGGCCTCGTGACGACGGCCCAGCACATGAACCGCTACGACGAGATGAGCGCCTTCCTCGAGGAGCGCGGGTACGAGGTCCACAGCCGCCGCGGCGACGAGCGACTGACCCACGAGGGACAGGTGCTTGGCTGCAACTACGCGAGCGCGGACGTGCCCGCGGATCAAGTCCTGTACGTCGGCGGCGGGAAGTTCCACCCGCTCGGGCTGGCGATGGAACACCCCGACAAGCACGTCGTCATCGCCGACCCCGTCAACAACGTCGTCACCGTCGCGGACACGGAGAAGTTCATGAAGCAACGGTACGGCGCGGTCCACCGCGCGATGGACGCCGAGAAGTGGGGCGTCATCTTCTGCACCAAGATCGGCCAGGGCCGTTGGGAGATCGCCCAGGACATCCTCGAGGACAACGACAACGCCTACCTCATCACGATGGACGAGGTGACGCCGGACCGGCTTCGCAACTTCGACATGGACGCGTTCGTCAACACCGGCTGCCCGCGGATCACGACCGACGACGGCCCGCAGTTCCACAAGCCGATGCTCACCCCCGGCGAGTACGAGATCGCCGTCGGCAACAAGCCGCTCGACGAGCTCTCTTTCGATACGTTCCACGGCACCTGGTAAGGCCGACTGGTCGCGATCCGGGACGGCGGATCGTATTGCTGAATTCACGCTTCTCACTTTGACGGATCGACCGGTCGAGATGCAACTACTCAATCTTCGATGCAGGTAGAGTTAGCAGTTCGATTGCGGGACGCTCACGACCGATATACTATCACTCGGAATAGTATATACTAGAACTGAGCCGGAAATACAGTTATACTATTCACGGAATTTTAGTTCTATATAGGAGAATTTCAGCGATACGTTCGTAATAAGCCACTGATTCCAAATCTGTTTGGAGGAGTTCTTTTGCCCGAACGGCACGGACCAGTAGTTGATGAGTAACACAGCGGCCAGCGGACGATCGACGACTGCCCGAAACGACTGCTTCCGGTCGCTTGCGGACGCCACCCGACGCGCTCTCCTCCGACTCGTGCACGAGCGATCGCCCGACGGCATCGGGAAAAACGATCTTATCCGCGAGCTCGCGGCGGTAACTGCAGATAAACCGGTCGACGACGTGACGGATGCGGAGTACCAGCGAGTCGCCGTCGCCTGCCAGCACACGCACCTGCCGACGCTGCTCGAGGCGGGCCTCGTCGCGGAAGCCGAGAACACCGACACCGACGAAGACGTGATCGTCACGACGGACCACTGGGCATTCGACGAACCCGCGCTCGAGAACGTCATCGCGGGCCGCCTCGACGCACCCGCCGCGGAACTCGACACGCTGTTCGACGCCGTCGCCGACTCGCGCCGCCGGCTCGCGCTCTCCGTCCTCGCGGGCAACGCCCGCAGCGACTCCGAGGCGATGGACCGCGACGCGCTCGCTCGAGCGGTCGCCGCTCGCGAGACCGATGCAGGCGCCGACGACATCGCACAGGAGCACGTCGATGCGGTCTACAGTTCGCTCGTCCACGTTCACCTGCCGCTTCTCGAGGACGCCGGACTCGTCGCGGTCGCGTCGGACGGCGTCGCCTACGACGGCCATCCCGAACTGCACGTCTCCTGGATCGGCGACGACGCGATCGACGCGGGCGCGGACGAGACGGCGCTCGCGGAGATCGACATCCAGATCCGCTCGGAGTTCACGATCACCGTCGCCGCCGAGCAGTCGCTGCGCGAGTAGTACCCCTGACGATCTCTTGTCCTTGTCTATCGGCTCGTATCGACTCGAGTCGTCGCGCGGTCGCGGCGCCGGCGACCTCGGATCTCGACTTTCTCGTTGCACGGGACGCCGGCGCCCCGCATTTCGCTGCGGTACAGTCACAGTTTTCGAAGAGACAATAACACTTACCCAGTCGGTCCTCGCACCAACGGGTATGATCCAGAGCGACTGGGGCGATTGGTTCATCCAGCAGATCGAAGACGCGAATCCCGACGGCGTCGCGGTCTGGTACCTCGGCTGCAACGGCTTCGTCCTGAAGGACAGCGAAGGGACGACCATCTACATTGACCCGTACCTCGGCCTCGGCAACCCGCCGCGGACCGTGCGGATGATCCCCGTCCCGTTCACGCCCGGCGACGTCGAAACCGCCGACGCGGTGCTGGCGACCCACGAGCACACCGACCACGTCGACGGGCCCAGCCAGGCGCCGATCCTCGAGAACACGGGCGCGACCTTCTACGGCGCCGACGACAGCCTCGCGGTCGCGCGCGAAGAAAACTGGACCGACGAGTGGGACGTCGACGGCGACCAGTTCGCCGAAGTCAGCGAGGGCGACACCCTCGAAATCGGCGCGTTCACCGTCCACGTCGAGGAGGCGTACGACCCCGACGCGACCCACCCGGTGAGCTACGTCGTCGAGCACGAGGCCGGCACGGTCTTCCACGGCGGCGACACGAAACCGAGCGACGAGTTCGCCCGCATCGGCGACGAGTACGACATCGACCTCGGAATTCTCGCGTTCGGCACCGTCGGGATGATCCCGGACAAGGAGACCCTCGAGCCGAAGCGAACGCGCTGGTACAACGACGAGAACCAGATCGTCGAGGCGGCCGACGACCTCGCGCTCGAGCGACTCCTGCCGAGCCACTGGGACATGTGGCGCGGCCTCACGTCGGATCCGAAGGTGCTCCACCACCACGCGAAGAGCTTCGAGCACCCCCGCGAACTGGAGCTCGTCGAGATCGGCGATCGCGTCGAACTCTAGATCGGTTCGTGAACTAAATTTGATATTCTCCCGTAGTATTTATAATAATGGTGGGGCAACGTTGCTCGCATGAGTAGCACCGCCGATACGGACGAGGTTATCGAGGTCAGCGCTGACGGACTATCAGTCCGGAAGACGTTTACGGCGGACGAGTTTCCGGTCCCCGCGATCCGGTTCGAAATCGACTCCGAACGCGAGAGTCAGGTCGATTTTCGACTGTCCGAGGACATCCCCGACTCGTTCCCGATGGACAAGGTCGGCTTCCACCCCGACTATCACAGCGACGACTGGACGGCGTTTCAGGACAACCACGTCGAGTTTACCGGCACGCTCGAGCCCGGCGAAACGCTCGTCACGGTCTACGGGATTCGGATCGACGACGAGAGCACGGCCGAGGAGTTCCTCACCGAGCCGACGGTCGTCGAGGTAAGCGCCGAGGAACAGCGGACCACCGACGGCGACGAGATCGACGACGGCGTCATCGGCAGCATCGTCTCGGAGGACCGCAACCAAGCCGTCAGAGATATGCTCTCCGGCGACTCGGCCTCCGTTCCCGGCCTCGACGCCGCCGAGGGGGCCGACGACGACTCGAGTGCAGACGAGTCCGCGGCGGATGCGTCCGCGACCGCCGACACGGAAGACGCCGCCGAAGACGACGAAACCGAGAGCGCTGTTCCCGAGGCCGACGACGACTCCGACGAGAACGGGCTCGATCTCGACCTCAGCGGCGTCGAAACCGATCCGGCAGAAGGTGCCGACGAAGATGGCGAGGACGAGGAAGGAGACGCACCCGACATCGACCTCGGCTTCGAAGAGGAGGAGATCCCCGAACCGGCCGACTCGGACGAGACCGCCGATCCGCTCGCGGAACCGGACGACGGTGAAGACCTCGATCTGGATCTGGACCTCGACGCCGATTCCGACGTGGACGGCGAGGACGAAGCCGAAAGCGAGGCCGAGCCGGACGCCGATATCGACCTCGGACTCGAGGACGAGACCGAAGCGGCGGATGCCGATCTCGAGGACGAAGCGGCGGACGTCGACGAGGAGGAGGCCGCAGCAACCGATCCGGACGAGGAACCCGAATCCGTGGTCGAGCCGGCATCCGAATCCGCATCCGAGGACGGCAAGGACCTCGAGGACAGCGGTACTGATGACACCGAGGACGGCGACGTCGACGCGGACGACGTGACGGACACGGACGACGAAGAAGTCACACCGGACGAAACCACGACGGAGACGACCGAACCGGCCGCTGCGACGGCCACGACGGACGAATCGGGACCGGAAGCTGAATCGGCCGCCGAATCCAGTTCCGAATCCGAGCCCGAGACTGTAGCCGAACCCGAACCCGGCTCCGAACCGGTACTCGAGGGAACCCTCGCCGAACGACTCGCGAGCGAGATCCGCAACGGCGAGGTCGACGAGGACGAACTCGAGGTGCTCCGCGCCGAACTCGCCACCGAACCGGAACTGAGCGCCCCCGAACTGGCGAAGCTCGACCACCTCCAGTCTCGCGTCGAGGAGGTCGCCGCCTACACCGAGGCTCTCGAGACGTTCCTCGGCGAGAACGGTACCGGCGAGCAACTCATCGAGGACTTCCGGTCGGAGGTGGCGGACGTACAGGACGAACTCGCGTCGATGGACGACCGCCTCGCGGACACCGAATCGCAGGTCGACGACGTCGAAACCGAAATCGACACGCTCACCGAGTGGACGACCGACCTCGAGGACGAACTCTCCGATCTCGACCACCTTCCGGAAACGGTCGACTCGCTGACTGACCGGACCGACGACGTCGAAGACGAGATCGAAACGGTGGCCGACGACGTCAGCGCGCTCGAAACCGGCCTCGAGACCGTCGAATCGGACGTCGAAACGGTCGCGGACGACGTCGATGCGGTCGAAACTGATGTCGACGACCTCTCCGAGGACCTCAGCGCCGTCGAAGACGACGTCGAGAGCGTCGAATCCGACCTCGAGGACGTCCGCGAGGAGATCACGGACATTCAGGAGTGGCGCAACCAGCTCGGCTCGATGTTCGCGGACAACTGACGGCCGGCGGTTGACGACCGACGAGAGGCAGCGATAGCCGAAAACACAACTCGTTTATCCGTCGCCGGTCGAGCACTGCTCGATGGGCGAGACGATTCCGATCGCCGTTCCCAGGAAAGGACGCCCCCTCGAGTCGGTACTCGACCGACTCGCGCGGCGGCTCAACGTGCCCGACCTCGCGGACGAGATTGCTTCCACGCTCCGCCACGAGAAGGCCGTCACGAAAGGCGACCTCGAACCCGACGAGGAGAACGTCTACCATCGTCTCGCCGACTACAGCAGCGCCGACGAGCCGACCGAACCCGAGTACACCTTGCTGCGGGACGCCCGCGCCGGGAAACCCCGGCGGATCGTCTTCGACAGCGTCACGATCCCGCTCGAGGACGTCGACGCGATCGACGTCGACGGCGACGCCGCGATCCAACTCGTCGGCCGCGAGGAACCGTTCCGAGCGCTTCGCACCCACGAGTTCGCGCTCGGGTTCGACAGCGCCGACCTCGTCTTGGAGGAGGTCGTCGAACTCCGGCCCGAGCCGCTCGACCGGATCGCCGACATCAACGCCCGCATCGATCCCGCCGACACCGACGTCCGCGTCGTCACCGGTCTCGGAGATACCGTCTATCACACGCTGATGGCCGCGCCCGAGGTCGCTCCCGCCGACGACTCGCTCGACCGCGACTTCCTCGAGCGCTACGAGGGCCCACTGTGTATCGAACCCCGGTACGAGCGGCTCGTCCAGGCCGTCCTCGGGACCCGAACGCTCGACGGCGTGGAGTTTCGCTACCCCGCGGAAGGCCGGGAGGAGGAGGCGGCAATCGCTAACACGGGGCTCGGCGTCTACCTCACCGTGACCGGCTCGACCGCCCGCGAACACGGTCTTTTGCTGGGCGAGCAGTTGTTCCCCAGCGAAACCGTGCTGCTCGAGAACACTTCCGAACTGCGCAAGACGGACGCAGCGGCGACCGTCCGCTCCTTACTGGACGGCGACGATCTCGAGACGGAACTCGCCGTCGACGGAGTCTCGCAGTAACGGTCCCGTGCCGGAACTCGACTCACGTTAAGGCTGACTCGCCAGCGGCACGACGTAGGACTCGACGAAGTCGATCAGCCGCTCGACCAACTCCGCTCGATCGACGAAGTAGCGGAATCGGAGATCGTACGCGTCGTCCATCTCGTCGATCGACGCGCTGCTGAACCGCGGTTCGTAGACGGTTCCGGACTCGCCGCTCGCTTTCTCGGCTTCCGCGAAGATACAGAACGTCCGCGGATCGCGCAGTCGCAGGTCCGCATCGCGGAGCCGGAAGTGCTCGGGGATCGCGCCGGCTTCGGCCCCGGCGCCCGTCGTGAGTCCGGCCTTCGTGAAGACGAACGCGTTCCCGGCGCTCGCCTTCGCGAACGCCACCGACTGATCGATGACCGGCATCCCCGGCTCCTCGAGGGCCTGCCGTTCCGCCTCGCGTCTGGTCGGGATCTCGATGTCGCTCGCGATGAACGCCGTCGTCCCGGTTTCGGCCGACACGCGGTCGCAGATCGTCCGCAGCGTCGCTTCGATCGCGTCGGGCGCGGCACCGTTCCTCCGCGGGGCGAGCGGATCGGGCGGCAACGGGTAATCGTCGTCCGGATACAGATAGGCGGGATCGAGCAGGCGGTACGGCCCCATGAGGAAGACGAAGACGTCGTCCCGATCAGCGTCGGGAAGCGACCGAGTGATCCACTCCTCGATCGGCCGCCCCTCGTACTCCGTGAGCGCGGTCATCCCTCGTCAGTCCAAACGGACGACAGTTAAAGTTCGTTTCAGAAGTTCGTCTTAACGTCGATTAAGTCTAAGTAGGTCGAGTCCGTATCCTCGCCTATGAGCGAACGAGAGACGCCACGAAACGAACGCTCCGCCGCGCGAGAACGCGTCGAATCGGATCTCCTCGCCGGCACCCTCGACCTCGAGCGAGAGGCGAACCGGCTGCAGGTGATGGGCGAACCCACGCGGTTTACCATCCTCTACCTGCTCGCCGAGGAGGGGCGGCTTCGAAGCGGTGAACTCGCGGACCTGCTCGACCGACGGCAAAACGATCTGTACCACCACCTCAACACGCTCGAGGATGCGGGACTCGTCGGGAAATTCCGCGACGGCAGCAGTCGGGTGTACGAACTGTCGCCGCTGGCCGAAGGATTCGTTCCGCAGATATTCGATGCAGTCGGGGCGCGCGCCGAGGCGGTGTAGCGACACAGCGCGCGAGCCGACGCAACCGCAGCGCACGTTTTCTCCCCAAATCCGCCGGCCGATTCGGTCAGTTGACGGCAGCGGCCGTCTTCGTTCTTGAGGACCCCTCACACGGCCGAATAGTGATCAGAATGCGTTGGCTCGGGAACCCCGATTTCGATATAGCGGTATGAAGTTTATGAGTCCGATATAGGACAGTCGGCACCATAGATTACAGTTAGTATTCCAACACGATATAGACCAGCAACTGCTGAATGCGGAAAATTCGATTCGATATCTCGAGCAAGACGTCATCGACGCGCAGTCGCTGCAGCGGCGACTACGGCGCCACCGAGTAGATGTGCTCGAGGTACGTCTCGCGGACGCGATCGCCCCAGTTGTGGGTGTAGGTGTCGATCACGTCGCTGGCGACGTCGCCCCGCAGATACTGGACGATACCGCGATCGCCGGTTCGATCCCGGAGGTGCGTGGTGAAGAAGTGCCGGAAGTAGTGGGGCGTGACGTTCTCGGAAGCCCCGCCGCCGGTCCGGTACCAGCCTCGCTCTCTGGCGTACTGTTCGACGACGTGGTGAACGACGTTCGGCGTCAGCCGCTGGCCCCAGCTGTCAGCGGTCCCGACGAACAGCGGCTCAGTCGCCGCGGCAGACGGCGTTCTCGAGTCCCCGGCTACGTCCGGTCGGACGGCGAGCCATCGGACTAATACCTCTTTCAGCTCGTCGTCGATCGGAATGACGGTCTCGCGCTTTCGCTTGTTCGACGCCGTGCGCCGTTCGCCGCCGGATTCCTCGCCGTAGGTGTGCTCCGTCGAGACGAACAGCGAGTCCGGACGCCCGGCGATGTGGGCGCGGGGCTGCCACGTCTGGGCCTCGTGCTCGAGGTGGCAGTCGATGAGGTCCAGATTGCACAGTTCCCCTGCCCTGATACCGGTTTTCAGCAGTGTAACGACAATTGCACGGTGCAGGGGATGGCGGACGTCCGCAACGAACGATCGCATCTCCGGCAGCGTGATATCCCGGCGGGTCGGGTTCGACTCGATCGACTCGCTCATCTCCTCCAAGACGACCGTCATCGGATTCTCGTCGGTGTGGCCGACCCGCTCGAGGTAGCTGTAGAAGCGGTTGAGATAGGAGGCGTAGGTGGCGACGGTGCTCTCGGAGTGCGTGGACCGCAGTTCGTGGATCCAGGCCATGCAATCGCGGTAGCTCGCCTCCGGCGGCGCCTTCTCGAACCGCTCCGCGAGGAAGGACTCGTAGTCCGTCAGAACGCGCTGATAGGCCGCTGCAGTCCGTTCGTTGCGGCCGTGATGCTCGATGTCCTGCAGGAAGTATTCGACCGTATTCGCCTGCTGTTGCGGCGTTTGTCCCTCACTCATCGCCGACCACCACGTAGCCGCCCTCGCGGCCGCTGTACCGGACCTTATTCTCGTCCTGCAGTTGCTGGAGCGCCGCGTCAAGGTCGTCCTCGACATCGTCGATCAGCGCGTCGACGAGTTCGTCCCAGTCGTGGACGCCCTCGCGCTGGAGCACCTCGAGGATGCGGTCGGCGAAGTCGTCGCCTGCTGAGTCAGCTGTCTCGGCATCGGCGTCCATCTCGCTCTGCTTTTCGTCGGCGGCGCCTCCGCTCGAGGGGACCTCAAAATCGCTCCGTCCGGCTTGGACCATCGTCCGGACGAACTCGCTTTGACTCATCTCGAGATTGTCAGCATGATCTTCCCAGGCCCCCTTCTGGTATCGGGGAACGTATGTTTTCACGGCGACTCGCTCGTCGTCTGTCATCGACGGCACCAACTCACGCTGCTCACTTCAATCTAACCCACATTCACAAATAAATATCCTTATTTGGGTTGACAGCACCCTATATCCACCCGACTAGAGAGATTATTTGTGTATATGACTCCATAATTGCCGGAATTCTGGTCCTAGATTAGAAGATAAACTGTCTAGTGTAGATGAATGTTATCACTAGCCATGACAGAGGATCAAGGCTCGGTTTGACTGATCGATCGAGAGGGGGAGAACATAATCTCAGAATTTAGTACATTCCTGGAGCAGGAGCTAGCGAAAGATGTTGTTTCGTTTTCATATATACAACCCCATTCTAGGAGGTTAGACCCTAGGGGTTGCGGTCGAGAAACACCGTTCTAGAGAACATATTTTCTCCCACTGCGACTTTAATTCCATTATATCTTACCTATATAATACTTCAGGGAACCCACTTCTAATCTGTATGTTTGATAGCAATGCACACAGTGATTTCAATTGGGCAATACTGTCATCACCATCATAATTATTGTTCGACGTCAACTTCAGTGCGAATGAAGAGCGACCCCAAATGACACCGGTAGCGAATGAGACGATAGACGGCGGCGAACGAGTCCCCGATCTCGAGGCGAGGGACAGTACTCGTTTCGCGTCGTCGTGCTTCGACCGACGACACGGTCGAGCGCCGGTCGATGACTCGAGCGCGCTCGAGTCGGTCGGGATCAGTGCCACCGGCGTATCCACCGGGAGAGCGTGCGAGCATCGATCTCCGATCGGTTGATATTGACCCGACTGTCGGCTGGGCTCACCTGGGTCCCCTCCGGGCAACGTTGATCTGTCACCCCGGTTGATCGGCCTGGAACCACAGGAGCGCCGTTCTACATCCGCGGATTGGATGCGATTCGTACGGGAGAGATCAGGGGTCAGCAGTAGGCACGACGAGCCACGCCGTCGCTATCGTGTATGACGATTCAGTAAAGCGCAGAAACGTAGATCGGCAGGTCTACTCGAGTCGGCCCCACCTGAATCTTGGACCCGTCTGCAGCTAAACCCGAGCCGATCACGGCACTGCTGCGGGAGAATGCTGCATGCGAATCGACAACGTCGAATGCGGATCACCTAGCAAAATCACCCGAACGAGATGGTTACTGCCGAAGACGCTCGCGGATGACCGAAGACGAGCACGGCGCTGCGCGACCCAAACCGGTCGGCGCCGCTGACCTAGGAGCTCGAGGACGCGAGTCGTTGCGGATACCGGAAGAAACGGATCGCTCGAGGCGACTGTCGCGGGTTCGGCCGGGACTCGAGTCCGCTGATTGTACCACTCATTTCTATTAATCCACATCATCAATTCAATAATACCTGTCCACAGCCATGTTCCACCTCGACCAAATAAATTCTATTCCGCTATATCGAATATTGGGCTCGAACCACGGTCGAACGGGTTCAGTTCGGAACACGATGAAGATCGAAATTGGTCGCAGCGAGAACAATCGTCAAACCACCTGTCGAGGGTTACCCCCTCACACGGGCGAGGGGGTACACACCGCGTCGAGACCAGATATCTGCCGGAGAGACAGTTCGTGGCGCGGTCAGTTCGTCGGTACGCCGACGTCGTCGACGTGATAGAGATCGTCTTTGAGTCCCTCGCCGTCACAGTCCTCGTTCGGGCACTCGTAGTGCCAGCCGTCCTGGGTCGCGTCGCCCTCTCGGAATCGCTCGCCGCAGACCTGGCAGAACAGCTGTCCCTTCTGACAGGTGTCGAGGTGGAGCTCGAGCGCGAGTTCGGTCTGGAACGACTGGTTGCAGTTGCGACAGGTGTGCATAATTCGTCTGACGCTGGCGTCCGACAAAACTGCTTGGATTTTTTATTCCGTCCGGGTCGCCCGTGATTCGGGCCCACTGCGTCGATTTAGTCGATACCGGTCGAGAAGAAAGAGCGTTCGGCAAACCAGTGTATTCGACTTCGAGTGGTCGGTAGTTCGGTAGTTTAGGCGTGTCTATGGTCACCAATCGACGGCCGAAAAATACTGTCGAGAACTGGAGGGGTTAGGTGTACTGACTCGAGATCGAGACAGCCGCTTAGTCCTGCCCGAGGATCCCGCGTTCGGTCATCTTCGCGGGGTCGAGCACCTCGTCGGCTTCCTCCTCGTCGAGGTAGCCCTTCTCGAGGACGACCTCGCGGACGGTCTTGTCCTCCTTGAGCGCCGTCTTGGCGACCTCGCTGGCCTTGTCGTAGCCGATGTGGACGTTCAGCGAGGTGGCCATCGCCATCGACTGCTCGACGCGGTCGCGGCAGTACTCCTCGTTGGCCTCGAGTTTCGCGACGAAGCGCTCGGCGAAGACCTGGCTGGCGTTGGAGATGAGTTCGGCCGACTCGAGGAAGTTGTGCGCCAGGACGGGCTTGTAGAGGTTGAGGTCGATCTGGCCCTCGGCGGCGCCGGCCGATACTGCGGCGTCGTTACCGACGACCTGCTTGTGGACCTGGTTGACGGCCTCGGCGACGACGGGGTTGATCTTCCCGGGCATGATCGAGGAGCCGGGCTGGTTCTCGGGTTGTTCAATCTCGCCCAGGCCGTTGCGCGGGCCCGAGGCGAGCAGTCGAAGATCGTTGGCGATCTTGTTCAGCGAGCCGGCGACGGTTCGCAGGGCGCCGTGGGCCTCGCTCATCGCGTCGTGGGCGGCCTGGGCCTCGAAGTGGTTGTCGGCCTCGCGGAACTGGACGCCGGTCTCCTTCGTAATATATTCTGCCGCGCGCGAGGGGAACTCGGGGTGGGTGTTCAGCCCGGTGCCGGTCGCGGTGCCGCCCAGCGCGAGTTCTGCGAGGTGTTCGCGGACCTTGTCGACGCGTGCGAGGCCCTTCTCGACCTGCGTGCGGTAGCCGGAGAACTCCTGTCCCAGGGTTACGGGCGTCGCATCCTGCAGGTGGGTGCGACCGGTCTTGACGACGTCGTCGAACTCCTCCTCTTTCTCCTCGAGCGCCTCGCGGAGGGTATCCAGCGCGGGGATGACGTCCTTCTCGACGGCCTCGAGGGAGGCGACGTGCATCGCGGTCGGGATGACGTCGTTGCTCGACTGGCCGTAGTTGACGTGGTCGTTGGGGTGGACGACGCGGTCGCCGATCTCCGACCCCATGAGCTCGGCGGCGCGGTTGGCGATGACCTCGTTGGCGTTCATGTTCGACGAGGTGCCGGAGCCGGTCTGGAAGACGTCGACCGGGAACTGGTCGTCGTGTTGCCCTTCGATAACCTCGTCGGCGGCCTCGATGATCGCCTCGGCGACGTCCTCCTCGATCAGATCAAGGTCGCGGTTGGCCTGTGCGGCGGCCTTCTTGACGACGCCGAGCGCGCGGACGAACCGGCGGCTGAACGTGATCCCCGAGATGGGGAAGTTCTGGATCGCGCGCTGGGTCTGGGCCCCCCAGTAGGCGTCCGCGGGCACCTGCATCTCGCCGAGGCTGTCCTCCTCGATTCGGTAGTCGTCGTCTCCCATACGCGGGGCATCTCGGGGTGTCAGGTAAAATCCACCGGTACGGCGCGACGATCCGCCTGCAGCGTACCCGTCGACAGGGACGAACCGGCGATCACGTTCGGTCGAATAGTTGTACAACTATATCTTCACTCGGTTATAAAATAATAATAGTAAGTGTTAAATATGGGTTTGATCTTGCCTTTACTCGCATCTAAAATAATAATAGTAACTATTAAGTATTCGGTCTTCTACAAATATGGTGAGGCTTAACATGGATTTCAATAGTGATCGTTCGCGGAGAACGGTTCTGAAGGGTGCAGGCCTGGCGGGAACCGGAGCGCTTACCGCGCTTGCGGGTTGTACTGGCGGCGGAAATGGCGACGGCAACGGTAACGGCAACGGTGACGGCAACGGTAACGGCAACGGTGGCGACGGCCAGTGGAGCAACGAGCTCGAGGTCCTCCACGGCTGGACCGGCGGCGACGGCGCGGAAGCCGCCGACGCCCTCTTCTCGACCTTCCAGGAGCAGTATCCTGACATGGAGGTCAACGAACAGCCCATCGGCGGCGGTGGGAACCAGAACCTCGACCAGACGGTCGCCAACCGGCTGCAGGGCGGCGACCCGCCGAGTTCGTTCGCCGGCTGGCCCGGCGCGAACCTCGCGCAGTACGAGGGCGTCCTCGGCGATATCGAGAGCAACGTCTGGGACGAAGCCGGTCTGAAGGACGCACACGCCCAGGAGGCCGTGGAGGCCTGTCAGTCCGACGCCGGCTTCTCCGCGGTTCCGATCGGCTCCCACCGACTGAACGACCTCTTCTACAACGTCGAGGTCATCGAGGAGGCGGGCGTCGATCCCTCGTCGCTGGAGAGCGTCGACGACCTCATCTCCGCGCTGGACACCGTGTCCTCCGAGACCGACGCGACGCCGCTGGCGTTCTCGCTCGCTCCCTGGGGTATCCTCCAGACGTGGGGCGTCACGATGCTCAGCGAGCACGGGTACGACGCCTACATGAACTTTATCGAGGGCAACGGTGACGAGAGCGCCGTCCGAGGGACGTTCGAAAAACTCGAGGAGATCCTGACCAACTACATCAACAGCGACGCGGCTTCGATTGACTTCACCGAGGTCAACCAGGACATCATGAGCGGCGACGCCGCGTTCATCCACCAGGGTAACTGGGTCGCCGGCGCGTACATCACCGAAGGGCTGGAGTACGGCTCCGACTGGGACGCGGTCCGCTTCCCCGGAACCGAGGACCTCTACACCCTCCACATGGACTCGTTCATCTACCCCGGCGACAACCCGAGCCCCGAGGAGACCGCCGCGTGGCTTCGCTACGTCGGCTCCGAGGACGCGCAGGTGGCGTACAACCAGTACAAGGGATCGATCCCGACGCGAACGGACGTCGCCACCGACGAGTTCAACGACTACCTCGTCGACACCATCGAGGACTTCGACGAGGTATCGGAGAAGCCGCCGACGCTCGCGCACGGGCTCGCGGTCGACCCGAGCACCCAGTCGGAACTCGAGGGCGTGCTTAACGACAACTTCGCGGACCCGTTCGACGTCGACAGCGCGACGAGCGGCTTCATGGACGTCGTATAATCACAACAGTCTACCAATTTTATGAAAGGAGTGTTAGAGATACTGCGTAGCGTCCGTGATAAGCGACGCATCGAGACCGACGGGGGGACGGTCGAAGGACGCTCGACGGCTCGTCGCTTGCTCGATAGCGACATCGTTCAGTCGGCGCCGTTCTGGTTCCCGCCGTTCCTCCTCATGGGGTTTTTCGTCTACGCGGCGATCGTATGGAACGGCTTCCTGTCGCTGACGAGTTACTCGGGCTTCGGCGATCCGGACTACACCGACCTCGGGATCGGCAACTACACGGCGTTGCTGAACGATCCCCAGTTCTGGTCGGCGACGCGGAACACGGTCGTGTTGCTCGTGGTCTTTACCGTGGCGTGTCTGGCGATCGGACTCGTCCTCGCTCTGCTGCTCGACCGGAAAATCCGATTCGAGCGATCGTTCCGGACGATCTACCTACTCCCGTTCGCCCTGTCGTTCATCGTCACCGCGCAGTTCTGGCGGTGGATGTACAACGTCAACAACGGGATCGTCAATCAGTTCATCGGCATCTTCGGTCTCGGTCCGTACAACTGGCTCGGCAATCCGAAACTCGTCCTCGGATCGGTGATCTTCGCGCTGGTTTGGCAGTTCAGCGGCTACGCGATGGTCATCTACCTCGCCGCGCTTCGGTCGATCCCGACCGACCAATACGAGGCCGCCCGCGTCGACGGCGCCAGCACGATCCGCATGTACTGGCGCGTCATCATCCCGCAGCTACGGCCCGCGATGGTCAGCGCGTCCGTGACCCTCGTCCTGTTCGCGCTCAAGGCGTTCGACTTCCTGTACGCCACCTTCGGCGGCTACCGGCCGCGCCTCGGCGCGGACATCCTCGCGACCTTCATGGTTCGCGAGTCGTTCGGTAAATCGGAGTGGGCCTACGGCTCCGCGATCGCGCTCGTGTTGTTCGCGCTGTCGCTGGCCGTCATCGCACCGTACCTATACACACAATACAAACGAGGGAACCTATGAGCGAGGAGACAGCCACACCCGAACCGACACCGACGGCGGACCGAACCGCACTGGAGTCCATCGACGTACAGCAGCTCCTGCTGTACGCGACCCTGGCGGGTCTCGTCGTCTTCTACCTGATCCCGATCGAATCGGGGCTGGTGACGTCGATCAAAACGTCGGAAGCGCTGCGAACAACCTATCCGTTCGTCCCCCCGGGACTCGAGGGAGTCACGTTCGAGAAGTGGTCCTTCGCGTTCGATATGCTCAGTCGAGGACTCGTCAACAGTATGCTGTTTACGATCCCCGCGACGATCCTCTGTGCGATCTTCGGCAGCACGGCGGCGTACGGGTTGACCCTCGTCAACTGGCGCGGTCAGGTCGCGGTCTTCGCGCTGTTCATCGCGGGCATCTTCGTCCCGTACCAGGCCGTGATCGTTCCCCTGTTCGAGTTCTGGAACCAGTACGTGCAGTTCGGCGAGCGACTCGCGTTCCTCTGGGGGCTCCCGCTGCTCGCGGAACACCACGCGACGATCCTCGAGTTGATCATCACGCACACGGCGTACGGGATTCCGATCTGTACGCTGATGTTCCGGTCGCAGTACAAGACGATGTCCTGGGAGATGATCGAGGCGGCGCGACTCGACGGCGCGACGGTCTGGCGGATCTACCGGCGGATCGTCCTGCCGCTATCGGTGCCGATGTTCGCCGTCGTGTTCATCTTCCAGTTCACCCAGATCTGGAACGAGTTCCTGTTCTCGCTGACGATCATCGGCAGCGTGAGCGACTCGGCCGCGTCCGCGACGCTGATCCTGTCGGGGCTCGGCGAGTCGCTGCAGGGAACCGACTACCCGCTGCGGATGGCGGGGGCGTTCATCACGGCGCTACCGACGCTGATCGTGTACGTGCTGTTCGCCGACCAATTCGCGGAGGGCGCACAAATATGACCGACCGCCGACCGAGTACACCAAAACGGAGGAACTGACGATGGCAGAAACGACACTCGACAACGTAACGAAGGTATTCACGGACGACGACGGCAGCGATATCGTTGCCGTCGACGAGGTATCGATCGACATCGAGGACGGGGAGTTCCTCGTTCTCGTCGGCCCGTCGGGCTGTGGCAAGTCGACGACCCTGCGGATGATCGCCGGCCTCGAGACGATCACGGACGGCGAGATTCGACTCGACGACCGCGTGATCAACGACATCCCCGCGAAGGACCGGGACATCGCGATGGTGTTCCAGTCGTACGCGCTCTACCCGCACATGACCGTGCGGGAGAACATGTCGTTCGGCCTCGAGGAGTCGACGGAGCTCTCGGACGACGAGATCACCGACCGCGTCGAGGAGGCCGCCGAGATGATGGGGATCGGCGAGCTGCTCGACCGCAAGCCCGGCGAGCTCTCGGGCGGCCAGCAACAGCGCGTCGCGCTCGGTCGCGCGATCGTCCGCGAACCGGCGGTCTTCCTGATGGACGAGCCGCTCTCGAACTTGGACGCCAAGCTCCGCGCGCAGATGCGGACCGAGCTCCAGCAACTGCAGGAGGAACTCGACACGGCGACGGTCTACGTCACCCACGACCAGACGGAAGCGATGACGATGGGCGATCGTATCGCGATCCTCAACGACGGCGAACTCCAGCAGGTCGGGACGCCGCTCGAGTGCTACCACGAGCCCGCCAACCAGTTCGTCGCGAACTTCATCGGCGAGCCGTCGATGAACTTCCTCGACGTGGACGTTCGCGAGACGGCCGACGGCGCCACGCTCGTCGGCGAGCACCTCGAGTACGCCGTCTCGGACGATATCGCGGATTCGATCGAGGGCCGCAGCGACGTCGTCCTCGGCATTCGACCGGAGGATATCGACATCGAACGCGACGAGGGGCGACAGGCGGGCGGCCACGAGGTCCCCGCACAGGTCTCGGTCGTCGAACCGACCGGCGACGAGAACATCGTCTACCTCGTGCTCGGCAACGACGAATTCGGCGACGACACCGAGTTGCTGGACACCGACCGAGAGACGATCATCGCGACGATCGACGGGATGAGTACGGTCAACTCCGGCGACCGCGTCGTCGCCCACATCCCCGAAGACGCGATCCACCTCTTCGACGCACGGACCGGCGAGGCGGTCCACAACCGCCGCGTCGAGAACACCGAGCCGCGAATCCCGAACGTCTAACGGAGCGTTGAATCGCGCCTCGATCTGACTCGAGTCTGACGAGGCGCCGTTGGCCGTTGGCCGTTCGCCGTTCGATTTTCGACTTTCGACGTTTGACTGGTCGGCCGTTCGAGTACAGTACGATCGGTCGTTTTCGACCGCTGATTGTTCTCCGCGTTTTGCGTCGATCGACAACCGAACGAGCAAACGAACGGCCGACGCGACGTCAGGAGCGTCTCACCGTGAATCCACGGCCGAGCGTCCCGACGCGTCGGCGTAGCCGACGCCGACCGTTCGAGCGCCCGCCACGAGGAAGTACGCGGCGGCGGCCGCGGCGAGGATCCCCGACGCGTCGCCCCGCTGGAGGGTCATCAGGGCACACCACGTGCCGAGCAGCACGAGCGAAAAGCCGACGATCCAGCGGAGGAGGTACGTCGCGTCGGCGAGCACCGGCATGACGACGTCGGTATCGGCGGCGGCGCGCAACCGTCCGTTCGAGACGCTCGCAGCGACCGCGACCGGATACGCGTACGCACACGCCAGGAGGGCGAAGAGCAACAGCGTCGTCGACACGAGCGTGAGCACTCCCGCACCGCCCTCGAGCGTCCCGCTGTCGGCCGTTTGCATCGCCGACAGTGCCAGCAAGCCGATCGGCGGGGCGAGTCCCACGATCGACAGCGCGAGCGCTGCGAGTCCGGGTCGGAGCAGCCCTCGAACGCTGGGCCAGTCCCGCTGCGCGGGATCGGCGAGCAGGACAGCGGTCGTTCCGAGGAGGAGGACGAGGCCGACGACCGCGAGGAGCGCCGGAACGAGCCCGACCACCAGCGGGACGAGCGCCGCCGCGTACCGGAGGCCGACGACGAGCAGGACGACGGCGATCAGACACCTGAGCAACGCTCCCCGACCGACCTCGTCGGCGACGGGATACCGAAGCGCGTCGCTAATCACCGCGACCACCGGCACGCTCGGCGACGCCATCTATCATGTACGGCGAGTGGAACGGTCGGTGCAAAAACGTCGCGGTCCGCGCGCGGCCGCTTCGGCGGGTCGCGTCTCGAGGCGGGCGAGTAGAGACGGAAAGAATACCCGTCAGGCGATCACGTGAAATCGACGGAGACGCCGAGATCGTCGGCCGCCTTGCGCTCGCGCAAGGCCGTCTGCAGGTGGTCGCGACTCGCCCCGTGAACGTCGCGGGCGTCCTCGAGGGCGATATCGTAGATCGTCGACGACGACCAGACGAACGAGCGGGAACTGGCCGTGTCGACGACCAGCGAGGCGAGGCCGAGCCGGCGCTGGAAGATCGAGCGCCGCGTCGAGACCGTCTGGATCCGGTAGTAGGGGATCACGGTCGTCCGCCGGCGCCAGAAGCCGCTGCGGATCACGAGGTGGTCGTCGCCGACGAAGTAGCCCAGGTGCGTGTACCGGAGGTGCGCCGCCGGCGGCACCGCGACGAAGACGACCGCGGCGAGGTACCACCGCTCGAGCGGCGTCGCGTACGACAGGCCGAAGGCGACGGCGACGATCGCGGCGGCGAGCAGCGAGTACCGCACCGCGTAGCGCCGACGGGCGATCGGCGACGGGCTTTCGAACGACGGCGTCTCGACGCCGGTGAGGTTCTCGGCGAACGTGTAGATGCGGTCGCGGGCCGCCAGCGGGACAGCCGACTGGCTGCCGGCGTCGCTGTCGGGACCGTAGCCGGCGGTCTCGACCCACAGCCCGGCGTAGCCGAGCAGCCGCTGGAGCGGGTTGTCGGTGACCGTGACCGACTGGACCTTCTCGGCGGGGATCGAGCCGCTGTACCGCTGCAATAGGCCGCGGTCGTAGACGAAATCGTCGCCGATGCGGCCGAGCTGGAAATCGTAGTACATCGCGAAGGTGTACGCGACGCTGAGGAGGTACGTGACGCCGACGCTGATCAGCCCCGAGACGATCGTCAGGATGCCGTAGCTCCCCGCGTCGCCGGACGCGAGGTCCTGCGGACCGCCGAACGGTGCCGCGGCGGCGAGGAAGGCCTCGAGCACCGCGTCGGTCGCGAAGAAAAACAGGAAGAGGCCGGCGGCGCCGGCGGCCGGCCGGAACGTCGTGAAGGCGTACAACAGTAGTTCCGTGTCGGCGAGTTCGAACAGCCGCCGGCGGCGCTGCTGCGGGCTCGGCCGCGCCGTCGACTCGGAAGTCGGTCGTCCGGCGTCCGAACTCGAGTCGGCCGTTACCGCATCCGGATCTGTTTCGGCCCCGGCCGGGCCGTCCGTCCCAGCGGCGGGCTGACGATCGGGTTCGGCATCGGGCTGGGATTCGGGGTCGACGTTCGCGTCCGACTCCGGTGCGTGCTCCCGGTCCTGTTCCTGCCGCCGTTCCTTCACGCCCGCAGTACGGCGGCGGATCTCCGCCTGGAGGCGATCCGCTTCGTCCTCGCCGACGACGGACAGCGTCGCTTCGGTCGTGCCCCCGCCGGCGGTCTCGATCGAGACGACGGCGACGCCGAGCAGGCGCTGGACGACGCCCTGCCGGATGTCGACGTTCTGGATCCGGCCGTAGGGTATCTCTCGAGAGCGGCGGGCGAACACGCCGGACGCGACGTCGACGGTATCCTCGGTGATCTGGTAGCCGAACCGATAGTAGTACGCGACGCCGTAGCTGAGCCCGAGCAGGAAGCCAAGCGGCGCGGCGACGACCGTCCAACTTCCCTGTATCGGCTCGAAGACGCTCGCCAGTGCGCCCACGAGGAAGAGCGGGAGCCAGAGGCCGAGGAAGGCGTACCGGAGCGAGTACGTGACCGCGCTGAACGGGTGCAAGCGGTTCATACTGGACATGTTAGACGGCGTCCTCGGCCTCGCTCTCGACGGCGAGTTCCCGAAGGGTGTCTTGAAGCTCCCGCGCGCGGTCCGGCGTCAGCCCCGGAATCCGGACGTCCGCGTTCCGGGTGCCCGCCGTGTAGACGACCACGCTCGAGAGCCCGAAGACGCGCTCGACGGGGCCGAACTGCGTGTCGACGTGCTGGACGCGGACGAACGGGACCGCGGTTTCGACGAACGTGACGACGCCCCGCTCGAGGTAGAGGGCGTCCGCTTGCAGTTCGAATTTCCAGACCTGGTAGAGCCGCACGGCGTAGGCGACGCCGAGCACGAGGATGAGCGCGGCGACGCCGCCGATTGCGGCCGCGGGTACGTCGACGAGCAACTGATCGACGGCCGCGAGGCCGATGCCGACGACGACCGCGGCGAGGAGCCCCTGTCCGATCCAGAGGAGTCGAATTCGGGGGTTGAGCGCTTCCATACGCAATCCTATCAACAGAGATGGATAAACGTGCGGGTCGCGTGTCGCCGCGCGGTGTGCGGTTCCGGACCGAAGTCTCCGCCCTAGGCCTCGGCGTCCTCGTACTCCTCGGGCGTGTACGTCGACAGCTCCAGGGCGTGGATGTCGGTCGTCATGTGGTCGTCGAGGGCGTCGTAGACCCGCTGGTGCTGCTGAACCAGCGGCAGGCCCTCGAACGCGGGCGAGACGACAGTCGCCGCGAGGTGGTCCTCGTCGTGTTCGTCGCGGGCGTGCGTGACCGTCGCCTCGGCGTCCTCGAGTGCCGATTCGATGAGTTCTTCGACCTCGTCAGGCTTCATAGGAGGTGAAAGGGACGCTCGCGGCAAAAGGGGTGCGGTCGCGGGCGCCGCGGTGCCGGGGGGTCGAACCGACGGATCAGAAGGGGACATCCGGCGGGACGTCCGGCCCCGAACCCGACTCCTCGGCCAGCCCGTCGAGTCCCGTACTGACGCTGACGGCGTCGATCGCGTCGATCTCGTCGGGGAGCCGGCGCTGGATTGCCTGGGTCGTCATCGGGCTGACGCCGCAGCCGCTGCAGGCGCCGGTGAGGTTGATCCCGACGCGGCGCTCCTCGAGGTCGACTTCGGTGATCGTCGACTCGCCGCCGTGCAGTTCGATCTGGGGGAAGTTCCGCCGGAGGAACAGGGAGACGGCCTCCCGAACGTCGTCCTCGGTAGCGGCGGACGCGGGGGAATCCGGGTCGGACGCGGTCATACCGTCTGCGAGGGGCCCCAGAGGTTTAGCCCTGTTCACGTACCGGTTCGATCGGGTCGAATCCGACGGCCGGGCACGGTCCGACGTCGATCGGTTCCGACGCCTGTCGCGGATGGCGGCGACTTTATGCCGATCCGGGACGCGCTCCCGGTATGTCACTGGCAGCCGAGACGCGCCGGGCCGTCGCCGACCACCCGTTCCTCCTGACGGCGCTTCGCGCGGGCGTCGTCAACTACACCGCCGCCGCCCGCTTCCTCGCGGCCGACGGACTCGAGGGCGACACCGACGCGATCGCGACCGCCCTGCGCCGGTACGCCGAGGAGGTTCCCGACTACGGGACCGAGTCGCGAGCCGTGCAGGTCCGCATGGAGAGCGGGATCGGCCCGCTCGAGCGCGAAGCCGACGCTCCCGGCGACTCCGAACCCGAAGCGCTGCTCGCCGTCGGCGGCGCGGCCTTCGGCTCCGTCGACGGCGACCGAACCGCGATCATCGCGACCGGCGAGGTAGACCCGACCGCCTTGGCCGCAGCGCTCGAGCGGCTCGCGCTCGAGGACGTGTCGACGACGGCTGCCGCCGTCGGCGACGGAACGATGGTGCTCGTCGTCGACCGAATCGAGGGGGCAAACGCCGTGCGAGCGGTCGAAGCCGCGCTCGAGGGCGTCGTCGTGCGTACAGACGAGAACGAGTAAGACTAGACTGCTGGAACCCGCGAAATCGACGCCGGTTCGTTCCGTTATGCCTCGTCCGCAGCCGGGAGCGTAACGGAGAACGTCGCGCCCTCGCCCGGCTCCGAATCGACGCGGATGGCGCCCGCGTGGCGCTCGACGATCCGCTGGCACAGCGCCAGCCCGATCCCGGTGCCGGCGTACTCCTCGCGGCTGTGGAGCCGATCGAAGAGGTCGAAGATCCGATCCTGTTCGGCGACCGGAATGCCGATGCCCTCGTCGCGGACCGAAATCGTCCATCCGTCGCCGTCGGACGTGCGTTCGGCCGTGGTATCGATCCGCGGCGGCTCGTCGCCCGCGTACGTGAGCGCGTTGTCCAGCAGGTTCTGGAACAGTTGGCGGAGTTGCTCGGGGTCGCCCGTGACGCGAGGCAGGTCCCCGACCGTCAGGTCCGCGTCGGTCTCCGCGAGACGGAGTTGCAGGTCGTCGCGAACGTCCGCGACGACGGCCTCGAGATCGGTCGGCTCGAGCGGGCCGCCGCGGGACTGGACCCGCGAGTACTGCAGGAGGCCGTCGATCATCGCGCGCATCCGCTCGGCGCCGTCGACCGCGAACTCGAGGTACTCGCGCGTCTCCGCGGAGAGGTCCTCGTCGCGGCGCTCGATGAGTTGGAGGTAGCTCGAGACCATCCGCAGGGGCTCTTGCATGTCGTGGGAGGCGGCGTAGGCGAACTGCTCTAAGCGTTCGTTCGAGGTCTCGAGGCGGTCGACCGTGCGCTCGAGTTCGCGCTCGCGCTCGTGTTGCTCGAGTTCGTACGTGACCCACTGGCCGATCGAGCGGAGGAATTCGCACTCGTCCTCGGAGAAGGGCTCGTCGCGGGTGGACTCGCCGACGAACGCGACGGACCGATCGGGGCCGCCGTCGATCTCGACGTAGGTGCCGAGGTACGCCCGAATGCCGAACTCGCGACAGGCGAGAATGCCGTCGCACCCCTCCGATTCGGGATCGGTAACGTCCGCGACCGCTTTCGTCTCCGCCGCGAGGGCGCAGAAGGTCTCCGACAGCGGCAGTTCGGCGCCCGGTTCGAGGTGCTCGTGCTCGTCGCTGACGTACTCGAGTTCGAACCGGTCGTCGTCCGGATCGACGCGAGCTATGCCGCCGAGATCGAGATCGAACCGTTCGCAGCCCAGCTCGAACAGCGCGTCGAGCTTTTGCTCGAACGAGCGATCGGGGTCGGCGATGATCTCGTTCTGGCGCTGCTGGTAGCGCTCGCGTTCCTGCAGTTCGGTTTTCGCCTCGGTTCGTTCGCGCAGCGTGCCGAGCATCCGGTCGAGTTCGTGGGTCGGCTGGTTCGGGCCGCAGAACTCCTCGGGCGGCGTGTAGTAGAAGTTGTGACAGACGGTGTCGTCGTAGATGAGGTGCGGGTGGACGCGGACGACGTCGCGGATGACTTCCGGCGGGAACCGATTGCGGTCGTACTGACAGACCGCGACCGCGTCCTCGTCGTCGAAGAGGTCGTTGACCTTGCTCTCGTAGGTCATCGTCTCCTCGATCGCCACGTCGCTCTCGAGGATCCAGGACATCTCGGCCGCCAGGCGAAAGCCCTCGTACTCGGCGTTGACTTCGTCGATGACGTCCGCGTAGAACGAGATCATCTCGTCGACGTCGAACGCCCCGTTCTTGAGGTAGGTGTTTTGAAACGTCTCGACGACAAGCGAGCCCGACGCGACGGCGGCCTCGACGTCGATTCCTCCGTCCCGAAGCGCCGTTCGGACCGCATCCACCGAATCCTTGTCCGTGACGTAGACGCACTGCTCGCCGCGCTCGAGGCCCTGCCGGAGGAACGGGACGACGGCCGCGAACTGGTCGGCGGGAGCGTCGTAGATCAGCGCGAAGTGGTCGTTACAGAACTCGCCCTCGACCTGTTCGACGGGGCCGCGAAAGTCCGGGCTCGTGGCCAGGGCGTTCAGCGGGCGCTCGAGGTCGAGAACGTCGTCGGCGGGGGAGGAATTTGTCTTACTCATTGAGATCGGGGGAGGACAGCTACCGATTCAAGTGGATGCGAAGGGAAAAGGGTCGCGGTCAATCAACGAACGATCGTGTAGAATCGGGCAGTTCGCACCTCGAGCGGCGGAATGACGGCTGGGTGTGGGAACTTCACTCCCGGTCGTCGACGGCGGGCAGCGTAAACGAGAACGTCGCGCCCTCGCCCGGTTCCGAGTCGACCCAGATATCGCCGCCGTGGCGCTCGACGATCCGCTGGCACAGCGCCAGCCCGATCCCGGTGCCGGGGTGTTCGTCCCGGCTGTGGAGTCGTTTGAACACGTTGAAGACGGCCTCCTGCTCGTCGGCGTCGATCCCGATCCCCTCGTCGGCGACCGAAATCAGCCACCGATCGCCGCGGCGTTCGGCGTCGACACGGACCCGCGGCGGCTCGTCGCCGCTGTACTCGAGCGCGTTCGAGAGCAGGTTCTGGAACACCTGGCGCAACTGGCTGGCGTCGCCCTCGACGCGGGGTAACGACTCGATCGCAATTTCGGCGTCGGTCTCCTCGATCTGGAGTTGCAGATCCTCGAGCACGTCTTCGAGGACCGGATCGAGGGCGATCGGTTCGAGCGGGGCGCCCTGCGTTTCGACCCGCGAGTACTCGAGCAGGCCGTCGATCATGTCGCGCATCCGCTCGGCGCCGTCGACCGCGAACTCGAGGAACTCCTCGCCGTCCTCGTCGAGCGTATCGGCGTAGCGGCTCTCGATGAGCTGGAGGTAGCTCGAGACCATCCGCAGGGGTTCCTGCAGGTCGTGGCTCGCCGCGTAGGCGAACTGCTCGAGCCGTTCGTTGGACTCCTCGAGTTGCGCGATCGTCTCCTCGAGTTGCCGCTGGGACTTCTTGCGCTCGGTGATGTCGTGGGCCATCGTCACGCCGGCGAAGACGTCGCCCCGGCTGTCGGTGATCGGGACCGCGTAGAGCACCCACTCCCGGCCGACGTACTTGAGTTCGACCGACTCCTGCTCGCCCTCGAGGGCCGCCAGGAGCGCCGGCTCGAGGTCGGCGGCGGTTTCCTCGGACCAGACGTCGTAGAAGTTCTCGCCCTCGAGATCGTCGGGATCAACGGGGATCTTGTCGAATCCCTGGCCCGCCGCCAGCGTGTACTCGAGGTCGTGGTCGAACAGCGTCACGATCCCGTTCGGGAAGTGTTCCGCGAGCGTGCGGTACCGCTGCTCGGACTCCTCGAGTTCTCGCTCGCGCTGGACGCGCTCGGTGACGTCGCGGAAGTACACCGAGATGCCGGTCGCGGAGGGGTAGAGGTTCGCCTCGACCCAGAAGTCCAGCGTGTCGTAGTAGAGTTCGTAGCTGGTCGGCGACTGGGTTTCCATGGCCGTGTGGAAGGCGTCCCAGACCTCGTCGAAATCCCTGAGATCGGGGAAGACGTCCCAGAGCCGTTCGCCCAGCAGTTCGTCCTCGGAGCGCTCGAGCAGTTCGGCGGCGCGATCGTTGACGTGCGTAAATCGGAACTCGTCGTCGACCGCGTAGAACGCGTCCGAGACTCGGCCGAGGATCTGCTGGAGTTCGCTCTCGAGTTCCTGCTCGCGCTCCCAGCGGTCCGTCATATCTCGGGTCACTTTCAGGAAGCCGCGGTGGGTCCCGTCGGCGTCCCGAACCGGCGTGATCGTCACGTTCGCCCAGAACCGCGAGCCGTCCTGACGGACGCGCCAGCCCTCGTCCTCGACGGAGCCGTTCTCGAGGGCGATCTCGAGGTTCTGGTCGGGGATACCGTCAGCGCGGTCCTCCTGGGTGTAGAACGTCGAGAAGTGCTCGCCGACGATCTCGTCGGCGTCGTAGCCCTTGATCTGTTTCGCGCCCTGGTTCCAGCTGATGACGGTGCCGTCGGCGTCCAGCCGGAAGATCGCGTACTCCTCGACGGCGTCGACCAGCGACTCGAACGCCTCCCGGCTCTCCCGGAGGTCGCTCTCCGATCGCTTCCGATCGGTGATGTCGGAGTAGAGTTCGATCCGGCCGCCGGCGTACTCTCCCGATTCGATCGGTTTACTCTGGTACTCGAGCCAGCGCGACTGGCCGTCGTCGCCGGTCGCGCGACACTCGTACCGATCGAGGTAGCTGCCCTCGTCGTAGGTCGAGGTGACGCTCCGGACGAACGGCTCCGGCGCCGCGAGGCGGTCCGCGATGGTGTCCTCGACCACCGTCCGACCGTCCCGGCCGACGACCGCGTCGCGGTCGAGGTCGAGAAACGCCGCGGCCGTGTCGTCGACCCAGGTGACGTCGAGCGCGTCGTCGAGGACGACGACGCCGGCGTTCGGCCCGTCGGGCGCCCGCACGGACTCGAGCGTCTGCAGCCGCTCTTTGGTCTCCGCGAGGTCTCGAGCGACGCCGATCGTCCCCTGCAGTTCGCCGTCGGCGATGAGCGGCGACACCCGCAGTTCGCAGGGAATTTCGTCGCCGTCGACGGTTCGGATTGCGAGTTCGAAGGTCGGCAACGCGACGGCGGCCTCTCCCTCGTCCCCGCCGGCGAGGGCGGCGGCCAGTTCGCGCTCGATGGCCTCGACGTCAGTGTCGTCGAGCAGGAGCGAGATGTGCTCGCCGAGCAGTTCGTCGCGCGAGTAGCCCGTCGTCTCGACGACCGCGTCGTTGACCGCGACGAAGCGGCCGGCCGCGTCGAGCTGATAGAGCCCGTCGTCGATCGTCTCGACGAGGGTCCGAAACCGCTGGAGCGCCACGTCGTCGTCGTCAGCACCTCCCCAAAATCCCGAATCCGTGGCGTCCGATTGGGTATGCATGTATTCCTAATGGGGACTGACGGGAATAAATCTCCTGCCGGTCGGCACGGATCGAACCGCGACTGCGCCCCGCGTTGTGCCGTCGCTCGCGGGCCATCACACCGCTTAACTTTCAGCCGGGGGAAGTGCCGGTAATGACCCTGCACGTGACGAACACGTTGACGGGCGAACGGGAGCCGTTCGAGCCACAGGACCCGGAGAACGTCTTGCTCTACTACTGTGGCCTGACGGTGTCCGACCCGCCCCACCTGGGCCACGCGCGGTCGTGGGTCCACGTCGACGTCATGCACCGCTGGCTCGAGTACCTCGGCTACGACGTGCGTCACGTCGAGAACTTCACCGACATCAACGAGAAGATCGTCGCCCGCGTCGGCGAGGACGACTTAGGCGAGAGCGAACCCGAGGTCGCCGAGAGCTACATCGAACACACCCTCGCGGACATGCGCTCGCTGAACCTCCTGCGGGCGGAGGTCTACCCCCGCGTCTCCGAGCACGTCCCCGAGATCATCGACCTCGTCGAGACCCTAGTCGAGAAGGGCTACGCCTACGAGTCCAACGGCTCGGTCTACTTCGACGTCACCGCGTTCGACGACTACGGCAAGCTCTCGAACCAGGAACTCGAGGAGATCGAGTCCCAGGGCGACCCCGACGAGCGCTCGGAGAAGCGCCACCCCGCGGACTTCGCGCTCTGGAAGGCCGGCGGCGTCGACGCCGACGCGGTCGCGGAGCACCGCCATGAGGGCGCCGCACCGGCCGAGGAGGCCTGCGAAACGTCTCAGACCTGGGAGTCGCCGTGGGGCGAGGGCCGCCCCGGCTGGCACATCGAGTGCTCAGTCATGAGCATGACCCACTTGGACGAGACGCTGGACCTCCACGTCGGCGGCCGCGATCTGGTCTTCCCGCACCACGAAAACGAGATCGCCCAGTCGGAGGCCGCGACCGACCGGCAGTTCGCCAAGTACTGGCTCCACTGCGAACTGTTCCAGATGGACGACGAGAAGATGTCCTCGAGCCTCGGCAACTTCGTCACCGTCGAAGACGCCGTCGACCAGTGGGGGACGAACGTCCTCCGGACCTTCCTGACGGCGGGATCGTACAACAGCAAGCAGCTGTACTCCGACGAGACGATCGCCGAGGCCGAGGAGCGCTGGGAACGGCTCGAGCGCGCCTACGAGACGGCCGTCGACGCCCTCGATTCGCCCGACGCGCGGACGAAAGTCGAGGACGAGGCGTTCCGCGCAGCCGTCGACGACGCCCGCGAGGCGTTCGTCGAGGCCATGAACGACGACTTCAACACGCGCGAGGCCCAGTCCGCGCTGCTGGAAATCGCGAGCGAGATCAACGCCCACGTCGACGACACCGACGAGTACGACTACCGCGGCCTCCGCGAAGCCGTCGACGCCCTCGAGGAGCTTGGCGACGTCCTCGGACTCTCCTTTACCGACGAGACGACCGGGTCGGCCGAACTCGCCGGCGACGTCGTCGACCTCGTGCTCGAGGTCCGCGAGCAGGAACGCGACGCGGGCAACTACGAGCGTGCGGACGAACTGCGCGACGAACTCGAGGCACTCGGCATCGAGGTGCAGGATACGGACGAGGGGCCGACGTACCGGCTGCCATCGGGCGAGTAAGTCGCACCTCGAGCGCGAGGTTCGACGTCACGCTGCTTTTCGACCGCGGCATCGCGCGACGGCGTTCGCGAAACGCGAGACCGACGGCAGAACGAGAACCGGACGAGGATCGAGCGGCGCGTTACAGCCCGAGCGCAGTCGCAATCGACAGGCCGCTCGCGAGCGCCCCGATCAGGTAGCCGCCGATCGCGCCGCCGTTGAGCAGCGGCAGGCCCGCGTGCGCACGCCCCTTGAGCACCATGTACATCAGCACGAGCAGCCCGGCGAGCGTCCCGACGAGCGCGCCCAGCGCCGCCCAGTTCAGTGCGATGAACGGCACCGAGATCGTTCCGGCCTCGAGGAAGAAGGCCGCGCTGGCGACGAGAATCGTGGGGATGACGGCGTCGCCGAGGCCGATGAACAGGGCGTCGCGGTCGATGTTTCGTTCGTCGTCGGCGTCGTTGGCTTCGCTCCCGCCGTCCTCGAGCGTCTCGGGGTTGCTATCGGGTTCGAGGTAGGAGTACGAGAGCGTCGTCGGCACGACGAGGACGACGGGGATCTTGAGGTCCATCACGCCCTCGGCCAGATCGAGCATGTGTTCGGTGCCGTAGACGCTGATGGCGTCGTAGACCGCCAGCACGGTCAGCAACAGCAGCGCCGGGAGGAGCCCGAAACTGATGCCGAACAGGGCGGCGGCGCCGGCCCCGATCAACACGCCGGCGCCGTCGATGACGTACCACTCCGGGTGGAGGTATAGCGCCGCGCCGACGCCGACGGCGGCCGCCGCGGCGAGGGCGTTCGTCGACCCGACCGTGACGACGGGCGGCACGAACTCGCTTAAGACGTACCACGCGAGCATGACGCTGACGGCGACGATCATCGCGCGGATGAGTCCTTGCAGGTCGTACTTGAACGCGGCCAGCATGAACCCGGTCGCGACGAGGATGATGCCGAAGTAGACGATACTGTTGGTCGGGTTCGCGGGGTCGTCGACGGCCTGCCGTTCGGACTCGTAGAACGGCTCGAGCAGCGCCAGCGCGCCGAGTTGGATGCCGAGAAAGAGCAGCACCGTCACGCCGACGGCCACGAGAACCCGTTTCCGGTCGTCGTTCATAGCGCGGCGTTTGGCCCCGGGTCCTATGGTGTTTTTGTTACACGGGCACGTGTCGAGGAACGACCGCGAACGCGTGCCACCGGCTGCTCCGGCCGACTACCGGGCGTAGAGCGTCGACCCGACCAGCGACGGCAGGTGGACGTCGTCGTCCGGCGTCACCGCCAAGTAGGGGCGACCGACCGGCCCGAAGACGTCGACGACCCGGCCGACCTCCTCGAGGTTGTCGTCGAGAACGGCGGTGCCGATCTCGTCGCGGTGGGCATCAGAGTCGGCGTCGTCGCCGCCAGCGTCGTCCGCCCGCAGCACGGCCAACCCCTGTGCGGTGCGGACGACCGATCCGATCCGGCGCATCTCACTCGCGCATCGCGACGACGTACGCCGCGACGGCCTGGATGAGGTCGTTCTTCGTCGAGTCGTCGGCGCCGCGGACGACGACTCGGCCGCGCTGGGCCCACGGCTCTCGAGAGTAGGCTTTGTCCCGCTCGATCGTCGCGTCGTACCCGATCTGCTGGACCGCTTTGGCGATCTCGTCGACCGTCGGCTCCTCGACTGCCAGGTCCTGCGAGACGCGCCGCCCTTCGGATCGCGACAGCGTCGCGTCGAGGTAGGCGGGCCAGATGACGTTCTCGACCATACGTTCGTCTGCGTAGGCCGTGGTGTAAACCCTTTTCAAAAGACTCGGCTGTAGCGACTCGATCGAAACGGGGATCTGAGCCGTATGCGTTACTGTCGACGGGCCAGCAGCACCGCGACGGCGAGCGCGCCGACGATCGCGACGGGCGCGCCGAAGCCGGGGATCGAGTCGCCGCTCGAGCCCTCGTCTTCCGCGTCGTCAGCGGACCCGTCGCCCGATTCTTCGTTGGAAGCGTCGTCCGACTCGTCGGCGGAACCGTCGTTCGATCCGTTATCGGCCGTCTCGTTGTCGTCGGTGGAGACGTCGGTATCGATCTCGAGGTCGGATTCGGCTTCCTCGTAGGCGTCGGGGTGGACCTCGCTGGCGATCTCCTCGATCGCGAGGACGACGCGCGGGCCGGGCTGGCTCATGTAGTTGTCGTTGACCGCAACGAACTGCTCGTTCTCGTAGGCGGTCGTCGACGTCGCGGCCTCACGAACCGGCGGTTCCTCGGCGGAATCGCCGTACACGATCCACTCGGGGTCTTCCTCGACGACAACCTCCTCGCTGATGGTCGCCCAGCCCTCGATGCCGGCGTCCGCGCCGAGGTTGTCGACGCCGGCGGTCGTCAGGATCTCGTCTTGGAAAGTGCCGTTACCGGCGGTGTAGCCGTCGCCCATCGCGTAGTAGGCGAGCGGTCGATCCTCGTCCGGAACCGCCTCGTCGACGACCGAGAGCCGCTCGTCCATCCACTCGAGGGTATCCGCGGCGCCCTCACACTCGCCGACGAGCTCGCCGGTGAGCCGGACGTTCTCGGCGACGCCGTCAAGCGATTCGCTGGTCGGGAAGACGTAGACCGTCAGCCCGGCCTCGCGGAGCGTGTCGATCACGTCGTCGCCCTCGAGGGCGTTGGCCGCGAGGACGACGTCGGGCTCGCGGTCGATAACCTCCTCCGCGACGGGGGTGACGCCGTCGTCTTCGGTGATGTCGAGGTCGGCGCTCGCATTGAGGTAGTCGGTGTACGGACTGACCGGCATGCCGACGACCTTGTCCTCGGCGCCGATCTCGTACAGCGTCTGCGCGTCGCTGGGCTGGAGCGCCACGACCGACTCGGGCTCCTCCTCGATCGTGATCTCCTCGCCCGTCGCGTCCTCGAGTGTCAGCGGATACTCACAGGTCGGGTCCGCCTGCGTTTGTGCTAGCTGTGCTGCCTGTGCCGTCTCCGCCGTCGACTCGCCGGCGGTCGCCGACGGGCTCCCGACGACGCCGGCGGGAACCGCGCCGGCGAGAAGAACGGTCGCGGTAATCAGCAGGATCAGTAGTCGTCGCATCGTCGGTACTTCCACTCGAGCCCAACAAATACTTGACTACTGCAAGCGAGGTTGCGATCGTGCCGCAGCCGGGCCGAATTATCTCGTGGACGGTCGCGCTCGCAGCGCTGCTCGTCGTCGTCGTCGTCGGCAGCGCCATGTTCGGTCCGGTCCGGATCGACGCGCCGACGGTCGCTCGAGCGATTTTGAATCGGGCCGGCGCCGGCCCGTACGAGGTCTCCGCGGCCCACCAGGCGATCGTCGTCGACGTGCGACTCCCGCGGATCGCGCTGGCCGCCGTCGTCGGCTTCGCGCTCGCGGCCGCGGGGACGGTCATGCAGGGCTTCTTTCGAAATCCGCTCGCCGATCCGTCGATCATCGGCGTCTCCTCTGGCGCGGCGGCCGGCGCGGTCGCCGCGATCGCGTTTCCGGCGCTCGTGCCGTTCGGCAGCCTCCACCTCGCGGCGTTCGTCGGCGCGCTGGCGACGGCGTTTCTCGTCTACGCGATCGCGACCGACGGCGGGCGGACGCCGGTCGCAACCTTGCTGCTCGCGGGCGTCGCCGTGCAGGCCTTTCTCGGCGCGGTGATCTCCTACATGCTCGTCCACAGCGGCGACAGCCTCCGCGAGGCCGTCGTCTGGCTGATGGGCCACCTCCACAACAGCACCTGGGGCGACGTTCGCTTCGCCCTCCCGTTCGCGGTCGTCGGCGTGCTCGCGCTCTGTGCGTTCGCCCGCGACCTGAACGTCCTCCTGCTCGGCGAGGAGGACGCCCACCACCTCGGGGTCGACGTCGAGCGGACCAAACTGCTCCTGCTCGCGTTGGCCAGCGTCGTCACCGCCGCCGGCGTCGCCGTCGCGGGCGTCATCGGCTTCGTCGGCCTCGTCGTCCCCCACATCATGCGGCTGCTCGTCGGCCCCGACCACCGCATCCTGCTGCCGACCAGCGCGCTCGCCGGCGCCTCCTTCCTCGTCGCGACCGACACGCTCGCTCGAGCGGGGCCGGCCGAAGTGCCGGTCGGGATCGTGACGGCCGCGCTGGGGGCGCCCTTCTTCCTCTTCCTGCTCGTTCGACGGGAGGTGCACTCGGTATGAACAGAACTGATCCGGACGCCGAGCGAGAACTGTCCCCGCTCAAACCGGCAACCGTTGTCGTCGAGAACGTCAGCCACGCGTTCGGCGACCTCCAGGTCCTCGAGGACGTCTCGCTGACCGTCGATCCCGGCGAGTTCGTCGGTCTCGTCGGCCCGAACGGGGCCGGGAAAACGACCCTCCTGCGGACCATCAGCGGCGCGCTCGAGCCCGATTCGGGGACCGTCGAAATCGACGGTACGGACGTTCACGACGTTTCCTCGCGGGCCTCGAGCCGCCTCGTCGCGGTCGTCCCGCAGGACACGACGCTGTCGTTTTCCTTCGACGTGCGCGACGTCGTCGAGATGGGCCGGCACCCCCACCGCTCGCGGTTTGTGCCGCCGCGGCCCGAGGATCAAGCGGTCGTCGAGCGAGCCCTCGAACGCACCCGGACGAGCGAGTTCGCGGACCGGCCGATCGACGAGGTCAGCGGCGGCCAGCGCCAGCGGGTGGTCCTCGCCCGCGCGATCGCGCAGGCGACGCCGGCGCTGTTGCTCGACGAGCCGACGGCGAGCCTCGACGTCAACCACCAGGTCGAGACGCTCGAGTTGGTCCGCGAACTGGTCTCGGAGGGTCGGACGGCGGTGGCGGCGATCCACGACCTTGATCTCGCCGCGCGGTACTGCGATCGGCTCGTTCTGCTGTCAGAGGGCACGATAGCCCGCGAGGGGGCGCCGTCGGAGGTGCTGACGAGCGACGCGCTCGCGGACGCGTTCGACGCGACCGCGGTGGTAACGGAGAATCCGATCACCGCGACGCCGACCGTCACGACGGTCGCCGACCGCGACGGCGGTCACCGATCGCTCCCGGAACGCGTGCACGTTCTGGGTACCGGCACGGCGGCGACGGGCGTTCTGGCCCGTCTCGAGGCCGCGGGAATCGACGCCAGCGTCGGCCCCATTCCGAGCGGCGGCGCGGTCGCCGAAACCGCGCGTCGTCTCGGCGCCGACCCGCTCGTCACCGAACCGTTCTCGGCGCTGTCGGCGGACGACCGGGACGACCTCGAGCGCGCCGTCGACGCGAGCGAGGTGACGGTACTTGCGGATCTGTCGATCGGAACCGGAAATCGAGCCGTTCTCGAAGTACTCGAGGGCTGCGAGCGGCTCGTCGCCGTCGAGACGACGCCCGTTTCAGAGCGCCATTTCGTCGATCCGGCGGCCCTTGAGCGGTACGAATCGTGCCGCGAGCGCGCGGCGGCGGCGACGGTTCGGAGGGTGATCGACGCCGTCGAATCGGTTACCGATCGGGACGCCGAAGCGCCGCCATCGTCCGAAATCAGGTGAGAATCGGCGGACAGCGTCGGCGGTCGGTACGCCGGCTCGAGCCGATTTGTTAGGGTCGCTTAAAATCAGTAAACTTTTACAATTTTAGGCCAGCCTAATCCGCATGGCAGTTGACGCCACATGTAATCGGTTCGCGACACGAGGCTCGAGCAAGACGCGAGAGCAGCCGATCGGTCGACCGACGCGAGCGGTGGCGCGCATCGGCGGAGGGAACCGAAGATGAGCGATAACGAGCGGCTCCGAAACGGCGCACCGACGCGGCGGGACTACGTCAAGTACGGCGGAGTGATCGTCGGCGGCGGGCTGCTCGCCGGGTGTACGGACGACGAGTCGGGCGCACCGTCTGCGGCCGACGATGCGGCGGACTCTGAAATGAACTCGACGACGGATACGTCGTCCGAATCGGCCGAAGAGAGCGGGTACTCGGTGAGCATGGAACCCGCCGGGAAGGTCCGCTTCGACTCCGTGCCCGAGACGTGGATGGGCTACTTCAGCACCTACGGAGACATGGGGATCGCGCTCGGACAGCTCGACGGACTCCGAGCGCTGGTGTATCGAGACAGTTGGCCGACGGCGCTGTACGACACGATCCCCGGCGTCGACGTGTCGTTCGACGAGGTGGAACAACTCCATGGCGGGGGCAGCTTCGATCAGGAGGTGTTCTACGAACTCGACTGCGACGTCCACCTCCTCGATCCGAACTTCGTCAGCCTGAAACACGACTCGGTTTCCGAGGAAGATTTCGAGGAAATCGCGGACGACGTTGGTCCGGTCGTCGGAAACTACATTCGCCGCCACGGCGAGGAGTGGCACGACTATCCGTACTACTCGCTGTACGACGCGTTCGAGAAGATCGCCAAACTGTTCCAGGAACGGGACCGCTACGAGATCATCAAGTCGGTTCACGACGAGTTCATCGCCGAACTGCAATCGCAACTTCCGCCGCGCGAAGAACGACCGGAGATCGGACTCCTCTCGACGTTTTCCGATTTCGAGGAAGGATCGTTCCACGCCTACCCGATCGGCGACGGCAACGGGAAGAAACAGTACCGGGACCTCGGAATCGTCGACGCGTTCGAACCGCACATTGACGGAAGCTACGCAAACTGGGATTACGAGCAACTGCTGGAAGCGGATCCGGACGTCCTGGTGTTCGCCTACGGACTCTCGGACGTCACGGCCGAGGAGTTCGAAGAACGGATGGAGAAACTCCGCTCCCATTCGGTCGGTCGGCGGCTCGCCGCCGTGAAAAACGACCGGCTGTACCGGGGCGGGACGTCCTATCAGGGGCCGGTGATCAACCTGCTACAGACGGAGGCCGCGGCGAAGCAGTTCTACCCCGACCGGTTCGGGCCGTGGAACGGCATCGAGACGCTGCTGGACGAGGACGCGCAGTTGTTCGACCACCAACGGATCGCGGACGTCATCAACGGCACGTTCTAGCGGCGAGACGAACGACGGCCTGCAACTGAACGGTTTTTTACCCTTCCGTCTCCCAGTCACGGACAATGACCGAGACCGAGTACGACTACGACGAGCTCGGACTCGTCGCCGGGCTGGAAATCCACCAGCAACTCGACACGGCGACGAAGCTGTTCTGCCAGTGTCCGACCGAGCTTCGCGAACCCGAGGAAGCCGAGCGCACGTTCACGCGCTACCTCCACCCCACCCGCAGCGAACTCGGCGAGATCGACGAGGCTGCCTTAGAGGAGAGCAAGGTCGAGCGCGAGTTCGAGTACCTCGCGTACGACACGACCTGCCTCGTCGAGGAGGACGACGAGCCGCCCCACGAACTCGACGACGAGGCCCTCGACACCGTCCTCGAGATCGCCCAGCTGATGGACATGAGCCCAGTCGACCAGGCCCACGTCATGCGCAAGATCGTCGTCGACGGCTCGAACACGACCGGGTTCCAGCGCTCGACGCTGATGGCGACGGACGGCGAGATCGAAACCAGCGACGGCGCGGTCGGCATCGAGGACCTCATGCTCGAGGAGGAGAGCGCCCAGCGCGTCGCGGAGACCGACGCGGGCGTGCGCTACAGCCTCGACCGGCTCGGCATCCCGCTGGTCGAGATCGGCACCAGTCCGGACATCTCGACGCCCGAGCAGGCGCTGGAGGCGGCCGAGCGGATCGGCATGCTGCTGCGCTCGACGGGCAAAGTCAAGCGCGGCCTGGGGACGATCCGCCAGGACGTCAACGTCTCGATCGCGGAGGGCGCCCGCGTCGAGATCAAGGGCGTCCAGAGCCTCGACGACATCGACGACATCGTCCGCAACGAGGTCGGCCGGCAGGTTGCGCTCGTCGAGATCGCGAATGAACTGATCGATCGCGACGCGGAGGTCGGCGAACCCGAGGACGTAACCGACGTGTTCGAGGACACCGACAGCGGCGTCATCCGGGGCGCGCTGAACGCCGGCGGCTCCGTGATGGGCGTCCCGCTGTACGGCTTCGACGGGCTCGTCGGCCGCGAGATCGCACCCGACCGCCGCCTCGGCACCGAGTTCTCCGACCACGCCAAGCGCCACGGCGCGGGCGGCATCTTCCACACCGACGAACTGCCCGCCTACGGCGTCACCGAGGAGGAAGTCGAGGCGCTGCGAGAGGCGGTCGGCGCCGGCCCCGAGGACGCCGTCGCCATCGTCGCCGACGAAACCGACGTCGCCGAGAGCGCCATCGAGGCCGTCGTCGAGCGCGCCGAAACCGCCCTCGAGGGCGTCCCCGAGGAGACCCGCGGCGCGAACGACGACGGGACGACCCGCTACCTGCGCCCGCTCCCCGGCGCGGCGCGGATGTACCCCGAGACGGACGTGCCGCCGGTCGAGCCGGACCCGAGCGAGGTGCCCGAGCCCGAACTGCTGACCGAGAAGGTCGAGCGCTACCAAGAGGAATACGATCTGGACGCCGGCCTCGCAGAGCAGGTCGCCTACGGCGAGTACATGCCGCTGTTCGAGGACGTCGTCAGCGACGGCGTCGATCCGACGCTGGCCGCGACCACCCTCGAGTCAACGCTGACCGAACTGCGCCGCGACGACGTGCCTGTTGAGAACCTCACCGACGAGCACCTGACGGGCGTTCTCGAGATGGTCGAGGACGGCGACCTGCCCAACGAGGGCGTGGGCGACCTCCTGACGGCGCTGGCCGAGGAGCCGGATCGGACCCCTGAGGAGGCCGCCGAAGAAGAAGGACTCGGCGGCGCCGACGAGGAGGAGGTTCGCGAGGCAATCGTCGAGGTCGTCGAGCGCAACGAAGCCCAGGTCGAGGAGGAGGGTATGCAGGCCTTCTCCGGGCTCATGGGCGAGTGCATGGGCGCGCTCCGCGGGAAGGCCGACGGCGACCTCGTGAGCCAACTGCTGCGCGAGGAGATTCAGAAGCGGGCCTGATTCCGGATCGGCGATTCGGTAGCGGGATACGCGGTCCTGTACTCGGAAGACGCGTGTCGTTCGGGTTCGCGCTATTCAATGACCGGTGAGAACGTAATCGAGTCCGCCTCGATGTCGACGAACAGTCCGCTCGCATCGCTCTCGCCGTCGGACCACTCGTACGTCTCCGGTGGGCCGTCGTCGACGCTGATCTGAACCTCGACTCGAGCACCGCTCACGACCTCGTCGTACGCCTCGGACTCGTCTTCGTCGAGCGACAGCGTGTCCTCGAGCAGTCGCGCGCCGTCGGACAGTCGCGTCACGCGAAGGGTCGCAGTCGCCGTCTGCGACCGTTCGTTCGAGACGGTGATGTCCGTCGCCCCGTCGGAGTTCACGCTCAGACAACCGGCCGTCCCGACCACCGCGACCGAAAGGCCGCCGAGGAACGTCCGTCGATCGATTGTCACTATCGAAGCGGTTTGTATTTGCAGTGAAGTGTCTTCTGGAACTCTCAGCCGGACCGTCAGTCGTCGACCAACTCCTCGAGCAGCGTCTCCAACTCGTAGCTCTGGAGCGCGTCCCGCTCCTCGATCGCCGAGATAACGAACGTCGAATCGGTGCGCTCGACGCCCTCGATCTGCTCGAACTCCGCGATCAGGCGCTCGACCATCTCGCTGCCGCTCAGCCGGGCGACGACGATGAAGTCCGTCTCGCCCATCGTGAAGTAGACGTTCGTGACCCCCTCGACGGTCAGCAAGCGGTCCGCGAACTCCTCGTAGGAACCCTGGTAGTCGGCGTGGACCTGGACCAAGACGGTGACGCCGAGGCCCAACTCCTCGAGGTCGATGTCGTACCGGTCGTTCTCGATGACGCCCTCCTCGCGGAGGTTGTTGAGCCGGTAGTGGATCGTCGAGACCGGAATGCCGGTCTCCTCGTGGAGTTGCTCTGGACTGCCGGTCTCGAGTTCGGAGATCGCCTTCAGCAGCCGGATGTCGCGCTCGTCCATAGCGGACGTTTTGCGGCCGCGAACGTGTGTCTTTCGCTCGATATGATTGGAGTTATCTCTAACTAGTTGCCCGTAATCCAGCAGCTGTTCGGATTATATCCATATGTATGATTCATAATTCGAGAAATGTCGAACTTTGGCAGAAGCTTCTAAATAGGGGAAGGCTTTTCGAATGGAGTATGACTCTACTCGGATCAGTGCCAGACGGGTACCGCGAAGCGGTGCTCTTTTCGATACTGGCGCTCTGTTGGGGAAGTTCGTTCGTGGCGATCGAAATCGGCCTCGAGTACGTGCCGCCGCTGCTGTTCGCGGGCTTTCGGTACGCGATCGCCGGCGCGATCGTGCTCGGCTACGCGGCGGTCGCGACCGACCAGGTTCGGCCGGAGACGCACACGGAGTGGCTCGCGGCCGGCGTCGCGGGCGTCTTCGTTATCGCGCTCTACCACGGTCTGCTGTACCTCGGGGAGCTGTACGTCCCCGGCGCGGTCGCGGCGACCGTCGTCAGCACGGCGCCGATTCTCACCGCGGCGTTCGCCGGCGTCATCCTGCCGGAGGAGCGACTCGCGCCCGCCGGCGTCGTCGGCTTCGTGCTCGGCCTGGTCGGCGTGATCGCGGTCGTCCAGCCCACGTCGGCGGCCTTTACCAGCGAAGTGACCCTCGGCGTCGCGCTCGTGTTCGGCTCGGCGATCGCCTTCGCCCTCGGGAGCGTCCTCACGCGGCCGTTCAAGTCGGACCTGCCGATCGAGACGCTCCAGGCGTGGGCGATGCTGATCGGGGCCGGCGTCCTGCTCGCGTGGGCGGCCGTCCGCGGGGAGTCGGTGTCGTCGATCGCGTACACGACGGAGACGTTCCTCTCCTTCGGCTACCTGACGCTCGTCTCCGGCGTGTTCGCTTTCTTCCTCTACTTCGAGCTGCTCGAGCGCAGCGGCGCCACGCAGGTCATCCTCGTCAGCTACGCCGAGCCGGTGGTCGCGATGGGGGCGAGCTGGGTCGTCGTGGGCTACGTCGTCGACTCGCTGACGATCGTCGGCCTGCTGACGATCCTCGCCGGCTTCGTCATCATCAAGCGTCGGGCGCTGTACGAGCTCGTACGATCGACCGGAATCGGCCGGCCGACGCCGTTCGCGACCGACTCGCGGGCTGCGGACGGCTGCTCGAGCGCGCGCACGCGCACCGACGGCGGCGTGGAGTTCGACTCGAGCGACGACTAGAGCAAAACGGAGACGGACCGTTTTTCACCTGCACGCGAACAGCAACGGTATGAATCGCGTTCGGATCTGGACGCTCGGCATCTTCCTGTTCGTCTTCGGCGACGCGGTCGCCATGCAGGCGCGCGGCCCGATCCTCGCGGAACTCGGCGGCGAATTCGGCGTCACGGAGGCCGCGCTGGGGCTGGTCGCGCCGGCGGGGACCGCGGGGTTCGTCCTCGCGGTCGTCGCGACGGGGCTGCTCGCCGGTCGGCTCCCGATCCGCCGGACGGTGGCGATCGGTGCGGTCGGCGTCGTCGTCGCGCTCGCGGCGATGGCGGCGGCGCCGATCTACCTCGTCTTCCTCGGCGCCCTCCTGGTTCAGGGCGGCGCCGCCGGGGTCTTCCGCGGCCTCGACCGGGCGGTTCTGAGCCACCTCCACGCGGCGCGTCGCGGTCGCGTCTACGCGGCCTACGCGTTCGTCTGGGCCGTCGGCGCGGTGCTGGGCCCGCAACTCGTCAGCGCCGTGTTGACCGTCGCCGACTGGCGGGCCGTGTTCGTCGTCATCGCCTGCTTCTTCGTGCCGACCATCCTCGTCGCGGGCCGAACCGAACTCCCCGCGGTCGACGCCGAGCGATCGCTCTCTCGAGCCGCGCTCGGCGAACTGCTCCGACGGCGGTCGGTCGTCGCCGCCTGCCTCGGGATGCTGCTCGTCGGCGCCGTCGAGGGGATTCTCTTCACGTGGCTCGCCTACTACGCCGGCACGTTCTACCCGACGGCGACGGCGAACCTGCTGCTGTCGGCGTACCTGCTCGCGTACATTCCCGCGCGGCTCGGGTACACGTTCGTGATCGATCGCGTCCCCGCGCTCGCGCTGTTGCTCGTTGCGACGCTGCCGACGATTCCGGCGCTCGCCGTCGCGTTTTCGGGGACGACCGGTCCCGTCCTCTTTCTCGCCGTCTTCGTCGCCGGCGCGGGACTCTCGAGCGTGTTTCCGACGCTGTCGGCCTACGCCGTCGAAGCGGCGCCCGAGTACAGCGGCCCGCTGACCGCGCTGACGACCGGCGCGACGTACGCCGGCATCGCGATCGCCCCGGCGATCGTCGGCGTGCTCGCCGAGTTCGCGGGGATCGGCCGCGCGCTCTGGCTAACCGTCGCGCTGGCGGTCGCCCTCTTCGCGACCATCGCGGGGACGTGGCTCTGGACGGGTACGCCGAGCGCGCCGTCGTCCGACACGGCCTCGAGTTGAAGCGAAAGAAACCGAGAAGAACTGAACGGCTCAGTTATTCGCTGTCGACCAGATCGCCCGCGTACTCGGCGTCGACCACGGCGGTCGTCCCGTCCTGCACCACCGCAACGGCGACCGAATCGGCGTCCGTTCCAAGCGACGACGACTCGAGGCGCTCGCGGTCGAGCCGCTCGGCGTCTGCGTAGGTCGCGACGGCGCGTGCGCTGGCGTCGTTGCCCTCGCCGTTGCCGACCGAGAGGTGCTGGTGGAGGCCGTTCGCGCCCGCGAACGCGTCGAAGGCGAACGTGAGCTGGTCGGCGTCGTCGGCCGCGCTCTCGAGCGTTTCGGCCGCGAACTCATCGTCCGCGGTGGAGAGGCCGAGCGCGATCCCGTCGTTCTCGCCGGCGCGGAGGAGGGCATCGAATCCGTCGTCGACCGCGTGTTTCGGCTCGCGCTCGCCGGCGGCCGTCGCGACGGTTCGCTTGACTGCGGTGACCGGATCGAAATCCGAGTCGCTCCCGCTAGGCGCGGAGAAGGCGAAGACCTCGTCCGTGACGCCGACGACCTCGCCGGTTTCGGGGTCCGCGTAGGTCGCGTACTCGCTCGCGACGGTTTCGGGTTCGTAGGCATCTACACTCTCGAGGTCTGCGGTGAGACCGTCGAAGTCGTACGCGCCGACGAACGCGTAGACGCCGTCGGCGAAGACGAACGTTTCCTGCGTGCCGTCCGCTTGCTCGGTTTCGCTGTTCGCCCGATACGCCTCGAGGCTGGGCGAGTTCCCGAGCAGTCCGATGGCGTGCGAGCAGTACAGCGCGACGAGGATCGGATTGCCGAGCAGCGGATCGCTCGGCTCGTCGCCGGCCTCGGCGTCGGACCCCTCGAGCAGCGACGCCATCGTCTCGACGTCGATCGCGCCGTAGAAGTAGCCGGTGCCGTCCGTCTCGGGGAGGACGGTGGCGTACGACGGGAGTTCCGTCCCGAGCGAGACGTCGGCGTCGTCGGTCGATTGGTCGTCTTCGGTTCCGTCGTCGGGTCCGTCCGTGCCGTCGCCGTTTCCGGAATCGGCGTCGTCGGTAGTTTCCGAACAGCCGGCGAGGGCGAGCATTCCGGAGCCGACGAGCGACAGCGCGGTTCGCCGATCGAACGTAGTCATGCGGTAGGAGTCGCCGCTAGACCCACATTATTGTACTGGCCTTTCGGACGAAAATATGTCAACGCGGTCACAGGCGGTCGGAAATCCGTCGACGGGCTACGGATCCGACTCTGACTCCGACTGCTCTGCCGGCCGTTCCGTCGCGCGCCTGAGCAAGCCGAGCAGCGTGTTGGCCTCGCGCTTCGTGAGATCGGCGCGGCCGTGCACGCGGCGGAGCATCCGCATCGTCTTCTCCCGTTTCTCGTCGGGGTGGTTAATCTCCTCGAGGAGGTCCGCCCACTGGTCGTAGAGCCGATCGTACATCGGTTCGGGCGCGCGGACGCGCTCGAGGTCCGGCAGCTGGGTGTCGTCGTCGGACAGCGTCAGCGTCCGGAGTTCGTAGAGCGTGACCGTCGCCGCCTGGCCGAGATTGAGCACCGGATACTCCTCGTTGCCCGGAATCGAGCAGATCTCGTCGATCCGCGCGAGTTCCTCGTTGGTCAGGCCGACGCGCTCGCGGCCGAATACCAGCGCCGTCGGCGCCTCGACGGTCGGCAGCCGTTCGGCGAGGTCCGCCGGCGTCGAGAACGGGAACCGGATGTGGCTGCGGTCGTCCTCGTTGGTGACGGCCGTACAGCCGATCGTGTGGTAGTTCTCGACGAGTTCGTCGAACGTGATCTCGGTCGCGTTCGGGAGAATATCCTCTCGAGCGTGGCCCGCGAAGCCGTAGGCCTCGCCGTCGGGGTCGAGCTCGGGGGGATCGATCAGCAGGAGGTCCTCGAACCCGAAGTTCTTCATCGCCCGGGCGATCGTGCCGACGTTACCCGGCGACTGGGCGTCGACGACGGCGACGGCGGGCGGCGTTCGGTCGTCCGGGAGCGTTGCGTCCGAGTCGTCCGGCCGGTTGGGTGCAGTGTCGTCCGACATGATTAGCTCTCGTCGTCCGATTTGGTGGGCGATTGCTCGAGCAACTGTCTGCGAGAGGGCGGCCCGTGAAGCCGAGCAGATGAACCGATCATACGGGAGGTATCGAGCGGGTGTGGAAAAGTGATGCGTTCGTGACGGCGGACGGAGTTAGGGTTATGGGACCTCGAGGCAGTTGTGATGTTTGTCGGGTTTACGGATCGGACCGATTTGTTCTTCCTTTCTCTTTCCTTCTCTGTCTCGTTGGACTAGTCTAGTATCTAGTTCTCTAGTACAGTTATTCACCTGCACCGAAGTCTATTACACAAATCGGAGTTGGGATCGCATAGAATACTCGATCTGTCCTCATTCTCTGGCAGAAATCTCGAGGATTGCAATCTGATAGGGTGGGGAGGGACACACCCCCCTCGCGTTTGTAAGCCCTTGTCGGTGGGTGAGGGTTCTGTACGGGAACACACCTTATTCGCGGATGTAAAATATCGCGTTAGACGGGCCGATTCGTGAGAAAATCGGCGATTATCTCACTCCCTACCCACCTATTTCCCGTTACATCCGCGACGATGGTGTGTGTGCCGAACCCGGAATGTGGGTGCCGATCCGAAAATCGCGTTTCCGTAGTTTTTGACTCGAGTCGATTCGGATTCTTCCTCGCAGTTCAGTTGCTCGCCGAACCTCGAACTCGAATTCCGATCGCAATCCGGCGGAGAGGCGACGTTCGGCAGTTACATCCGCGACGGGGGTGTCCGTCCGTGAACGGCGGGACAGCCGCCCGATTAGACGCGCGATGGCGGCGATTCGTATCGATACCGTCGTTCGTCGGGTATTGTCGCCACCTAGATGCTAACACAGGCGATTTACATCCGCGATCGATCTCCATAGCTTTATTTCAATCCAGCCGGTAGTCGCCCGACACTGCAATGTCCGCGAACGACGATCGTGATCCACTCTTTCGGTACGACGATCCGGTCTTCGCCGACGAGCGGCTGCTCGAGATCACGCACCTTCCGGGGCCGGACCGGATCGTCGGGCGTGACGAGCAGATGCAACGGGTCGCGGACGCTCTCAACCCGGCTATCTTCGGGAGCGAACCCAATCACCTGTTCATCTTCGGCAAGACCGGAACCGGCAAATCGCTCATCTCGCGGTCGGTCACCAAGCGCGTGATCTCGGAGGCCCGCCGCGACGACGTCACGGTGAAGTACGCCTTCATCGACTGCGGCGAACAGAACACGGAAGCGTCGGTCATCAAGACGATCGCCCAGATCGTTAACGAACCCGATCGGAGCGGTATCTCCGTCCCCGACCGCGGGTTGGGGACCGGCGACTACTACAAGCGCCTCTGGCAGGCCGTCGACCACTGCACCGACGTCACCATCGTGATCTTGGACGAGATCGACATGCTCGAGGACGACGAGGTCCTCCGGAAGCTCTCCCGCGCAGGGGAAAATCGGCGCATCTCGGACTCGAGCATCGGCATCATCGGCATCTCGAACAAGATCGACTTCCCCGATCACCTCTCCGAGCGCGTCAAGTCCAGCCTCTCTCGGGACGAACTCGTCTTCTCGCCGTACGACGCGAACCAGCTCGTCGAGATCTTAGAGAAGCGCCGCGACGCGTTCCACGACGGCGTGCTCTCCGACGACGTGATCCCGCTGACCGCCGCGCTGGCCGCGCAGGAACACGGGGACGCGCGCAAGGCGATCGACATCCTCCGCAACGCGGGGCGGATCGCGAAGAAGCAAAACGATACTCGGGTCACCGCCGAACACGTCCGAGACGCCAAGGAGAAGACCGAGGCCGACCGCTTCAACGAGCTGATCGAGGGCTCGCCCCAGCAGGCCAAGGCCATCCTCTACGCGCTGACGCTGCTGACCGAGAACAGCTCCGAGAAGGAGTTCCCGACCAAGATCATCTACAACCAGTACAAGGAGATCGCCCGCCAGCTCGACTTCGACGTCCTCTCCGAGCGCCGCGTGCAGGAGATCCTCCAGGAGCAGAACTTCCTCAACGTGATCCAGTCCGAGCGCGAGGGTCGCGGACGCGGCCGCGGCGCCCACGCCAAACACCGCCTGCTCGAGAACCCTTCGATCGTCAAGAAGGTGCTGCTGCGCGACGCGCGGCTCGCGCCGCTCGAGGACGCGGACGCCGCGGATCGCGAGGACAGCGCGGGTACCGGACCGCAGCCGTAACGATCGCACCGATACCGGATCGGATCGTTCATCGCGCTTTGCTCGTCACGTTGCGTTCACCGCAACCGCGGCGCCTTTGAGGCTCCCCTTCTCAGTCGAGGTATGCACACGGTCGACGCAGCGGGACTGAAGATCGGCGACGACCACCCGCCCCGGATCATGGGCGTCCTGAACGTCAGCGAGGAATCCCCCTACGATCCGAGCGTCTACGACGACCCCGGCGAGGCCGCCGCGTACGTCGACGAGGACCTGATCGGCGAGGGGGCCGACATCGTCGATATCGGCCTCGAGTCCGCGAACAAGCGCTTCGAAGTGCTCTCGGCCGAGGAGGAACTCGACCGACTTCACATCGCGCTCGAGACCATCGAGAGCGTCTCCGGCGACGCCGTCTTCTCGATCGAAACTCGCTACGCCGAGGTGGCCGACGAGGCCCTCTCGCGGGGGTTCGACATGGTCAACGACATCTGCGGCTTCGCGGACCCGGCGATGCCGACCGTCTGCGAGGACCGCGACGCCGCCGTCGCGAAAATGGCGAGCCCGCCGAACCTCGAGCGGCCGGGCGCGGTCGAGGAGACCGACTGGGCCGCTCGGAAATCCGCGGAGTGGGCCGCCGAGGCCGACTACGTCGAAAAGGTCTACGAGGCGCTCAAGCAAAACGGGCTCACGGACAAGACGATCGTCGACCCAGCGTTCGGCGGCTGGAGCGAGGCTCAAACGCTCGAGGACGACCGCGAGACGTTCCGCCGACTGCGGGAGTTCCGGGCGCTCGGCCAACCGATGCTGGTGTCGATCAACCGGAAGAACTTCCTCGGCGAGATCGCGGACCGGGAGACCGAGGAGCGACTGCCGGTCAGCCTCGCGGCCACGTCGATGGCCGTCGAACGCGGCGCCCACGTGATCCGCACGCACGACGTCGCCGAGACGCGCGACGCCGCCCTGATCGGCGACGCCTTCACCGAACGCGCGAACGTCGCGACCGAGGACTTCTCGCTGTCCCGACTCGACGTCCGATCGACGCGCCAGTTCCGCCGACACCTCGCCGAGCGCGGCGTCGATCCCGAGGTCGTAGACGAGTGGCCAACATATCTCCTCGAAATTGAGGGATTAACCGCGGACCGGCGGGAGCGTCTGACGGCGGCGACGGCGGACGCGGCCGCTTCCGTGCACCTTGGTAACAGTAATACCGTATTACTGTCGGGAGACGCGGGCTCGATTTCGGACATCTCAACGCGTCTTCGCGGAGATGATGCCGTTATGGATCGATTAGCAACGGAACTCGACAACGTACTATAGTAAGAGAAAGCTTATGCCGGAGGCTTCGAAATGAGGGAGTGGACGCCGGGCGGCCTCCCGGGTAGGGGTACTTTGGAGGCGACCCCCGGCCCACAACACGGAATTATTGTGGCATTACGTCGACCAGTGCCGACGCTGTCCTGACACACCGACGCGAGTCCTCGAGTAGGCGATCCGACTCGCCGCAGGAAGCGACGCGAGACGAACAGTTACGTCGCCACAGCGCCGACACGACGGCGAGGAGCAACACACATGGAGTTCGACGATTGGGAGCCGGTCTACGACGCGATCCTTCGGGACTTCGGCTACGACCGTACCGGCGACGAACGAGCACGCGACGTTCTGGCGTCCCTGACCGACCCGTTCGATCTCGCACTGCTGGGGTCCGTTCGGGACGCCACCGTCGCGATCGCCGGCGCCGGACCGTCGCTCGAGGACGAAGGAGAACTCGAGCGGGCCCGCGAGGCCGACGTCGTGTTCGCGGCGTCGACGGCGGCGGACGTCCTCCGATCGCACGATATCGCCGTCGACTGCATGGTCACGGATCTGGACAAGAACCCCGACACCGTGCGGCGGTTGACCGACCGCGGCGTGCCGGTCGCGGTGCACGCCCACGGCGACAACGTCCCGGCCGTTCGGGAGGTCGTCCCCGACTGCGCCGACGCGTTCGTCCTGCCGACGACCCAGGCCGCGCCGCGGGATCACGTCCGAAACTTCGGCGGGTTCACCGACGGCGACCGCGCCGCGTTCCTCGCGGATTACCTCGGCGCTCGAGAGCTCGTCTTCGTCGGCTGGAACTTCGACGACTCTACTGTCGACGCCGCGAAAGCGCGGAAACTCGAGTGGGCCGAGCGGCTCCTGTACTGGCTCGAGTCCCGCCGCGACGAGCGCTTCGCGGTGCTGGACGGCCGACGGGACGCGATCGTGACGGGGCCGCTGCCGATCGACTGATCGACTGGGCGTGAGCTACAGGCGCGCCGATTCGGTGTCGCCCTACTGGATGCGATACTCGACGATGTCGTCGCAGCCGCAGACGGGACAGTCCGCCTCCCGCGATTCGATCGTCTTGCCGCAGCGTCGACACTCCTCGATGGTCGTCGCGTCCGCGCTCGAGCGCGAGAACAGGACCGATTTGACGGCGTTACGCATCGTCGATCGAGTCGTCGTCCGCTTCGTCTGCTTCTGTCCGCTCATACCCAACTCCATCCCGATATCATAGTTCGTTATTGTCTTTCTACTGTGACTATCACGTAGTAGGACACGTTTAACGCCGGTACGACGGTCACAGCGGCGGTACTCGCTGCTCTCGACAACTCGCCGCTTTCGTCGACTCACTCAATTTCGTCCGGTGCGAGCGCCGCGATCGTCGCCTCGAGCTCGTCCCTCGAGGCGCCCCGCGGGAATCCGATTCCGATCTCGTCGACGCCCTCGAGTTGTTCGAACTTGCGGAGTTCCTCGCGGGCGCGCTCGGGCGTCCCGACGGCCGCGAGGTCGGAAAGGAGCGCGTCCGGAATCGCCTCGAGCGCCGCCTCCTGATTGCCGTTCGCCCAGGCCGCGGCGATCGCCTCGGCTTCGTCCGCGTAGCCCTGCCGGGCCAGCGACTCTCGATAGTAGGTCCCCATCGCGCCGACGTAGAACGCGAGGTGCTGGCGAGCCAGCTCCCGGGCGCGGTCGCCGTCCTCGAGGGCGCAGGCGGTAACGGAGAGCGTCACGCGGACGTCGTCCGGATCTCGGTCGCCGAGGTCGGCGCCGCGACGGAGGTCCTCGAGGCGCTCCTCGAGTCCGTCGGGGGTGAAGAGGATCGCGTGCCAGCCGTCGGCGAAGCGGCCGGCGAGTTCGACGGCCTTCGGCCCCATTCCGGCGGCGTCGATCGGGACCGGTTCCGCGGGCGGGTCGCAGCGCAGCCGAAAGCCCGACAGCGAGAATATATCGCCGTCGTACTCGACGCGCTCGCCGGAGAGGACCGCCCGCATAACGTCGATGTACTCGCGGGTGCGCCGAAGCGGCCGGTCGAACTCGAGGCCGTGCCAGCCCTCGATGACGGCGGGGCCGCTGGGCGCGATCCCCATCCGAAGGCGGCCGTCGGACGCCTCCTGCAAGGTTGCGGCGGTCTGGCCGAGCAGCGCGGGCGACCGCGAGTAGACGTTGACGACGCTCGGGCCGAGGCCGATGTCGTCGGTCTCGCGGGCGATCGTCGCGAGAATGGTGACGGCGTCGCGGCCCCACGTCTCGGGGAGCCAGGCGAACTCGTAGCCGCGGCGCTCGCCGAGTCGGGCGAGATCGACGAGCGCCTCGAGGCTGGGCTGTGCGGCGACCGGGAGGTGGAGACTTCGATCCGTCATGGTAGGCTGGAGTTGGGAGCGACGCGGGCGAACGCGACCGGCGTGCGAACCGTTCCCGGTCCGATAGATGGCGTCAGTTCACTTAACTGTCGGCGCGAAAACGAGCGGGGATGGGGTGGGAGGGAGGGTGGGTGGGTGGGTGGGTGGGTGTCGAACAGCAACAGCGGCAGCGGCAGCGAGTGCTGATCTGCGTCGGTGCGAGCCGAATAGCGTCAGCGGGGGTCGCAGGCGTCTGCGTGGAGGGGAGCGAACGGATGGAAGTCGCGGAGGCTGTCGAACGCGAGCGCGTCGACGGTTGACGCGTCAGAACAGCGCGTCGAGTTCGCCGCCGGTGTCGACCAGCGACGAGAACTCCTCTTGGGCGTTCGCGCGAACCGTCTCGGTCGTCTCCTGGGCCTCGATGGCGACCTGCTGAAGCTGGTCGACGCGGGGGACGTCGGTCACGCCCGACAGGAGGACGATCGCGCCGACCTCGTCCTTGTCCGTCCGCGGGTAGTCACCGCCGCGGATCTCCATGCTGCCCGTCTCGTCCTCGAGCCACTGGCGGCCGCGCTCGACGCCCTTGCGGTTCAAGTGCTCCGGCGGGCCGGTCGCGACGACCAGGCCGCGGTCGGCGCTCGAGACGTCACAGGGGAGCGTCAGCCGGCCGAGCGTCGCCTTGCGAACGAGGCTGGTGAGTCGGTTGACTTCGGCGCCCTCGTCGAACTCCTCCTCGCCGCGGAACGACGAGAGGAGGCCGCCGGAGGTGTCGACCGTTTCGCGCGCGTAGCCGATCGTCGAGATGCCGTCCTCGAGGGTGTTGATGATCTCGGAGGAGTCGACGACGCTCTCGGCGACGTGGTCGCCGTGGCCGACCTCGCCGGCGGCGAACAGGAGGCCGAACCGCTCGACGATCTCCTTGTTGATCCGGTCGTAGCCGCCTTCGACGGACTCGCCGGCGCTGCGCCAGACGTCGTTGTCGAAGACCAGCAGGTTGTCGACCTCGCGGACGAACGTCTGGAACGAGCGGGCCGCGTTCAGCGTGTAGATGCCGCCCTCGTCCGTACCTGGGAGGATGCCGAGCCCGTAGACGGGTTCGGTGTAGATCCGCTGGAGGTGTTTCGCGAGGACGGGCGCGCCGCCCGAGCCGGTACCGCCGCCCATCCCGGCGACGATGAGGAAGGCGTCGATCTCGTGGACCTGAATCCGATCGATCGCGCCCTGGATCTCGTCGATGTCCTCCTCGGTGACCTCGGCGCCGAGCTCGTTGTCGGCGCCGACGCCGTGTCCTTTAACGCGCGCCTGTCCGATGAGAACGCGATTCTCCTGGGGAACGTGCTCGAGTCCCTTGAGGTCCGTCGTCGCGGAGTTGACGGCGATCGCCGCTTCGACGAAGCCGCCGTCGACCGCGTCGTCGTACGCCAGGAACTCGTCGACGATCTTCCCGCCTGCCTGACCGAAGCCGATGAGTGCGAGTTTCATGGTTGTCTCTCGTGGCCGTTCTGCGGGCGATCGCGGCTGCGACCGCGATCGAGGGGTGCGGATACGGTGCCGGATCGCCCGGCGTTGGGAACGGGTGCCACGTCTCCACGAACCCTACTGATAGCCATTGTTATGGCCATCATACGAACGCAGAAAAGAGATTCATCGATTCACTACTCTCAGATTTCTCGAATAGTCATCGATTAATGACCTACACTAATTCATGACTATCATCGCCCGATACTGCTCTCGTCCGTCAACACCTAATTCTACCCGTTCAATAACCGTGTAAAATTGCGTAACAGCCCCTATGCAGCTTCATTTCGGGGATAGTCTTCGAAAGTAACTCCTATACGCCCTGACGGCATATCCGTGACAATATGAACGACGCTCCGTCGATCACCCGGCGAGGAGTGCTCGCCGGCGCCGCCGGGATAGCGACCGGTTCCCTCGCCGGCTGCTCGGAGCGTCTCTGGTCGCGAGCGGAGAACTCCGGCCCCGAGCAGGTCGAACTCACGATCAAGACGCTGCCGACGGAGGACGACGAAATCGCCGCGATGATCATGAGTCAGTTCCGGGAGAACCTCCGTCGGGCCGGCATCGCCGTCAGTCACGAACCGGTCAACGAGGCCGACCTCTACCGGAGCGTCCTGCTCGAGGGGAATTACGACGTCTTCATCGCCCGCCACCCCGGCCTCGACGAGTACGACGCCCTCCGCGGGCTGCTCCACTCCCAGTTCGCCAACGAACGAGGCTGGCAGAACCCCTTTCACTTCACCGACGTGACCGTCGACGACCACCTCGAGCGACAGCGGACGACCCGCGGGACCGAACGGCGCGAGGTGCTCGGCGACCTCTTCGAGTACCTGGGCGAGACGCCGCCCTACACGACGGTCGGGTTCCCGAACCGGATCGGTGGCGTTCACGACGCTATCGATGCGAGCGTGCCGCCGCGTCGCCCCCTCGACTACGTCGACCTTCTCAGTCGGGAACCGGACGACGACTCCCGCGAGGGCCCGCTGACGGTCGGGATCTACGGCAGCGGACTCGGCGAGCGACTGAACCCGATCGTCGTCGATCGGAACCGAGTCCCCGGTCTGCTGGGACTGCTGTACGATCCACTGGCGCGACGCCGCGAGACCCGCCTCACGAACGCCGCCGACGGGTACGTTCCCTGGGTAGCGGACGCGATCACCTGGACGGAGTCCGATTCGCTCGAGGCGACCGTCACGCTTCGAGACGGGCTGACCTGGCACGACGAGACGGCATTCGACGCGGACGACGTCGCCTTCACCTATCGGTTCCTGCAGGATACCTCGATGGGCGAGGTAGAGGGCGGCGTCCCGGCGCCGCGGTACCGCGACCGACAGACCCTCGTCGAGACGGTTGAGGCGGTCGACGACGGGACCGTTCGCTTCGCCTTCAGCGACACCACCCGGTCGGCTGCGGCCCGCGTGTTCGCCGTGCCGATCCTGCCCCAGCACGTCTGGGAGCCGCGGTCGGCGATCGTCGCCGAGCACCAGCCCGAAGCCCTCGTCACCGACAACGTGGAGGCGATGGGCTCCGGGCTGTTCCAGTTGCACGCCGTGACGGACGAGGGGATCGAACTCGAGCCGTTCGCCGACCACGTCCTCCGCGACGAAACGACCGACCGTCCGGACGTCCTCGAGGGATTCTCGCAGTTCGACGGGCTCACGTATCAGATCGAGCCCAACCCCGGGTCGATGATCGAATCGCTCCGGAACGGCGATATCGACATCACCGGGTCCCCGGTTCCGCCGTCGGAACTCGAGGGAATCCGCAGCGGGGAGGAGACGTCGGTTCTCACGGGCCGGACGAACGCGTTCTACATGATCGGCTTCAACAGCAGTCAGCACCCCGACCTCGGGAATCCGAACTTCCGACGGATCCTCGCGCGGCTGATCGATCGGGAACACGCCGTCAGGGAGTTTTTCGGCGGCCACGGCGAGCCCGCAACGGAGTTCAGTTCGCTGCTGGGCGTTCGCAACGAGGAGTGGACGTTCGACGACCGCGCGGCCGCTTCGATCTTCCCCGGGTCCGACGGGAAGATCGACGCCGACCGTGTTCACGCCCTCTTCGAAGACGTCGGCTATCGATACGAGGATGGCTCCCTGCTCGGCTGAGCCGTCGGGCTACCGGCCGTTTCTCCGTCGGCGGATAACCGGTCGCTATTAATGCCGTCGCAATCGTAGTACCGCGAGACCCGCATGTCGTTCCTCGTCGTCCTCCTCGAGCTCGCCCTCGTCGTCGTCACGATGCTCGTGACTGCGTCCCTGGCGATCGTCGGCCCGCGGCGGATCGTCTCGTCGCTGGGCGACTTCCGCTGGCGGCTCGAGATCTGTTTCATCCCGCTGCTCGCGCTCGCGAGCGTGTTGATCCTCCGCTGGTCGACGGCCGACGCCGTCGTGCGGCTCGAGCGCCGCGTCTTCGGAAACAACATCACGCAGTGGCTGTTCGACTTCGACCGGCTGTTCGGTCCCGGGGGACCGGTCGCCCTGCTCCAGTCGCTCCAGTCGCCGGCGCTGACGTCGTACTTCGTCTTCGCGTACGTCTACGGCTACGCGTTTCTGCTCCTCTTCCCCTTTATCGCGTACTTCGCGCTCGAGGAGACGGACGACCTGGCGGATCTGATTCTGGCGTTTACGGCGAACTACGCCATCGGTCTGTGTTGCTACGTTCTCTTTATGGCCTACGGGCCGCGCAACTTCGATCCGCTGCTGTTCGACGGGCTGCTGTACGACGCGTTCCCCCGCATCCGGGATCTGACGGGTAACGTGAACCGGCCGACGAACGTCTTCCCGTCGCTGCACACGTCGCTGTCGATGACCGTGTTCTTCTTCGCGTGGCAGACCCGCGAGAAGTATCCGACGTGGGTTCCGGTCGCCGGCGTCCTCGCGATCAGCATCGTCTTCGCGACGATGTACCTCGGCATCCACTGGTTCTCCGACGTCGTCGCCGGCACGCTGCTGGCCGCGGTGAGCGTCTATATCGGCCGCAGCTACACCGTTCGCGAGGCGACCGAGTCCGGACGCCGGTACCTCAGCGACCGGCTCGGTTCCGGCGGGCGGACGGACGGCGACTGACCCGGATCGCCATCGCGACCGCTCCGGTGCTGATCGGCACCGGCGCCGTCCCTCGGACCGACCCTCTCCGGTCAGTACTGTGTTAGGTCCGACCGTTTTCAACCCCCGACTCCTCGTCCCGACTATGAACCTACACTGGCACCGGCGCGACCTTCGCGGCCCCGACAACCGCGCGCTCGCTCGCGCGGCGACCGACGCGGTCGTTCCGGTCTTCGTTCTCGATCCGACCGTCCTCGAGTACGCCTCGCCGATCCGGGTGGCGTGCATGCTCGAGGCGCTCGAGTCGCTGCGCGCGTGGTACCGCGAGCGCGGCGGCGATCTAGTGATCGCCCGCGGGGAGGCGAGCGCGGTGATCCCGCGTCTCGCCGACGAGTACGGCGCCGACGCGGTCTCCTGGGCCGAAGACTACAGCGGCCTCGCCGCCGAGCGCGACCGGGCCGTCACCGCGGCCCTCGAGGACCGCGGGCTCGAACCGCGGCCGGTTCGCGACGCGCTCCACCACGAGCCGGGATCGATTACGCCGAACAAGGGGGATCACTACTCGGTCTTCTCGTACTTTTGGAAGAAGTGGCGCGACCGGGAAAAGCTGGATCCGGTCGACGCGCCGGACGCCGCTGCCCTCGCGGATCCGAGCGGCGGGACAGGAGCGAGCACGGACGCAACGACGGATTCGATTCCGTCGCTCGCCGACCTCGGCTTCGCGGACCCCGAGGCGACGCCGCCGACGGTGACTCGCGCGGCCGCCCGCGAGCGCCTCGAGTCGTTCTGTTCGGGACCGATCTACCGGTACGACGAGACGCGCGACGTCCCGGCCGCCGACGCGACCTCCCGGCTCTCAGTCCACCACAAGTGGGGGACGATCGGACCGCGGGAGGTGTACGCCGCGACCGAGCGGGCGCTCGAGCGCGCCGAGACCGAGGCCCAGCGGGAGGACGTCACGGCGTTTCGCCGGCAGCTCGCCTTCCACGAGTTTTACACCCACGTTCTCGCGTTCAATCCCGACCTCGTCGTCGCGGACTTCACTGCGTATGAGAACGGAATCGACTGGCGGAACGACCCCGACGAGCTCGCGGCCTGGAAAGCGGGGCGAACGGGATATCCGATCGTCGACGCCGGAATGCGCCAGCTACGGACCGAGGGGTGGGTCCACAACCGCGTGCGGATGATCGTCGCCTCGTTCCTGACCGCGGACCTGCTCGTCGACTGGCGGGAGGGGTACGACTGGTACCGGCAGCACCTGGCGGACCACGAGTCGGCGAACGACGCCGCCGGCTGGCAGTGGGCGGCCTCAACCGGCCCCGACGCCCAGCCGTACTTCCGCGTCTTCAACCCGATGAAACAGGGTCGAGAGTACGATCCGGACGCCGAGTACGTCCGCGAGTACGTGCCCGAACTCGCCGACGCCGACCCGGACGAGATCCACGACTGGCACGACCTGTCCGCGGACCGGCGCGCGGCGGTCGCGCCCGACTATCCGGCTCCGATCGTCGACCACGCCGAGCGGCGGGAGCGAGCCATCGCGGCGTTCGAGCGAGCGCGCGGCTCGGACTCGTAAACCGCTGCCGTAGACCGCCGATACGAGATGCATCGATTGGCGCTACCCTTATCCGGCGGAATCCGCTAGCTAAGCGTATGTCCTCGCCAGAGGATGCGTCGACGTCCAGCAACGCGGTTCCGCCGAGCCAGGCGATCGTCGCCGCCGTCGCCGACCGCGAGGGCGTCGACGTCACCGAGATCGAGCCCCCGGAGTACGAGCCGCTGTTTACGGTCGTCAACCCGGAGGCGCTCGACGAACTGTTCGATCGGCCGTCCGCCGGCCCCGCTCGCGTCCACCTCGAGTACGCGGGCTACGCGATCACCGTCCACGGCGACGGCCGCGTCGATGTCGACGATCCCCCGTCGTCGAACGAATCCGTCGGCCGCCGAACGGAGGAGTAACGCCGTCGCTTATCGCGATGCGATTCGGGGGCCGCGCGTGACCGTTGACGTGGGAACGGCCCGAACGAGAGCGGTCGCCGGATCGTACGCGACGCGGTCGGTGCCGGCTTTGCGCGCGATGAGTTTCCAGTACCCCGGTGCGTGGAACGTAAACTCGCACCGGCCGTGCGCGTCGGTTCGCTTCCGTTTCGCTCCCGACCCGGCTTCGACGACCGCCCCCTCGATCGGCCGCCCGCCGACGTCGCGGACCCGGACCGCGAGCGGCGTCCCGACGGCGACCTCGCGGCGCTCGAGCTCGAGCGCGAGTGATCGTTCGACTTGCATGTGACAATGTACCGCGCGCGTACGGAAAGCGGGTTCCCTGCAGCAGCACGCGCGTTGAAGACAGTACGAACGGACAGACGGAGAATCGACAGGCCCAGATGGACGGACTTCGTCGGCAGTCGACCACCCGGCGATCGTGCGTCGCTGTCCCTGCTATCGTTCCCGTTCTCGTTCCCGTTCCCCGACAGTAATCGTCTGGCCCTCCTCGCTCGAGCGGTAGATCGAATCGATGATTCGCTGGACCGACAGCGCCTGCTCGACGCTGTCGTCGCAGTCTTCGCCGGCCACGATCGCGTCGAAGAACGTTTTCTGTTCTTCCGTGTGGGTATCGTTTTGCCGCGTCTCGACCGACGTGTCCTCGAGGTGGTCGGGGCCGGCCGTGCTCGCCGAGTGAAAGCTCAGATCGCCCTCGAGCAGGTCGAATCGGGCGGCGGACTCGGTGCCCCGGATGACGAACTCGTGGTCGGCCGGCCGGTTGGTCGCCCACGCCACCTCGAGGCTGATCGTCCGGTCGTCCGCACAGCGAACGAACGCGCTGGCGGAGTCGTCGACGTCGAACTCGCTCGGGCCGGCGTCGTCGCCCCACATCTCGAGGTAGGCGTACTCCTCCCGCGACCCGAAATCGCCGCGCGTGACGCCGTTTACCTCCTTGACCTCGGGGTAGCCGAGCAGGTAGAGCGCGAGGTCGATCGCGTGGACGCCCAGATCGATGAGCGCCCCGCCGCCGGCGATCTGTCTGCGGGTGAACCACGAGCCCCGTCCCGGGATGCCCCGCCGCCGGACGTAATTGGCCTCGACGTGGATTACGTCGCCGAGGTCGCCGCGTTCGATCCGGTTTTTCACGATGCGGACGGTGTTCGCGAACCGGTTGTTAAAGCCGATCATGCAGACGCCCTCGGAGTCGTCCGCCGCGTCGGCGATCCGCCGGGCGCTCTCTAACGAGTGCGCGAGGGGTTTCTCGAGGAGGACGTGTAAGTCCCGTTCGAAGGCGTCGATGGCGTACTCCTCGTGGTACTTGTTCGGGGTCGTGATGATGACGGCGTCGACGGTATCGTACAGTTCCTGATGATCCTCGTAGACGTCGACGTCGTACCGGCGGCCGAATCGCGTTCGCGCCTCCTCGGCGATATCCATGCCGCCGACGATGGGGACGCTGAGGTCGACGAGCCGCTCCGCGTGGTACTGTCCGATGTTTCCGAGGCCGATAATTCCTGTTCTAATGTCGCTTCGATTCATTGTCATCGCTCGTGTTGGGTCACTCGTTCGGTTCCGGAACTATACACTCGATATTGCTATACCGAATTTACGTGCTGCACGTCCTTTGATGCACTGCCAAACAGCAGGGTGTGAGGCCGAGTCAGTCGGCCGCCGACGCGTCGGATCGAGTCGGCCGGCAGTGCCGGCACCGTCCCGGCGTCGCTCGGTTCCGTGCGCGGGTTTCAACTGTCCGCTTCCGTGGGGGTCGTCCCGGGTTCTCGCTCCGAGCGGTCGGACACGCCGTGAAGGAGCGCGTCGCCGGTCGCCGTATCGAAGAGGTGGATCTTCGATCGATCGAGGACGACGTCGACCGCCTGATCCGCCTCGATCTCCGTGTCCGGCGTGACGCTCATCAACAGCTGGTTCGGCGACGTCGCGGGATCTTGCTCCATCGAGCCCGCCGCCGCCTCGGATAGCAACAGATAGACGAACACTTCGTCGCCCATCGGCTCGAGCACGTCGGTTCGGGCGTCGATCGGATCCGTCGGATCGGCCAGCGAGTCGGCGTACTGGGACAGGTGGACGTCCTCCGGCCTGATACCGAGCGTGACGTCGTCGCCCACGGTCACGTCGGGAATCCGGGACGGATCCAAGTCGACGGTGAAGTTGTTCGTCTCGAGGCCGTCCTCGACGAGCGTGCCCTCGACGAAGTTCATCGAGGGCGAGCCGATGAAGCCGGCGACGAACAGGTTCGTCGGCTCGTTGTAACAGACCAGCGGCGGCGCGATCTGCTGGAGTTTCCCCTTGTTCAGGACGGCGATCCGGTTCGACATCGTCATCGCCTCGGCCTGGTCGTGGGTGACGTAGATGACCGTCGCGTCGAGCTCCCGGTGGAGCCGCTGGAGCTCCGTACGCATGTGCACCCGGAGCTTCGCGTCCAAGTTCGCCAACGGCTCGTCCATCAGGAACACGTCGGGGTTGCGAACGATCGCGCGGGCGATGCCGACCCGCTGTTGCTGGCCGCCGGACATCTCTTTGGGCATCCGGTCTAACATCCCGTCGAGTTGGACGATATCGGCGGCCTGCTCGACGCGCCGCCGGATCTCCTCGTCGTCGTACTTCCGGAGCCGCAGCCCGAACGAGATGTTCTCGAAGACGTCCATGTGGGGGAACAGGGCGATGTTCTGGAAGACCATCGCGACGCCTCGATCCTTGGGTGCGAGGTTCGTGACCTCGTCGTCGCCGATGTACACCTTGCCCTCCGTGGGCTGGGTGAGGCCGGCGACCGTCTCCATCGTCGTCGACTTGCCACAGCCCGAGGGGCCGACGAGCGTGACGAACTCGCCGTCCTCGACCTCGAGGCTGATATCGTCGACTGCCGTTTCCTCTCCGTACCGCTTCGTGATGTTCTCGAGTCGTACTCGTGACATTGTATCTTACTCCTTGAGTGCGCCTGCGGTCAGTCCGCTGACGATCTTTTCCTGCGCGATCACCACGAGAATCGCGACGGGGATGACCCCGAGGATGCTCGCGGCGGCCATGAGGTGGTACATCACCTGGTACTGGCCCTGGTAGGCGAGGATCCCCTCGAGGATCGGCGCCCAGTTCTGCGGTTGGCCGTCGGTCATCAGGAACGAGAAGAAGAACTCGTTGTAGACGGCGATGAACGTCAACACGCCGGCGGTCGCGACGCCGGGCGCCGACAGCGGGATGATGACCCGGAACAGCGCGCCGAGTCGGGTCGTCCCCTCCACCCTCGCGGCGTCCTCGAGGCCGTCCGGAATCTGCGCGTAGAAGGTCGTGAGGATGAAGATCGCCAGCGGCATGAAGATCGCCGACAGCGGCGTCACGAGGGCGAACGGCGTGTTGTAGAGGGTGCCGTCGCCGGTGATCGGCTCGAGGAAGAAGAACGACGTGTTAAAGAGGTCGTTCAGCGGGATGAAGAAGGCCGCCGGCGGGAAGAAGGAGATGATCAACACGAGCAGCATGAGCGGCGTCCGGCCGGGGAACTCGAGGCGGCCGAACGCGTAGCCCGCGAGGCTCCCGACGACGAGGACGACGATTGTCGACCCCAGCGCGATCACGAAGCTGTTGAACATGTACCAGTGGAACGGGATGACCTGGAACACCTCGACGAACGCGCCGGGATTGAACCCGTTCGGCGTGAAGATGATGTTCTCCAGCTGTCCCTCCGGCGTCAGCGCGACCATCAGCAGCCAGTAGAACGGGAACAGCGTCGTAAACAGGAAGAAAATCGCCGCGACGTAGAACATGGCGCGGTAGACCCGTCCCGGATCGGAGATGGAGTCGGCCACCCACTGCTGGAACGGGCCGCGGTCGAGCTCCGCGTCGCGGCCTTCCTCGAGGACGTTCCCCCCGCCGTCCGGGCGGAGCGTCGGAGCGCGGCGCGTGTCGCTGCCGATGTCGGTATCCCTGTCGGTGTCGGTTCCGGTACCGGTACCGTCGTGGATCGGATCGGTGGAATCGGTGTCGGTGTGGGTGTCGTGTGCGTCGGTCATCAGTACAGCCCTCCTTCGGTGTCGCGGAACAGGAGCACGTAGCCGCCGATGATGATGCCGATCACGAGCGCCGTCGAGAACGCGACCGCGGCGGCCGTCGCGTAGATGCGGGTGCCGCCGAACATCGCTTCGACGACGAGGCAGGTCAGCGACGGGACGGTCGTACAGCCCGCCGTCGCCTCGATCAGTCCGAAGACCCGCATCGCGTCCATCGTGCGGAACAGCATGGCGACCAAAAGCGCCGGCATCACGAGCGGCAGAGTGATCAGCTTGAACCGCTGCCAGGGCGACGCGCCGGCGACGCGGGCGACGTCGTAGAGGCTTCGGTCGACGCTCTGGAGCCCCGCGAGGATCAGCAGGGCCATGAACGCCGACGACTTCCAGATGTCGGCCACGAGGATGATGATGAAGGCGTCCCGGCTGTTGGCCAGCGGGCTCGCGCCGAAGATTCCGAGCCACTGCATCACGTCGGTGCCGAAGCCGACCGTCGGCTGGAACAGCAGGAAGAAGATCATCCCCTGGATGACGATCGGCACCGCCCACGGAAGGATGATCGCCACGCGGACCCAGCGCCGGCCGCGGAAGTCCTGATCGAGCACGTACGCCTGGCCGAAGCCGATCAGCGTCTCGAAGACGACGCTAATGATGGCGAAGGCGAGCGTGACGAACAGCGCCTGCTGGAAGAACGGCGTGCCGAATTCGACGAACGGGAACGACGAGGCCAGCGAGACGTCGAGGAACTGCCGCGCCAGGCGCGCGTTCCCGGTCAAGATGTCGACGTAGTTCTCCGGACCGACGAACCCGCCGAGCGGATCCATGCCCCGCGTCTGATCGGCCCGCAGCGACATGACGAACGTTCGTATCATCGGGTAGAACGCGATCAACGTCAGCAGCGCGAACGCCGGGAGCAACAGCAGGTACGCGTAGGCCCCCTCGCTCAGCCCTTCCATCCAGTTGACGAGGGCGTTGCCGGTCCGCTCCCGGTCGGCGTCGGACTCGCTGCCGATCGCTCCCTCCGTGTCGGTATCAGTCGCCATTCGATCCCACCTCCGCTTCGCTCTGTTCGAGTTCTTGGGCGAGATCGTTCATCGCGGATTCCGGCGATTGGGCCCCGCGGTACGCCGCGTTGACGGACTGGTAGATCAGCGCCGACTGCTCGGGCCAGAGGTCCGTCGCCGGCCGCGGGACCGCGTTCTCGCTGGCCGACTGGACCACGTCGGCGTAGCGGACGACCGGTCCGACCTCCTCCGCGTCGGCCTCCGCGACCAGATCGAGGTTCGGCGGCAGGAAGCCGCCGAGTTGGAAGATCGTCAGCATGACCTCCTCGTTGGCGAAGGCCTCGAGGACCTGCAGCGCCTCCTCCTGCCGTTCGGAGAACGGGCTCACGGCGAGGTTCCACCCGCCCAGCGCCGCGGTGGTACCGCCCGTCCCTTCGTACTCGGCCTCCTCCTGCGAGACCGCGTACGGCCGCGTCATGACGCCGAGGTTCTCGCCGAAGGCCTCCTCGGTACCGGTCTGGGCGATCGCGTACGACCAGTTTCGGTTCGCGACGGCGCTCCCGTCCGCGAACGGGCTGAGCGACTGCTGTTCGGTCCACTGGACGACCGCCGACGGACAGATCTGGGCGTAGCCGTCGAGGGTGTTCGCCTCCTCTCCCTCGATGAACGAGCGCATCATTCGAATCGCGTCGATGACGCGCTCCCCGTCGACCGTGATCGGCCGGTCGCCGGCGGTGAACAGGTTGTCGACGCCGCCGAAGTACGCCCCGCCCCAGGAGGTCATCACCTCGTTGAACGTACAACAGGCCAGCCCTTCGTAGGCGGCCGCCTGCGTCGTAAAACCGTAATCGATCCCCGCCTGGTCGCGCGCGTCGGCGACCGCGTTCGAGAACTCCTCCCACGACGGCGGATCGGTTCCCCAGCCGCCGGTGTCGTACCCCGCGTCCTCGATCATGTCCTCTCGGTACAGCGTAAATCCCAGGTCGGGGAACAGCGGTAAGGCGTGGAGGTCGCCGGTTTCGGGATGACGAGCCGTCTCGAGAATCGCCTCGAGGTAGTTGTCGTTGACGTACCCGAGTACGTCCTCCGGCAGGTTTTCGGTCAGATTGACCGTTTGATTTCGAAGGACGAACGGAACCGTCCACCCGCTGTCCATCATGTGAATGTCTGGGGGCGCGCGGCCCGCCTCGAGGGCCGACTGGGTCGTCTGCATCCGCTGAGCGGAGTTGCTGACGACGGTCTGGACCTCGACGCGGATATCCTCGTCGAGGCCGGCGTCCCAGAGGGCCTGCTGGATCGACGGCTCGTCGCCGTCGCTGTGCATGATGCCCGCGACGTCCGAGGCGGCGGTCATCACCACGGCCCCGGATTCCCGACCCTGTCCGACACAGCCGGCGACGGCGGCCGTTCCGGTAGCGGTTGTCACCGACGCGGCTTTCAGGAACGACCGACGTCCCAGACGCCCTGGTGGACGGTCGCGCCTCCCGCCGGTATCACGTCCCATGACCAGTGATCGGTCCACGTTCGGCGACTTAGTTGTTAGCAATAAATGGTGTAATAAATTGTAACACTCACGATTCCGTGGCGGTTACGAGCGTACTGCCGATCGAAACCTGCGCGATACCGTTTCGGTACCAGCCTCGGGGCCGCCGCCTCAAATTCCCAATCGGCTATTGCCGATCGCCGGTCGGCACCTGCCGGCAGATAATCGATATCCCGACGGGTCGTACCCGACGAAACGACAGTCCGGCGGACTCGAGTGGCGGGAGTACGACCGAGAGCGATGCGACTGACGGTGTCGACAGCGACCGATGCTGTGGTTGGGTTCTGAATCGGCGACTCGACGGTCCGGGAGACGCAATGGGTTACTGATGGCCGAGTCCGGAGTCACCGCTGGCGGTCGGCGGACAGAACCAACGGCCGTTGCTGCGCCGACGTCGCGTCGCTCGAACGGCAGCGACAAGATGAGGTATTCGTACTCGCGTTCGAGCGGTCAGTTGGTAGTCGTCGGTCGTCGGTCGTCAGTCGTCGATCACCGGCGGTTCGTGACGACCGATGTGGATCTCGTGGGCTTCGACGTCCTCGAGCGCCGCGACGCGGCCGCCGACGGTGACGCGGTCGCCGTCCGCGGTCTCGAGCGTCAGCGCCGCGACCTCCTCGCTCACCTCGAAGGAGATGTCGAGGATGCGCCCCCGCACGACCCGGGAGCCGCCGACTTCGACGTCGCGGCCCTCGATCGTCGCGTAGAAGTCGCCGCCCTCGTCGATGAGGTCCTTCACGCACCGGCGGATCGAGGCGTACTTGCGCGGGAATCCGCGGACCGAACCGTCTTCGCCGAGCGTGCGCTCGGCGGTCGTCCAGAGAACGGTCCCGAAGAAGCCCGAGACCAGAAAGCCGAGCGCCGACCGGTTGAAGATCACGCCGTACCGGTCCTGGTCGTCCCGCAGCGCGTCCTGGGTCGCGTACACCGAGTAGTTACCGTCGGCGACGGCGACGACCGGCGTCGTGATTCCCCGGCGCGCTCGAGCCGACGTCGCGACCGACTCGTAATCGAACTCCGCCGGATCGGGCGCTTCCGCGGCCGGCGTGACGATCAGGTCGACGCTGACGCCGGCCTGGACCGCCGCCTCGAGTTCCGCGCGGAACCGGGTCAACAGGTCCGGCGTCAGCGACAGCGAGAGTTCGTAGTCGGCTTCGGTGATGACCTCCTCGAGGTATCGCAGGATCGTCGAGCGCGATTTGACCAGCGACACCGCCTCCGTGTCGCGGGCGGGGGCGGTGTAGCGAGCCTCGAGCTCGTCGATCATCTGTTCCAAGGAGTTCTGGACGTCGTCGAACGCCTCCGCGGGATCGAGCGCGACGACCTTCATCGGGCGCGATTCGCGGAGTTCGACCAGCCCGCGGTCGCTGAGACTGCGGACGGTGTCGTAGACGCGCGGCTGGGGTATTTCCGTTCGATCGGCGATCTCGCTGGCCGTGAGCTGGCCCTGCTCCAAGACCGTGAGATAGGCGTCGATTTCGTACTCGCCGAGGTTGAAGCGGTCCCCGACTCGCTCGACGGTCGAGCGTAACTCGTCTGGTGCCATATCACTCGCAACGAATCCTACGAATAAATTATTTATTATTGCTCGAGTAGCACCTATTTTCGAAATCGGGTAGTTCCGTGCGGACTGCCGTATCGAGTCGTCCGGGTGTGACCGACTCGGTTCGGCCGAATGCGCGGGTTGTGACGGCCGAACTGTCGGGGACGGAAATCGTGACCGTTCAGAACCCTTAACCAGCGCGGGCCTGAGTGTGTTGCCATGCGCACGGTCGGCCAGTCCGACGGAAGCGATCCCCCCTCGAGTGACGGGAACGCCGCCGACGAAACCGACCAGGCAAACGAGAGTATTACGGACGGAGCCGGACGGATGAACGAGAGCGAACCGGTCGAGGGCCTTCAAGAGTTCCTGCCGACGTGGGCCCCGGAACACACCGCACAGCTCATCCTCGCGCTCGTCGTGATCGTCATCGGGTGGTACCTCTCGAAGGTCGTCGTCCGACTCGCCGGCCGAACCGTTGCCCGTCGGATCCAGCGCCCCAGCGTCACGCGAACGGTCCTCCGCGGCGTGCGGGTGTCCGTGTTGCTCATCACGCTGGGGATCGCCGCCAGCATCCTCGGCGTCGGCAACACGCAGATCCTCCTCTCGGTGACCGTCGTCTCGGCCGTCATCGCCGTCGTCCTCGCGCCGCTGGTCGGGAGCCTGATCAACGGCTTCTTCGTCCTCGCCGACCGGCCCTACGAGATCGGCGACATGATCGAGGTCGCCGACGCGGAACACCGCGGATTCGTCGAGGACATCACGATCCGCTACACCAAGATCTTCACCCTTCAGAACACCTTTATCGTCATTCCGAACTCCGAAATCCAGCAGCGCGACGTCGTCAACTTCTCCGCGGAGGACGAGCGCACGCGCATCTCCCTGCAGTTCGAGATCACCTACGGGAGCGACCTCGAGGCGGCCCGACGGGGGGCCGAGCGGGCGGCACGGAGCGTCGACACCGTCATCTCGGGCGGACCCGACATCCGGATCGGGAGCGCGCGGTACACCGCCGCGCCGATGTGCGCCATCAACGAGTACGGCGACAACGGGGTCCTCCTCGAACTGTTCTTCTGGATGAAACACCCCTACAAGCAGATGGTCGTTCGGTCGGCCGTTCAGCAGGCGATCCGCGAGCGGTTCGCCGACCTCGACGTGGAGTTCGCCTACCCGCGGCGTCACCACGTGTTCGACGAAACCAGCGGCGTCGCACGGATGTCAGTCGATGGGCGGCGGCCCGAACGGCGACCGACGGACGGCGACCGGGCGTCCGCCGCCGAGTCGGCCCCCGACACCGAACCGACCACCGACGCCGAGTCGGACCGCGATCGAACGGATGCTCGCGACGCATCGGAACCGCGACGGGACGAACCGGCTGATCGAAGCGAGTAGGTGGCGCCGTTCACCGCGTTGGCGGCCTCAATACCCTGAAACTCGCGGGTGGCTTTATCCGATCGCTGCTCGAACGTCCGCTCGATGTACGACGACATTCTCATCCCGACGGACGGCAGCGAGACCGTCGACGAGACGCTAGCCCACGGACTGCCGATCGCGACCGACAACGACGCGACGGTCCACGCGCTGTACGTCGTCGACAGCCGCATCACCGCCGCAGCCGGCGAGAGCGACGCGGACCTCGAGCCCTCGCTCGAGGCCGAAGGTGAGGAGGCCGTCGCCGAGGTCCAGGAGCGCGCAGCGGACGCGGGGCTCGAGACCGCCGGCGAGGTCGCGCAGGGCACGCCGGCGAAGACGATCCTCGAGTACGCCGACGAGCGCGGGATCGATCTCATCGTCATCGGGACGCGAGGCATGAGTCCGCGGGAGAAGGTCACGTCGCTGGGGAGCGTCTCGGAGCGCGTCGTCGACAACGCCTCGATTCCGGTCTTCGTCGTGCGGAACGCGGGCGACGACTAACTGCGCGACAGTGTAAGAGACTCAGGCGCGCGCGCTTTCGACCGTAATCACTTCGCAGTCGAGGTGGTTTCGCAGGTAGCGGTCGATGTCGGGATTGTCGGTAAACCGGCGGAAGATCCGCCGCAGCCGGCTCGCCTGCTGGCTGCCGATGACGACGACGTCCGCCTCCTCGGCAGCCACCTCGTCGAGAATGCTCTCCTCGACCAGAAAGCCCGTCCGGACGACGTACCGCGCGTTCTCGAGCGGGCCGAACGCCCGCTCGACGGCCTCTTTCAGGTCGATTCGCGTCACTTTCTTCCCGTTCTGGTAGAGATCGACGTGCAGGACGGTCAACGCCGCGTCCCGCTCGCGAGCGACCTCGACGGCCCGCTCGAGCGTTCGTCGCGAGTGCTTTGTCAACGGGTAGCGAACGGGAACAACGACCAGCGCCATTATCGGATCGACGATTCCCGTGCGGGTAAAGGTTTCAGTTAGCGATGCCGGGCGTGAGTAACGGACTCATACCGCATCGTTCGATCCGCGTTCTGCGGATCTGACCGTCCGACGGACTCCGCGAGGACGGACGGACAGTCATTTATCCAGTGCGCGAGAAGGTGTCAGTATGCAACGGACCGCAACGGACGACGGAGAGACCGTCTACGTGTCCGAAACCGACGGCGACAGGGGATCGAAGGGACCGTTCCTCGTCGCCTACGAGACCCGGGACGCGGACCGCCGGTACGGCTGGTTCTGTGCGAACTGCGAGAGTTTCGACAACGCCATGGACTCCATGGGCCGCATCAAGTGCAACCGGTGTGGCAACTTCCGCAAACCGACCGAGTGGGACGCCGCCCACGAGTAACCCGATCGCTCGTCCTCGGCCGCTATCGTCGTCTGCCGACGCTCGTTTCGAGGTAATTCGCAATTATCGAACGACGTTCGACTTTTCTCGCCGATCGTACGTCCTTCGCGGCTGAACGGTCGGGAACGCCGAACCGGTCTCGCGAAACTGCACCCAATACCAACGTTTATAGTGGAGGCCCGCATATCAACGTAGTGAATGGGACCTGTTAACATGCAACTCGTCGAGCAGGCCAGGTCGATCTTCGCCGACCTCGGCTACACCGTCGAGGGCAACGGCCCCGAGTTCCGCGCCGAACGAGCATGGAAAGTCGTCCACGTCAACACCGTCCTCGAGACCGACGAGCTGCCGTCGTCGGCATCCGGACAGTTCCACTGTTTCGTCGCCGAACCCGACGACGCAGACGATCTCGAGGAGCGGCTCACGAGCGCCGAGCCGAACTACGAGTGGGCGATTATCGTCGTCGACGGGGAGGACTATCAGGTCGAACGCGCACCGCCGGGCCCGCGGGTCTCGGCGTAAAATAGCGCTCGGTCGCAGTCGAAACTTCGACTTTCAGTTTTCGGGTCGCTACTCGCCCAGCGCCCGCCGCGTCGCCGTCACGCCGGCGCCCGGATCGACGTCCGCGCCCATCGACTCGAGCACGTCGCCCAGCGCCGTCACGACGTAGATCACGTTTGCCGGCCGCGCGGAGTGACCCATGCAGCCGATGCGGAAGATCTCGCCCTCCAGATCGCCCAGGCCGCTGGCGATCTCGAGGTCGTACTCCTCGATGAGCCGGTCGCAAACCGCGCCGTCGTCGACGCCGTCGGGAACGCGGACGGCGTTTAAGCTCGGCAGCCAGTACTCGTCGGGCGCGTTCATCTCGAGGCCCATCGCCTCGACGCCGGCCTTCAGCGCGCCGGCCATTCGCTCGTGGCGGTCCCACCGCTGTTCGATTCCCTCTTCGGCCACGAGACGGAGGGCTTCGCGGATGGCGTAGACGTTCGTGATCGGCGCGGTGTGGTGGTAGGATCGCTCGTCGCCCCAGTACCCCTCGAGCAGGGAGAGATCGAGGTACCACGACCGGGGATCCTCCTCGCGCGAGAGGACCTTGTCCATGGCCTCGTCGGAGAGCGTGAGAGGGCTCGCGCCCGGCGGACAGGAGAGACACTTCTGCGGGCCCGAGTAAGCGACGTCGATATCCCACTCGTCGACGCGCAGCTCGACGCCGCCCAGCGAGGTGACGGTGTCGGCGATCACCAGCGCGTCGTGGTCGTGGGCCGCGGCGGTCAGTTCGGACACGTCGGGCTGGAGCACGCCGGTGCTCGTCTCCGCGTGGACGAACCCGAAGACGTCGGGGTCGTGCTCCGCCAGCGCGTCGGAGACCGCAGCGGGCTCGAGCGGTTCGCCCCACGGCGCGTCGACCTCGACGACCTCGCCGCCGGCGCGGCGGGCCATCGAGGCCATTCGGCCGCCGAAGTAGCCGTTCGTCGGGACCAGCATCGTGTCGCCGGGTTCGACGACGTTGCCGATCGCGGCCTCCATCGCCGCGGAGCCGGTCCCAGAGACCGGGATGGTCCACCGGTTGTCGGTCCGGAAGGTGTAGCGCAGCAGCTCCTGGACCTCGTCCATGATCTCGATGAACGACGGATCGAGGTGGCCCACGAGCGGCGTGCTCATCGCCCGCAGCACGCGCGGGTTCACGTCGCTCGGACCGGGCCCCATCAGGGTTCGGTCCGGCGGTGTGAGTTCGTCGACGGATGGCGCACGAGCCGTTTCGTTCGACGCGTCTTGAGCCATGGGCGTGTGATCGATAGCCACTCGCAAAGATGTACCGACAACGGCGAACGAGCGGGGCCGCCTCGGAGCGCCGCTGCGTCGCCGTCGGACGCCGCCGGAGACCGAGAGCGGGCGCGGCCCCCGGGCGAGTCGCTTAAGCCGACCCATCACGTACACGATACGTCGTGTTCCTCGGTCACGCCCTATTCGCGTTCGCCGTCGCGGCGCTCGTCGCCGAGCGGCGGGGCTGGGACGGACGCCGAGCCCTACTCGTCGGCGCCGTCGCCGGCGCGTTCGCCGCGATTCCGGACATCGACGTCGCGTACGCGCTCGTCGGCCTCGCGGACTGGCGCCTCGTCGGCGGCTCGCTCGGCGCGCCGGCGGCCTTCTGGGATGCCAGTCGGGCCGTCCATCGGTCGGCCACCCACTCGCTTCTCGTCGGCGCCGTCGCGGCACCGGCGTTCGCCCTATTCGTCGTCCGCGACTCGAGTCGCGCTCGGCTCGTCCGCCTCGCTGGGAGCGCCATCCTCGTCGGTCTCGTCGCGCTCGCACTCGTCGTCGACGGCTCGGTATCCGCGTTCGTCATGGCGCTGTTCGCCGCGAGCGGCGTCTTCGTCGCTGCGGTCGCCGCTCGAGGGACGTCGCTCTCGCCGTCTGCGGTCGCGCTGGCCGCGCTCTGGGGACTCTGGTCCCACCCCTGGGGCGACCTCGTGACCGGCTCACCCCCCGAGTGGCTCTACCCGCTCGAGTCGCCGGTCCTCGCGACTCGAGTCGTGTTGCACCCGGATCCGACGCTGCACCTGCTCTGTGCGTTCGCCATCGAACTCGCCGCCGTCTGGCTCGCGCTCGTGACGGTCTGTCGACTCACCGATCGCTCCCTGCTCGCGCTCGTCGATCGTCGAGCGGGCGCCGGCGTCGCGTACGGCCTCGTCGCGCTCGCGGCGACCCCGCCGACGCTCGCCGTCTCGTACCACTTCGTCTTCTCCATCCTGGTTGTCGGTGCCCTCTGTGGAGCCAGTTGCGGCGTCCCGTCGGCGACGACCCTGCGAGCCGATGGCGGCCGCTCCGTGCCGGTTCCCGGAGCCGTCCCGCTGCTCGAGCGTGCACTGACGGCCGTCGGGGCCGTCACGGTCGCGCTCCTCGCATACGCGACAGTTTACGTCGCGTTCGTCGCGCCGTTTTGAAACGCCGGCGACACGAATGCGCCGATTCCTCGTCCGTCGGGGACATTCCTTTTGTACGATCACTCGTATCGACTGAACGTGACCGAATCTACGCTCGAGGGACTGATCGCTGACGGCCGGACGAACGCGGCGCTGGCCTGGGTGCTCGTCGCCGCGATCGCGGCCGTCGGCGTCGGTGAACTGCTAACTGGCGGGCTGCTCTGGGCGACGTTCGCGGCGGTGCTCGTGGCCCTGGCGCTGCTCCCGCCGATCGCCTTTCGATCGACGACGGCCATGCTCCCCTGGGAGGTGCTGCTGTTGGCTGCGCTTCCCGTGCTCGGGATGGCCCTCGGCGCCGATCGCTTGACGGGTCACTTCGCGGCGTACCTCTCGGTCGCCGCGGTCGCGCTCGTCCTCGCGGTCGAACTGCAGTCGTTTACGTCGGTGCAGATGACGCCCAGTTTCGCGGTCATCTTCGTCGTCGTCGCGACGATGGCCGCAGCCGGGCTGTGGGCGCTGCTCCGCTGGAGCGCCGCGCAGACGCTCGGTATCCCCTTTACCGAGGATCACGACGCGGTGATGTGGGAGTTCGTCTACTCCGCGATCGCCGGGCTCGGTGCGGGTGTCGTCTTCGAACTGTACTTCCGGCGCCTCGCGGATCCGGAGGTTCGGCTTCCGGCCGACGTCGCGCCGGCGGCGATAGACGGGCCAACCGCGCTCGACCACGATCCCGAACCCGATCGAACGTCATCCGAGGTGGACGATGCGTAACGGGACCGCCTGGCTGCGCTCCCCGGAGCGGCAGCGCCGGCTCACCTACCTCCTCGAGATCGGCCTGATCGGCATGCTGTTCGTCGGGGTCGAGCGCGGCAACGTCGGCATCCTCGTCAACACCGGCGTCGCGCTGGCGGTCACCCAGCTCCCGCCGCTGCTCGAGCGCGACTACGAGATCCCGATGGACCCGCGGCTCACGCTGTGGATCACGACCGCCGTCTTCCTCCACGCATTCGGCACCGTCGGCCTGCCCGGCGCGACCGCCACGCTGTACAGCCAGGTCTGGTGGTGGGACCACATGACCCACGCGCTGTCGGCGTCGGTGGTCGCCGGCGCGGGGTACGCGACCGTCCGCGCGCTCGACGAACACGCCGACGGCATTCACTTCCCCCGAAAATTCGTGGCGGTGTTCATCCTCCTGTTCGTTCTCGCCTTCGGCGTCCTCTGGGAAATCCTCGAGTTCGCCATCGCGCTGTCGGCCGACGCGTTCGGGGTCAAGGCCGTACTCACCCAGTACGGCCTCGGCGACACGATGCTCGATTTCGTCTTCAACTCGATCGGCGCGCTCGTCGTCGCTACGTGGGGCGGAGCCTACCTCGGGGACGTCTCCGGCGCGATCGGCGAGCGACTCGAGTCCCGCGGCGAGTGAGGTTCACCCCGCGAAATCGACGCCCAGTTTTACGTCGCCGCACGGTGTAGAACGGCGAGCCATGGTCTTCAAGAAGATCACGCTCATCGGCACCAGCCCCGAGAGCTTCGACGCAGCGGCCGACGACGCCATCGACAGGGCGGAAGATACCCTCCAGAACATCCAGTGGGTCGAGGTCGACGAACTCGGCGTCGAACTCGCGACCGCCGAGGACCGCGAGTACCAGGCCGAAGTCACTGTCGCCTTCGAACTCGAGGAGTAAGTCGGGACTCGCCGCGGCGCGCAGTCCGTTTACCGTGCGCGTTCGCGTTTTCACCCGTTTCGCACGGTTTGGTTCAACTGACCAGCTCTCGACACCGGCGCCTTCGGACCGCTCGAGGCGGATCGACGACTCGACGGACCTCAACGACTCGACGATACAAACGCGACACGGGTGCTGCTTGACAGCTGAATTCCTCTCCGAATCAAACCGCGACGAGAAAAGCCCGATTCCCGGCCGACTGACGGATCGACTGCTGTCGTCCGTTACGTCCGGAACGATTCGCCGCACCCGCACTCGCTGACGACGTTCGGGTTCTCGACGTGGAACCCTTCGGCCTGCAGGCCGCTCTCGTAATCGAGGACGCTGCCCTCGATGTACTTCAGGCTCGCCGGATCGACGAAGACGCGCAGATCGTGGTGCTCGTAGATGGTGTCGTCCTCGTCGGGCGAGTCGTCGAACCGCATCCCGTAGGAGAGGCCGGCGCAGCCCCCCTGCTGGACGAAAAGCCGGAGTCCCGCCTCGTCCGCGTCGAGCCCCTCACCGTCGAGCAGCGAGAGGGCCTGCTCGGCCGCGTCCTCGGTGACCTCGATCTCGGGCTGGGTCTCCGCATCCGGCTGCCCGCCTTCCGCGCTGTCCGTGCTCATACTCCACCCTTTCGTCGCGACGATGTTAACAGTGACGCCACACGAGCGACGAGACGTAACGATCGGTGGCTAGCGCCGCCGGTTACCAGTCGCTCACCGTTCGACGTTCGGTTTCCAGTACCGCCGCATCGAGATCATTACGCGCTCGACCCGGACCGCCGTTTGACCGACCGGTAGTACGACCCGAACAACCGCTCGTCGTTCGCCGACAGCGAAATGTCGTTCTCCGCGAGCAGTTCGACCATCCGCTCTAAGTCGCACTCGTACCACATCGAAAGCAGACGGACGTTCCGCTGGGCGTAATCGTAGTTTCGCTCGAGGACCCGCGCATCGGTCGGGTCGACGGTACGCGGTTGCATCTCGGTTAGAGTTTCGGCTCTACCGCCGTAAAACCAGTTCGTCCCTTCCGAGAATTATCCGTTTGCTAACCGTTCCATTTCCGACTGTTCGACCGGTTTCGGTACGCTTGCGCTACGTTTCGCGGGCGGCCGTCCGATCGACGGTCTCCTCGTCGGCCACCCGCTCGAGATAGTCGACCATTTCGTCGATCGCGTCGCGCTGGGCGGTCGTTCGCTCGGTTACGTCCCCGATCAGTTCCTCGATCCGGTCGGCGTCGTCCGCCACGCCGTCGGCCTGCGAGGCGACCTCCTCGACCGATGCAGCCTGATCGTCGTTCGTCTCGGCGATCTCGGTGATCCCGTGGGCGGCCTCGTCGACTGCCTCCGCGATCTCCTCTAAGTTCGCGATCGCGGCGTCGATCCGCTCGCTCGCACCTTCGACCCGCTCGTTCGTCTGTTCGGTCACCTCGGCGGTCTCCTCGGTCCGGGTCTGGAGATCCTCGACCCGGTCGGAGATCTGATTCGTGTGTTCTTTCGTCTCGCTAGCCAGCGACTGCACTTCGTTCGCGACGACGGCGAACCCGTCCCCGTCCTCGCCGGCCTGGGCGGCCTCGATGTTCGCGTTCAGCGCCAGCAGGTTCGTCTGATCCGCGATATCGTTGATGACCTCGATGACCTCGTCGATCTCGTCCATTCGATCCTCGAGTTGACTGACCGTTTCGACGAGCTCGTCGGCCGCCTCGAGCACTTCGTCCATCTCCTCGCGGGCTTCTTGGCTGGCTTCGACGCCGTCGTCGGCCGCAGCTTGGGCCTGCTTGGCGGCGGCCGAGACCTGATCGGAGCTAGCGGCGACCTCCTCCATCGTCGCGCTGAGGTCGCTGATCTCCTCGACGATGGCCCGGATCGCCTCGTTCTGCTCACCGACCTGCGAATCGGCTTCGCTCGCGGAGTCGGCGATCTCGGCGGCGTCGGCCGAGAGGTCTTCGACCTCCTCGCTGAGCCCGTAGATCACGTCTTCCACGTGGGCCGCGATCTCGTTGATCGTCTCGGCGATCTGCGTGACGTCCTCGTCGAGCACGTCGTGATCGTCGGTGTACTCGACCCGTGCCGCCAGCGAGCCGTCGTTGATCGCCTCGCCGGTTTCGGTGACCTCGCCCACGAGGTCGGCCATCGCCTCACGCCGACGGATGACCTCGGTGTTGTCCTGAACGAGCTGGATGACTCCCTGCAGCGACTCCTGTTGGTAGATCGGCGTCGCCACCGAGTGGACGTGCAGCGTCTCGCCGCGGGCGTTCTCGAGTTCGCGCTCGAGTTCGTAGGCGCGCTGGTCGCGGCCCGACCGCTCCGCGTCTGTTTCGCGGTGGGCATCCCGGGGGTGGTCGACGACCTCGTCGGCCAGCGTCGTCGTGCGTCCGTCACGGAAGAACGATCCCGCCGCGTCCTCCCCGAGGACGTCCTCGCGGTCGACGCCGGTGAGTTCCTCGGCCTCGCGGTTCCAGCCGATGACCCGGTGTTCGGTGTCGACGATGAACGCCGGCTGCGGGAGCGTGTTCAGCAGGGCATCCGTGCCGATATCGATGTCCTCGTCGGCGGAATCGCGCCCGCCCAGCGTGTCGTCCGATTCGGTCTCTCCTGTCGAATCGGCCCCCTCGAGATCGGATCCGCCAGCTTCGGTCACGTCGCCCGTCGGTTCCGCTACTGTCTGTCCGCCGTCGCTGACGGCTTCGCTACTGGTCGGCGACTCCCCGGCGGATAGACCGCTGCTCGAGTCGTCGCCACTTGCGTCCGATACCGACTCGTCGTTAGTTTCGTTCCCCGGCTCCGCAGTCGCCGTCGACTCGTCGCCCGTCGGTTCGCCTTCGTCGCCCGCTCCACCGTCGGCGCTCGAGGCCGCTGCTTCCTCCGTCCCCTCGGTAGCCGACGCAGTTCGTTCGTCGGACTTCCCGGAGCTCCCCGCTCGAGAGATCCGCGAGAGAATGTCAGTAACCGAATTTCCCATAGATAATCTGTCGAGTAACAATACCTATTCTTTGGGGCCGACCGCCCGGATAGGCGGCTGACACAGTACAACTCGGTTACCGACGACTCGAGAACAGGCGCGAGAAATAACCGACTCGCTACTCGTCGTCGGTCAGTCGCTTCCGAACGCTCTCGGCGTGGGCCTCGAGCCCTTCCGCCTCGGCCAGCGTCGTGATCGTGTCGCCGAGGGCGGCCAATCCGTCGCTCGAGAGCCGCTGGACCGTCGTCGAGCGGACGAAGGTCTCGACGGAGAGGCCGCCGGTCACGCGGGCGCCGCCGTTCGTGGGGAGGACGTGGTTCGTCCCGCTGGCGTAGTCGCCCGCCGCGACGGGCGTGTTCGGCCCGAGGAAGACGCTGCCCGCGCTGTCGATGCGCTCGAGGATCGACTCGTCGTCGTCCGCGATGATCGAGAGGTGCTCGGGGGCGTACTCCTCGGCGAAGAGGATGACCTCGCTCATCGAGCGGGCGACCAGAACGCCGCTGGCGTCGTTGGCGAGCGCCTCCCGAATTGTATCTTCGCGCTCGCGCGCGTTGGCTTGCTCGTCGACGGCCGCGGCGACGGCGTCGGCGGTCGCCTCGTCGTCGGTCACCGCGACGACCGACGCGTTCGGATCGTGCTCGGCCTGCGCGACCAGCTCCGCCGCGACGAGTTCGGGATCGGCCGTCTCGTCGGCGACGACGAGCACCTCGCTCGGCCCCGCCAGGAAGTCGATCTCGACGTCGCCCCGCACCTCGGCCTTGGCCGCGGTGACCCACTTGTTTCCGGGGCCGACGATCTTCTGGACGCACGTGATCGTCTCGGTGCCGTACGCGAGGCCGGCGATCGCCTGCGCGCCGCCGACGCTGTAGACCGCGTCCGCGCCCGCCGCGTGGATCGCCGCCAGCGTCGCCGGGTTCAACTCGTCCGCGGGCGGGGTGACGACCGCCACGTGATCGACACCGGCCACGACCGCCGGCACCACGCCCATGATCGCGCTCGAGGGGTAGGCCGCCGCACCGCCGGGCACGTAGACGCCGACGCGCTCGAGCGGTCTGAAGCGCCGACCCAGTTCCCGTCCGTCGTCGAACGCCTCGCGCCAATCTTCCGGTACTTGCGCCTCGTGGAACTCCCGGACGTTGGCCGCGGCCGTCTCGATCGCTTCGCGGAGGTCCTCATCGAGGTCCTCGTAGGCCCGCTCGCACTCGTCGGTGATCTCGAGGTTGCCGACCGAGACGTCGTCGAACTCCTCGGTGAACTCGCGGACGGCGACGTCGCCCTCTTCTCGGACCCGTTCGACGATCTCCCGCACGTCGCTTCTGACCGCTTCGATCCCGGCGTCGCGCTCGAAGAACGCGGTCCGATCGTCCGGCCCGAGATCGGCGATCGGCTGTACGTCGATTGTCATGCTCTCGAATTCGGCCGGCGCGCGAAAAACGGTTTCCTTATGCACACGGTCACGCGTCGGGATCCTCGACCGGCCAGATCCCGACGGCGTCCAGCGTCGCCCTGACGAACAGGTAGACGAGCAAGGCAAAGCCCGCAAAGATCAGCGGCGCCTGCAGCAACTCCGCGAGTTCGCGGCCGACGACGAGTCGAGCCACGCCGCGGACGACGAAACTCGCAACGACGAGTGCGAACCCGATCGCAGCGAGTTTGACGAACCCGGCTCGATCCATACCTCGTCCTACGGCGCCGGGTACTAAATCGACGGCGGTCGGACTCGACTTTAACCATACCTCGAGACTGTCGTCCGCTCGCTCTACCCGACGTGCCGTAACCGACACCGACCGTTTTCACGCCGGTTTTCCAGTTACAACGCGGTGGACATGGACGAGGACCGCAATCGGACCGACGCGCCATCAGACGAGGCCGACAGCGAGGAAGCTCGAATCCAATCCGTCCCGCGAAGAACTCGCGCTCTCCGAACGCCTGCTCACTCGTTCGCCGACGCTCGAGTACAAGCGTCGCTTCCGGCCCTGACGATCGTTCGAGACGGTCCGGTGTCGAGACCGAATCCGACCCCCAACCCGAACTCGGTTCCTCCCTCCGTCCTGATCCGACACCGACAGAGGACTGCGCAGCGTCTTCGCCCTCGTCTCCGCCAACCGGTGTTGCATCACTTTTTCGTCTCGCACGAGTCATCGAGACGCCAACTCCGACCGAGCAACGCCCTCTCGAGGCAAATCAGTACGGCGCAGTAGCTGCTCGGTTACCGCTCAAGCCACTTCGTTCCCCCGCCGAGATAGTCTTCCCCGCGTGACTGAACAACGTAGGACAGACTGCCCTCGAGACGACGCCCTTATGTATCAACCCGGCCTTCGACACTAATGCAAACGACGTGGCGCACCGCGCCGCGTTCCCTCCGGCCGAGATCCGGCACGGAGGCAGGCGTTCCATCCACACCTCGAACAGCGGCCATCCGCCGCTGCTCTCGAGGGTAATCGGATCGATTCGATGCGCGTTCCTTATATACTCAGGACGCGTATCGAATGATACGCAATCGGTCCGCCGGCTGCGATTTCCGGCGTGACTGCGATCCGTTGCCCTTTAGTGTATACGGGGATTCGGATGGATTGCAAAGCAGAAGTGATCGGCGACCCGTTCAACTCGGGTCGTCATCTCGGACGGTTCGGTCCGAAGGGGTTATGTACCCTTGGCGGATTACGAATACGTCCGAAGGAGATGAGGATTCCACCCCTGCGGTCTTCCGTACAGATGGGATCTGATGTGAGCCTTGGTAGTTCGGTGACGCTCGACCGGTCCACGCCGTGGGTCGACGTGCGCGCCGAACTGGACCCATAGTGTGAGTGTGTATCAACATTCACCGCCAACCCTCCCCCTTGAGGGGAGAGACATTCCGGTTGATCCTGCCGGAGGTCATTGCTAGTGGAGTCCGATTTAGCCATGCTAGTTGCACGAGTTTAGACTCGTAGCAGATAGCTCAGTAACACGTGGCCAAACTACCCTCTGGATCGGGATAACCTCGGGAAACTGAGGCTAATCCTGAATAGCGTTCTCACCCTGGAGTGGGGAGAACGTGAAATGCTCCGGCGCCAGAGGATGTGGCTGCGGCCGATTAGGTAGACGGTGGGGTAACGGCCCACCGTGCCAGTAATCGGTACGGGTTGTGAGAGCAAGAGCCCGGAGACGGTATCTGAGACAAGATACCGGGCCCTACGGGGCGCAGCAGGCGCGAAACCTTTACACTGCACGCCAGTGCGATAAGGGGACTCCATCTGCGAGGGCATATCGTCCTCGCTTTTCTGTACCGTAAGGTGGTACAGGAATAAGGGCTGGGCAAGACCGGTGCCAGCCGCCGCGGTAATACCGGCAGCCCGAGTGATGACCGCTATTATTGGGCCTAAAGCGTCCGTAGCTGGCCAGGCAAGTCCATCGGGAAATCCGCGCGCCCAACGCGCGGGCGTCCGGTGGAACCTGCTTGGCTTGGGACCGGAAGACCTGAGGGGTACGTCCGGGGTAGGAGTGAAATCCCGTAATCCTGGACGGACCACCGGTGGCGAAAGCGCCTCAGGAAGACGGATCCGACGGTGAGGGACGAAAGCTCGGGTCACGAACCGGATTAGATACCCGGGTAGTCCGAGCTGTAAACGATGTCTGCTAGGTGTGGCACAGGCTACGAGCCTGTGCTGTGCCGTAGGGAAGCCGTGAAGCAGACCGCCTGGGAAGTACGTCCGCAAGGATGAAACTTAAAGGAATTGGCGGGGGAGCACTACAACCGGAGGAGCCTGCGGTTTAATTGGACTCAACGCCGGACATCTCACCAGCATCGACAGCAGGAGTGACGATCAGGTTGATGACCTTATCAGACCTGCTGAGAGGAGGTGCATGGCCGCCGTCAGCTCGTACCGTGAGGCGTCCTGTTAAGTCAGGCAACGAGCGAGACCCGCACTCCTAATTGCCAGCAACACCCTCGTGGTGGTTGGGTACATTAGGAGGACTGCCAGTGCCAAACTGGAGGAAGGAACGGGCAACGGTAGGTCAGTATGCCCCGAATGTGCTGGGCGACACGCGGGCTACAATGGCCGAGACAGTGGGATGCAACGCCGAAAGGCGACGCTAATCTCCGAAACTCGGTCGTAGTTCGGATTGCGGATTGAAACTCATCCGCATGAAGCTGGATTCGGTAGTAATCGCGCCTCAGAAGGGCGCGGTGAATACGTCCCTGCTCCTTGCACACACCGCCCGTCAAAGCACCCGAGTGAGGTCCGGATGAGGCCTGGTCACCAGGTCGAATCTGGGCTTCGCAAGGGGGCTTAAGTCGTAACAAGGTAGCCGTAGGGGAATCTGCGGCTGGATCACCTCCACAGACCGAGACTGGGGCGCTGCCCCAGCTCAACTTCAGCGGTCCATTTCGCCGCGCTCGTCGTCCCACTCGTTCGGGCCGATCGGGCACCTTTGAACTACCAAGGCTCACACCTCGTTCCCCTCGTTTCGAGGGGGTGGGCCCATAGCTCAGTGGGAGAGTGCCTCCTTTGCAAGGAGGATGCCCTGGGTTCGAATCCCAGTGGGTCCATGTCTCGGAGCGGATTGACGAATCGTTCCCCTTAAGTGGGAACGACTCGTTCGATCTAATCCGAACGCAAACCGATGCACCACCCCGTGCAAACGTGGGTGGGAAGGGTCAATGCAGCCAGCCGTCTACTGGCCTGCAGATGCGACCGTGTGTACGTGTAGTCCAGGCGTCCACTGGACCCGTTCCCGGGTCACTACAAGGTTGCTTTCGCAACCCAGATCCGATGAACGTGGCTACTGTGCCAGCTGGTGGATCGCTCGGCTTGAGAGCTGAAGAAGGACGTGCCAAGCTGCGATAAGCCTCAGGGACCCGCACGGAGGGGAAGAACTGAGGATTTCCGAATGGGAATCCCCACCGCAATTGCTTCGCGCAATGGGGAACGCCGAGAATTGAAACATCTTAGTATCGGCAGGAAGAGAAAACGTAACCGTGATGTCGTTAGTAACGGCGAGTGAACGCGACACAGTCCAAACCGAAGCCTTCGGGCAATGTGGTGTTCGGACTGACAACCACTCCGCGAAAGGCTGCAAGAAGTCTCTTGGAATAGAGCACGAAACAGGGTGATAGTCCCGTACTGCAGGCGAGTATCGGACGCGTCAGCTCCAGAGTATCGGGGGTTGGATATCCCTCGTGAATATTGCAGGCATCGACTGCAAAGACTAAACACTCCTCAAGACCGATAGCGAACAAGTAGCGTGAGCGAACGCTGAAAAGCACCCCACGAAGGGAGGTGCAATAGGGCGTGAAATCAGTTGGCGATCGAACGACGGGGCATACAAGGTCCTCTACACAATGACCGTAGCGCGAGCTACCAGTAAGAAGTAGAGGAAGCCGATGTTCCGTCGTACGTTTTGAAAAACGAACCAGGGAGTGTGTCTGATTGGCGAGTCTAACCTGATTATCAGGGAAGGCGTAGGGAAACCGACATGGCCGCAGCATTGCGAGGGCCGCCGTGTTCAAGCGCGGGGAGTCAATCGGACACGACCCGAAACCGGATGATCTAGACATGGGCAAGACGAAGCGTGCCGAAAGGCACGTGGAGGTCTGCTAGCGTTGGTGTCCTACAATACCCTCGCGTGACCTATGTCTAGGGGTGAAAGGCCCATCGAATCCGGAAACAGCTGGTTCCGACCGAAACATGTCGAAGCATGACCTCTGCCGAGGTAGTCTGTGGGGTAGAGCGACGGATTGGGGGACCGCACTCCGAGAGGAGTGCGCCCCCCTGTCCAACTCCGAACCTACAGACGCCATTTGACGCAGGGAGTCCGGTGCACGGGGTAAGCCTGTGTACCATAAGGGAGACAACCCAGCGCCGGGTTAAGGTCCCAAAGTGTGGATTAAGTGCGATCGAAGGTGGTCCCGAGCCCTAGACAGCCGGGAGGTGAGCTTAGAAGCAGCTACCCTCTAAGAAAAGCGTAACAGCTTACCGGCCGAGGTTCGGGGCGCCCAAAATGATCGGGGCTCAAATCCACCACCGAGACCTGGCCGCACCCCTCACAGGGTGATCGCGTAGGTCGGCGTTCTGTTCGGGTGGAAGCACGGGTGAGAACTCGTGTGGACCGTTCAGTAACGAAAATCCTGGTCATAGTAGCAGCGTTAGTCGGGTTAGACCCCCGACGGCCGAACGAGTAAGGGTTCCTCAGCAATGCTGATCAGCTGAGGGTTAGCCGGTCCTAAGTCTGCCCGTAAGTCGAAGCAGACAACAGGGAAACAGGTTAATATTCCTGTGCCAGTGTGCACTCAAAGCTGACGCTTTGGGGCCGCCTCTGCTGGGTTTTCGCCCAGTTGAACAGTCGAAGACCGTGGAAGCCGTAATGGCACGAAGCGATCGAATGGCTGGATAACGTAAGAGAGGTCAACCCAGAGCCCGTGAAAAGGCGAGCACACTGTCCGTACCGAGATCCGACACAGGTACTCGTGGCGGCGAAAGCCAAGGCCTGTCGGGAATAACCGACGTTAGGGAATTCGGCAAGTTAGTCCCGTACGTTCGCAATAAGGGATGCCTGCCTCGGAAAGAGGCAGGTCGCAGTGACTCGGACGCTCCAACTGTCTAGTAACAACATAGGTGACCGCAAATCCGCAAGGACTCGTACGGTCACTGAATCCTGCCCAGTGCGGGTATCTGAACACCCAGTACAATGGGACGAAGGACCCGTTAACGGCGGGGGTAACTATGACCCTCTTAAGGTAGCGTAGTACCTTGCCGCTTCAGTAGCGGCTTGCATGAATGGATCAATGAGAGCGTCACTGTCCCAACGTTGGGCCCGGTGAACTGTACGTTCCAGTGCGGAGTCTGGAGACCCCCAAGGGGAAGCGAAGACCCTATAGAGCTTTACTGCAGGCTGTCACTGAGACGTGGTCGCCATTGTGCAGCATAGGTAGGAGCCGTTACACAGGTACCCGCGCTAGCGGGCCACCGAGGCAGCATTGAAATACTACCCGATGGTGACTGCGACTCTCACTCCTGGCGGAGGACACTGGTAGCCGGGCAGTTTGACTGGGGCGGTACGCGCTTGAAAAGATATCGAGCGCGCCCCAAGATTTCCTCACCCGCGTCGGAGACGCGGGGAAGAGCGCAAGAGCATACGGAAGTCTGACAGTGTCCGGCCTAACGACGGACGCTGACGCGAAAGCGTGGTCTAGCGAACCAATTAGGCTGCTTGATGCGGCCAATTGCTGACAGAAAAGCTACCTTAGGGATAACAGAGTCGTCACCCGCAAGAGCACATATCGACCGGGTGGCTTGCTACCTCGATGTCGGTTCCCTCCATCCTGCCCGTGCAGAAGCGGGCAAGGGTGAGGTTGTTCGCCTATTAAAGGAGGTCGTGAGCTGGGTTTAGACCGTCGTGAGACAGGTCGGCTGCTATCTATTGGGGGTGTTACGGTTCCTGACGGGAACGTTCGTATAGTACGAGAGGAACTACGAATGGGTGCCACTGGTGTACCGGCTGTTCGAAAGAGCACGTGCCGGGCAGCCACGCACCACGGGGTAAGAGCTGAACGCATCTAAGCTCGAAACCCACCTGGAAACGAGGAACCACCGAGGCCACTCCTACAAGAGGAGATCGATAGACTCGGGGTGTACGCGCCAAGGCAACGAGGCGTTGAGCCCGCGAGCACTAATCGGCCAAGCCACACACTCATAACTGAGACACGCATTTGGATCTGTGACCCATCGAACGGGTCCAGGCGCGAACTGGACTACACGTACATGACGGTCATTCCACCGATATTGGCATGATCACGGTTCGATTCCGTGAATCGGCGTTAGGCGGCCACAGCGGCGAGGTTCCTCCCGTACCCATCCCGAACACGGAAGATAAGCTCGCCTGCGTATCGGCAATTACTGGAGTGGGCGACCCTCTGGGAACGTCGATTCGCCGCCCCCACTCATACTCTCATACGCATCAACAAGCCTCGTCGAGCAACAGCGTTGTTGCTCGGCGGGGCTTTTCGTATTTATAGAAGCGACAGTCGCTGTTCCGGACCGCTACGCTTAAACAATCGCAGTTGCTATGCTACGATGCGCGCCAAGGTGGCAGAGTCCGGCCGAACGCAGCGGCCTGCAGAGCCGCCTACCGCCGGTTCAAATCCGGCCCTTGGCTTACTTCATCACTCCCTTTTAGGGCACTATCCAAACAGTCACATCTCTCATCGAATTCGAGATCGGATACCGACGGCCAGTGTTTCGTGAATCAATGACTGCTCGTTCGAACTACTGAACTCCAATATCGTTTCGAGAATCGTTGTGGTCCGTTAGGACTGGTACTGTCGGGTTTGGATGGGTGAACGGTTCCGAGACGCACCGCTCGAGAATTTGTTCGCAGTGAGAAGCGGGCCGGGCGCGATTTGAACACGCGACCGTCTGGTTAAAAGCCAGACGCTCTGCCAAACTGAGCTACCGGCCCTCTGGATTCCACTTTCGGTGAGTAGCGGTTAAACGTTTTCTTTCGTCTTCTGCAGTAAGCCGTCCACCCGGTATCGATCACTCGTCGAAGTACTCCTCGAGCGCGCTGGTAACGATGTCGCCGGGAGAGACGTCGTCGATCGAGGCCCGACGGCGGAGATCGCGGTAGGTCGACGGTGAGAGTCCGATCTCGAGGCGGCCGAGCGTGACGTCGTGGTCGGCGAGGGCCTGGTCGATCGGGGTGCCGTCGTTGACTGCGCTGGCGACGCTGCGGACGTCACGGACTGTCAGCTCGCCGTCGATCGTCGCCCAGGCCAGGAGGAGGCGGGCTTCGCCGGCGACTCGAGCGATGTGTTTGGCCGCAGTCGGGGCGATCGCGCCGAGTGCGACCTGTTTGCGAACCGACCGTGGAAGGTCGTGGACGCGGGCCCACTTGCGGATGAACGAGACCGTCGCGTCGTCCCCGGCTCGTTCGGCGGCCGCCTTGTAGGACCCTTCGCCGCGGACGAGGGCGGCACAGGCAGCGGCGCCCCGCAACATGAACAGGTGATCGTCGTCAGTGGCACCGCTCGCGAACTGGCGGACGGTTTCGGCCGCCTCCTCGAGACTGTCGGGGTCGTCCGGATCGAACTGAACGGCCTCCCGCGCTCGGCTGCCGGTAACCGACTCGTCGCCCCGAATAACCGGTGCCCCGACGGGCGATTCCCGGTCGGTCGGGATCGATCGCTGATCCGCGTGGTCACGCCCGTTTGAACGATTACCGGGCCGATTGTCCGTCATGAATCTCGATAAGGGACGTGGTAGCAAAAAAGGCGCCGCCTCCGCCGCGGAGGGAATGTATACGAGAACTGACTGGGCGGGGGATCCGAGACGAAGCGACGAGCGAGACGGAGATCAGTTCTGGGCGCCGTCTTCGTCGCGCTTTTCGGCGAGGTGCTCCCAGATTTCCGTACAGCCGGCCCCTTCCTCGATATCGTCGAGATGTGAGTCGTCGCGGTCCGGCTCGGTTTCCTGCGGTCCCGTCTCTGGCTTCCGTTCAGCCGCGTCTGTCATGGGTCTTCGTATGGCCTCTGACCCCATAAACATCGTCTCAACCGCAAGCGATACCCGTGCTCTGCCGTACAGGGTATATTTTCCGCTATCTCGGACGCCACTGCGTTGCGGTAGAGTGGTCGTCTACCCGAGAGTTCGCTACCACAATGCTGAATTGCTCCTTTTCGGATCGATTAGCGATGTATTTCGTGGTGGGCGAGTAATATATCGACGTATGTGCACAACGTGTCGGTTGCGTCCTGTCATCACCGTTCGATCATAACCGGGATTCGACGAGTTGTGCCGATGCGATTCTGTCGGCCAATGTGGCGGCTGTTCCGGTGTGGAACGGGTCGCGTCTCAGGGTTGGCCCAATGACGCGCCGGTGATCGCAGTTGCAGGCAGCAGTTCTCGGTTCTACCGGCTTATCTCGAGGCTGCAAAAACGGCCGGTAAGTGAGGCAAGGACTGATGGGAAATAATCACGATCGATGAAGGTAGTTCGATCCGAGAACCGGTACCGTCGGTCATTCAGTCGGCTCGCGGTCTGTCTCAATGTCACAAGTCGGCGACAGTGTGCTACTCGCCGCTCGAGTCCGTCAAGCGCGGCCGTTTCGTGGGCTGCGTTCAGCAGTGTTTCGTCGCGAGTTTCTAAGTACCTCGCGGACGACTGCTGACGCATGTCCAACCGACTGATCTCGGTGACCGGATACACGACGCTGGATTACGTCGACGCGGTCGCCGAAGGGGAAACGTTCGAGTGGGAGTCGATCGCCGTCGTGAACGCGACGACCGACCGCGAAGCGCCCGATCGCGTCCGGCTGCAAGTCGAACTCGATAACGCGACGGAGGAGCACCTACCCAAACACATGACGGAACTCGAGTTGACTCCCGATCAGGCCCGGACGCTGGCGGCGGACCTCGAGACGTATGCAGAGCAGGTCGAGGATGGGTCCGCCGATGGCGAAGCGAAGGGTGAAGAGCGGTCGTAGCTCGGGATCGGTAATCAGTCGACTCGAGTAGAGCCACCGAAAACAGCGGTACTCGCTGCGAGCCGCCGTCTGCCGCCTGCCGTCGCAGGGACCCGATTTTTTCGCTCGCTCGGTGAACGAACGGCTGGAGACACTATGAGTATGGATACGATTCAGGATCTGTTCGAGCACGGCCTCGAGGACATCTATCACGCCGAGCACCAGCTACTCGACGCCCTCGAAGACCTCGAGGAGAACACCGAGCGCGACGAGATCGCGAGCGCGTTCTCGGAGCACCGCGAGGAGACGCAGGGCCAGATCGACCGCCTCGAGGAGGTCTTCGAGATGTTCGGCGAACCGCCCGAGAAAGAAGAGTGTGAGGGGATCGAGGGGCTGCTCGAGGAGTACGAGGAGTTCGAATCGATGGATCCCTCGCAGGAGGTGATGGACTACCACAACATGGCGGCCGCCGAGAAGACCGAGCACTACGAGATCGCCGCCTACGGGAACCTGATCCCGCTGGCGGACCAGCTCGGAATGGACGAGGCCGCCGACCTGCTCGAGGAGAACCTCCGCGAGGAGCAGGACGCCCTCGAGGAATTGAAGGAACTGACCGAGCAGTACGAGATGGATGCGATTCCGGCGGAGTGAGCGTGCGTCTATGACTGCCGACTCCACCGGCGACGAAGCCGAGGACGAGGATGAGGACGAGCAAACGCAGTACGGCGGTACCGAGGACGAAGAACCGACGACGACGATCGACGAGGACGACGAAGACGAAGACGAAGAGTAGCTCTTCGCGATGACAGTTCGACGCTGGGAAGCCCGCCTCGAGCGGCGCTGATCGTCGGACTGCTGCATTGCAACCGCTTTTACTGTTCCGGTGCCTATCCGGTCGTGTGACAACCTCGATTCCGGACCGCGGCGACGACGCGTTTGCGATCCGCCCGGCGGAACGCGCGGACCTGCTCGCGGTCGTCCGCATCGAGAACGCGTCGTTTGCCCAGCCCTGGCCCTACGACGCCTTCGAGCGCTTCCTCGGCGAGCCCGGATTTCTCGTAGCCACCAAGGGGGACACTGAGGTCGTGGGCTACGTCATCTCGGACGTGTCCTCGACCTACGGACGGGAACTCGGCCACATCAAGGACGTCGCCGTCCACCCGGAGCACCGCGGCGACGGAGTCGGTTCCGCACTCCTCTCGCGATCGATCGCCGTCCTCGCATCCCGGGGAGCCGACTCGATCAAACTCGAGGTTCGCCGGACCAACGACGGTGCGAAGCGGCTCTACCGGGAGTTCGGCTTCGAGCCGCTGCGGCGCGTCCCCGACTATTACGAGGACGACGAGGACGCGATCATCATGATTCGGAAACTCGAGTGACGAGCGCTGCTCGACGTCGCGAGTGACGTGCTTTTACTGTCGCCGGCCGTAGTCGCGGGTATGGGATACGCCTGTCCGGTCTGCGACGCCGAGGAAGCCGACGCGAAACACCTCGCGAACCACCTCGCCATCACGGCCTCGCTCGGCCGCCAGGAGCACGAGGACTGGCTCGAGGAGCACGCGCCCGACTGGCCCGAGCGGAGCCCCGAGGAGTTAGGTGAAATCGTCAGCCGGCACGCCCCCGAGATCGAGACGCCGGAGTTCGAGGGCGGACCGCAGGGTCACGATCACGACCACGGGCACGGCCACGGCCAGCAGCCCGGCCGCCCCGCCCTCGAGAACGAACTCGCACGGCAGAGTCGCCAGCCCGGTCGCGGATCGCTGACCGCGGAAGCCGAGGGCGTCCTCGAGGAGGCGCGAGAGTTGACGCGGCAGATGCGCGAGTCCGACGGCGGGGCCGGCGAGTCCGCGTCCGAGGCCGCGGACGCTGACGGCGAGGGCGGTGACAGTGCGGCCGAGGACGCCGCGGACGAGACCGGAAACGAAAACGCGTAACTGTTCGTCGGCCGATCGTTCGGGCATGCACACTGTAGGGACGGTTGCGCCGACCTCGGCCGACGACGCGCGGCGACACTACGAGGACGTCGGTCCGGCGGCCCAGACGGTCGTCCGCGAAGTCGCCAAGGCGATGTCCTTCGACCGGGAGGAGTACGACGAGCGCGTCACGAGCGAGGTCGTCGAGACGGCCCACGACGCCCTGTTCGCGAGCCTGCTCGAGGTGCGGGTCGGCAGCCGCGAGGAGTTCGACGACTGGCGCGATTCCTACGCCGGCGACGTGACGACGGTCGGCCACGAGAACGCCGCTCGCGTCGTTTGGCACGCCGGACCGGAAGACGAGGCCGTCGCCGCTACCTTTCAGGAAAAGGAAGATGCGGCGATCGCGACGCTTCGTCGACAAGCGTTCGGACGGCTGTACCGAGAAATTGTGACGCCTGACGCCGCCACAGACGCGGACGTCGACGCTGACGCCGAGGGCGAGGGCGAGTCCGACGCCTAAGGACTCGGCGAGTCGCGGAAGCAGCACCTATTCACCGCTCGAGACCGCACGGTCGACCATGCCCGTACCCGACGACTGGACGCTGCGCGAGGAAACCACCGAGTACGAGACGCCCTGGTACGAGGGTGGCTACGACCGCTACGAGCAGCCGGACGACTCCGAAAAGCGCTACTACTGGGCCGATCTCCCGGACTCGGTCGTCATCGTGGCCCGCATCGACGGTACAGTTGCGGCGACCGTCGACGGACTCGACGACGAGTCGGACGGCGGAGCCAGCGCCGATAACGACCCCGAGGACCGGCTCCTCTTCGTCGAGCAGTTCCGGCCGACGATCCGCGAAACCCACCTCGAGCTCCCCGCCGGCATCGTCGAGGACGGCGAGTCGTTCACGGCGGCCGCCGAGCGCGAACTCGAGGAGGAGACCGGCTTCCGGCCGACGAGTACGGCGCTCTTACAGGAGTACGCCGTCGCGACCGGCGTGCTCCGGCACACCCGCGGGGTCGTCTACGCCGAGGGTCTCGAGCCCGGCGAGCGGGAACTCGACAGCAACGAGTTCCTCGAGGTGACGACCGTCCCGGTCGACGAGGCGCTCGAGCGCGCTCGCGAGCCGCCGGCCAACGACGCGACGATCGCGGCGCTGTTGCTCGCGGCCGAGGACGGGCTGCTATAGCGGTCGGCTTTCCATCCGATCGATCGACCGTCGTTTTCCACGAAGCGCGTTTCGTCCCGGTACTCACCAGCCGATATTATTCAGTCGGCCGACAGTTTTAATCCGGCACGGGGGAAAGTATCGATGGCGAGGGATGGGGGTCCGCTGTCGTTGCCTGAATCCCATTCGACGCGAGACCGTTTCCTCGCCACCGCCGACGGTTGCGTGTACCGTCGGACGATCGACGCACCACCGATTTCCCGATCACCGCGGGGCTCTCGCCGGCCTTCGGCCGGCACCGTCTGTATTCTATCGTTCGGTGAGGCGTCCGACATCGATCGCGACCCGTGGGCTTATTCGCGCTGCGTACAAAGACGCCGACGATGGACGGCGAAATCTCTCCCGACGACGTCAAGGACCTCCTCGAGGCGGACGCCGACGTTCGGATCGTCGATATCCGCGACGAGAACAGCTTCGAGCACAGCCACATTCCGGGCAGCGAGAACGTCCCGTTCCACGAACTCACCAGCCGTATCGACGAGTTCGAGGATGCGGACCGCATCGTTACGGTCTGTCCTCACGGGAAGGCCAGCGTCCAGGCGGCGCAGTTGATCGGCTCCTACGAGGGGACCGCCGACGCCACCGTCGAGAGCATGGCGGGCGGCCTCGAGAAGTACGGAATGAAGTTCGGACTCGTCCGTGAAGATGGGGACGGGGACGGAGACGATGAGGAATCTGAGCCCGCCGAATCTCCCTTCTAACGTCGAGCGAGACGACGAAAACGGTATCCTCGGGGCATAACCCTCCGCTCGCGGTGCTCGGCTCGTTCGTCTCCAGTTCTCGCGACTCGAGCGGTCGACAGCCGCTCGGCTATCGGTGACGTCGAAACGGTGAAAAAGCCGATTCGGCCGGGCGGCCGTTCGTTCGGAAGTCGTCTCAGATCATCGCGGGCTCATGCGACGTTGAAGCCGCGGTCCCGAAGGAACTCTTCGATGCGGCCCGTGTGATTGCCCTGGAGTTCGATCTGGCCGTCTTCGACGGTGCCGCCGCAGGCGAATTTGGACTTGAGATCCGACGACAGACTGTCCAGATCGACGTCCTTCGGATCGAATCCTTCGACGATCGTTACCTCTTTACCGTATCTGCGCTCGTCAATGCGGATGTTGAGTTGCTGTTGGCCCTTGGCTACGTCCTCGCAGACGCAGAGTTCCTCGGGCAGCCCGCACGTCGAGCAGACTTCCGACATTACGTTCCTTGCTACGAAATGGCCATATTAAACACTATCGGGACCCGTATGCCCTCCAGCGATCTTTTTTGAACGACCGACTATCGAAAACGCGTTCGTCAGCGATCACGGCCGATCACCGGCAGGCGTTCGCGGGCCAGGTCGTCGACGATTTCGATCGCCTCGTCGGCTTCCGCTCGGTCGACGCCACCGCCGTAAATCGCCTGTTCGTGCCACTCGAGCACCCGTTCCGTTCGCTCGTTGAGCGGGAGCGGAACCGCAGCACTCGAGCCGCCCGCCGCTTCCCCCTCAGCGGTCGCCGCCAGCGCCGTGAGGTACTGCCGAGGAGATTCGCCGCGCCGGCGCGGCCGGTACTCGCGCGCGAGCAGTCGCTCGAGCCGGCGGAAGGCGCGCTCGGCGTCGCGGTCCGGTTCGCCGCGGCGGCCGTGCCAGTAGAGGCCGAGAGTGCGGCGGGCGCGCGTCGTGGCGTCGGTCCGGTGGACGACCGCGACGACACCGACCAGAAGAACGGCTGCGAGAAGCGCCGTCTCGCGGGTGATCGTGACGAGATCGCGAACAGCGGCGCCGGGATCGAGATCGTTACCCGCCGCTTCACCCGTGTCGTTCGCCGCGGCGGTTCCGCCGTCCGACGTTGCTGTACTGTTGTCCGATCTCGTCTCGGTGCCGTTCTCGGACTGTGAGGTCGACTGCGATTCGGACTCGCTGTCGTTCGTCGGGTCCTCGGCGGGTCCGTCGTTCGGCTCGCTTTCGTCGGTCTGTTCCGGGTCGTCGGACTGCGCCGGCTCGTCGTCGGTCGACGAGCTTTCTTCGTCCGTCGACGCGTCCGTCCCGGGCGCGTCCGCGTCGTCCTCGAGTTGGGACTGGTGGACGGTTTCGCGCTCGCTCGGCGGCGTCGGGTCGAACGGTACCCAGCCCTGTCCCGGGAAGTAGACCTCGACCCACGCGTGGGCGTTGACGCCGCGGACGAGGTACTCGTCCTCGCCGACCTGCTCGCCGGTCGTGTAGCCGGTGACGTACCGCGCCGGAATCCCCTCGGTCCGCAGCATCTGGGTCATCGCCGTCGCGAAGTAGACGCAGTAGCCCTCGTCCATCTCGAGCAGGAACGACTCGGCGACGTCGCCCTCGGGCCGTTCGATGTCGAGCGAGTAGGACTTGGACGACCGAAGGTGGTTCTCGACGATGCGGGCCGTCTCGTACGGAGTAGTGGCGGATGCCGTTATCTCGGCCGTCCGCTCCTCGAACGTCGGCGACAGACTCTCCGGCGTCTGTAGGTAGTACTCTTCGACGTCGTCGGGGTAGTCGGTCCCGGCATCGTTGAGTTCGCCCGGGATCGGATCGGGGACCGCGCTCTCGACGGTGTAGCTGTCCCCCTCGAGCAGCGTCGTCTGCGGTCGCAGTTGGCCGTGGATGGAAGCCGTCGCGTACTCGGCGGCGCCGCCGTCGACCCCCACCGGCTGTGCGGCGGCGGGCATCACGCCGAGTTCCGTCTCCGCCGTGACGGTCTGGGTCACGGAATCGTGCTGGCCCGGCGGCGGGTCGAGCGCGGCGCCGCCCTCGAGGGGTTGATTCTGCCCGGTTCTGATCCACTCGTCGCCGGTGTAGCGGTCGTAGACGCCCGTTCGCCAGTAGGACGGCTGCTCCGATTCGACCCGGAAGCGGGCGTCCGGCGAGAGTTCGACCGCGCCGCCGATCTGGGATCGTTCCGCGGCCGAGTCGATCGTCCCCTCGAGGGTTCCCGCATTGCTGGTCTCGAGGCCGGCCGTCGCCGGGCTGGCCGGCCCGCCGGGGACGAACGTCACCGACAGCGAGAGGACGACGATCGCGGCGACCGTGACCGCGAGCAAGTCGATCTGTGCGACCGCACCCGCGCCGCCCCGGCGCTCGAGTTCGCCGAAGCCGACCGCCCCGAGCGCGGCGATCGTGCCCAGCAGCGTCACCAGCGTCTCGGCGTCGCCGGTCAGAACCAGAAAGAGCAGCGCGAAGCCGCCGGGGAGGACGCTCAGCCCGTACCGGCCGCGGACGGCGAGGTACCACGACAGGAAGACCGGCCCGGGCGCGAACCCGAGCGTCCAGACGCCCGCCTCGACCATCTGGAGCAACTCGAGGCCGGTCGCGAGCGTCACCACGTCCGCGATGATCGCGTCGGTCGCCGTCGTCACGACGCCGACGCCGACGCCGCTGGTCTCGAGGTAGTAGGCGAATCCGAGGCCGGCTGCGAGGAGCGCCGTCGCCGTCGCGGTTCGGGGACGGATCGTCCGCGCGAGGACGGTCGCCGCGACCAGCATCGTCCCGACGAGCAGGAGTAGCGATCGGGTGCCGCCGACGATGCGGGTCACGTCGTAGAGGACGGACAGGTACGACGCGGTCAGCAGCAACACGCAGCCGAGCGCGAGCAGGCGGAAGAGGCCGCCATCGGTGAGGTTGTCGATTCCGAACGCCCCGGCCGGATCGGCGGCCCGCGACCGCGACTGCGTCCGCGAATCCGCGCTCATGCCATCACCGTCCCGCCGGCCCGCTCGCCGGTCGCCCGTCTCGTCGCATCGACGGCCGCGACGAGTCGTTCGAACGGCACTGCGCGCTCGTCGACGACGACGCGTACCCCGTCGCGGTCCGCCCTGACGAGGACGTCCGCACCGTCTCGCGTCCGGTCCTCGAGTTCGCCGGGCTCGACCGCGGCGAGCAACTCCAGCAGATCGCGCCGGTGCTGGCGCCCGACCGCCGGCCCCACCGCTTCGGTACCGACGGTCACGCCGACCGGCCGGTCGCGCTCGAGGAAGTGGGTCGCGAGACTTGCGACGGCCGTCGCGAGCTCGTCGCTCCGGCTCGGGCCCGGACCCGGCTCGCACTCGGCGGCGATCGAGAGCGCGCGCGCCTCGTCGGCGGTGGCGTACTCCGCGACGACGAGGTCGTCGTCCGGGCGCTTGGCGGCGGCTTTCCAGTGGACGTTCCGCAGCGAATCGCCGCGCCGGTACTCGCGGAGGCGGTCGAACTCCTCCCGGTCCGGCGCCGCACCCTCGGACTCGGCTGCGAGCGTCTGGAGCAGCGCGGCCGAGCCGCGGAGGTCGCGGACCGGCGGATAGACCAGCACGGCGACCGTCTCGTCGTCCTCGAACGTGCGCTCGACGAGGCCGAAGACGTCGCTGACGGTGATCGACAGCGGTCCGACGGCGCGCTCGCCGCGATCCTCGAGCGTGACGTCGTACGCGATCTGCGCGTCGTCGGCGACCGTCGTCTCGATGACGGGATCGCCGTCGGCCTCGACCGGCTCGAGGCCGTCACCGACGGTATCGGCGACCGTCGCGGCGATCGCGCCGTCGGTTTCGATCGTCACCGCGACCGTTCGGGTCTCGCCGACGGGGCCCGCCTCGACGGCGTGTCGGCGGACGGTCGGCCGCCCGACCCGCGCGGTCGTGACGAGGCCGACGACGAACGCGACCGCCAGCGGCGTGACGACCGCGTTCAGCGACCGCGGTCCGTACTGCCAGCTCATCGCCAGCGAGGCGGCGACGACCGCGAGCACTAGCCAGCCGCGTCGTGTGAGTTGCATCGATTGAGTTTCAGTTCGGTCTCCTACGGTCGATCGCGTGCACCCGCCCGAGCGCCGTCGGCGTCGTCTCGCCGCGATTCCTCGATCGACACCCGCTCGAGCGCGTCCTCGACGACGGCGTCGCCGTCGCGATCCCGGTCGTCGGTCTGGATCCGGTGTCGCATGACGGCCCGGGCCTCCGTCTGCACGTCGTCCGGAAGCACGTACTCCCGGCCCTCGGCGACGGCGCGGGCCTGCGCCGCGCGCAGCAGGGCGATCGTCCCGCGCGGGCTGACGCCGATGCGCGCGTTCTCGCGGGTGTAGTCGGCGAGCCGCGCCGCGTACGCCCTGACCGGTTTCTCGACGCGAACGCCGGCGACCGTCTCGCGGGCGCGGACGACCGTCTCCCGGTCGGTTACCGCCTCGAGCGACTCGATGGGGTGATGTCCGACGGTACGGCCGAGCAACTCGGTCTCCTCCTCGGGCGTGGGATAACCCAGGTGGAGTTTCTTCATGAACCGGTCGAGCTCGGCCAGGGGGAGTTCGTACGTCTGGTTCGGCTCGACGGCGTTCTGCGTCGCGATCACGGTGAACGGATCCGGGAGCGGGCGGGTCCGGCCGTCGACCGTCACCTGCTCTTCTTCCATGGCTTCCAGCAGCGCGGACTGGGTCTTCGGCGGCGCGCGGTTGATCTCGTCGCCGAGTACGATGTTGCCGAAGACGGGGCCGGGCTGAAACTCGAACTCGCGGGTCTTCTGGTTGAAGACGTTGACGCCGGTCACGTCGGCCGGGAGCAGATCGGGCGTGAACTGCACCCGCTGGAACTCGCAGTCGACCGACGTCGCGATCGATCGGGCGAGCATCGTCTTGCCGACGCCGGGCACGTCGTCGAGCAGGACGTGTCCCCTGGCCAGCAGCGCGATCACGACGTGATCGATCACGTCGTCGTGGCCGACGATGACCCGCGAGACGTTCGCCGAGATGTCCTCGCAGAGCTCCGTAACGGTCGGTATCGGGAGCGGCTCTACGTTCTCGTCGCTCGGCTTCGTCGCAGGCGTCGGGTCAGTCTCAGTCATCGTGGTCGTCTCGAGCGTCGGTCGGCGAGGGCGGTCGGCGGTCGATAGCGGGGAGATAGCGGCGCATCGCTGTTGCTCCGTCATCGGGCGTTCCGGAATATATGCCTTGTGTCGACTCTCGTACCTGTTCGGTATCGACCGAAATGACGCTGTTGCCGGCGGCTTCCTGCGTCGGCGTCGTGAGCGACCGGCTCGCCGCCATCGGCCGGCGATTGCCATCCGACGCACGAGTCCGACTGCGTCCGGCCGTTAGAACGAGACAGCCGTCGCTACACGCGTAATGATCAGAAAACGATACCTCTTGGTGATCCGTCTAAAGTCGCTCGACGTTGGTCGCTCGCGGGCCCTTATCGGCCTGCTCGATGTCGAATTCGACCTCCTGCCCCTCCTCGAGGTCGGGGCCGCCGACGTCTTCCATGTGGAAGAACACGTCCTCGTCCGAATCCTCAGTTTCGATGAACCCGTAGCCGCCAGTGTCGTTGAAGAATGCGACCGTACCTTTCGCCATTGCACCTCTCTAGAACCATGACGGAGACATAAATGTTCGGGGCGCGTTGTAGTGGTCTTTGTACCGGGGTGTCAAACGGTCCTCGCCGGGGCGGCCGTCACCGCTCGAGCACCTCACCACTCCTTGCAGTCGGGACAGACGAACTCGTCGCCGTCTCGCCAGACGCGGTCGCTCTCCTCGTCGCACCGAGCGCAGACGTACTCGCCCCACGCGTACGTCGAGAGCGACGGGTTCGGGTCGGCTCGGGCTCGTTTCGTCCCGTCAGTGCCGTCGGTGCCGTCGTGTTCCACCGGAACGGTATCGCGCTCGTCGGCCGCATCCTCGTCGCTGCTCGAGCCGTTCCGCTCATCGGCGCTCGCGTCGTCCCGCTCGTCGCTCGCGTCGTCGGCGAAGTCCGAGAGGGTCGCGTCGTCGGTCACGGCGCAGGGTAGGGTCGGTATCGGCTTAGTGGCTCCGACTCTCCTCGAACGCCCGTTCGTCCTTCACGGGCCCCGTCGCCGCTATCGGACCGCCCTGCTGCCCGCGCCGCGACGCGGGACCGGCACCGCCAAGTACCATCGCTGACAACCCCCACACATGGACACCGCCACACCGCTGAACGTGATCGTCGACAACATCACGGAGATGACTCGGCTCTTCACCGACGTCGCCCTCGGCGAGGGGCTCGCGCCGCTGCTGGTGCTCGCCGGCATGGCCCTGGTCGTCTTCTCGCTCGCAGTCTTCGGCGTCCTGACCCTCGGTGCGATCGGCAGCCTCTTCTCCTCGACGTCCAGCTAATCGGATCGCCGATTGTGGCGATTCCGACGATCGGTGACTGCAACCGACAGCTATCAGTCCGTCGTCGCACGCGTCAGTGCCTCGCTCGCCCGTTCGATCGCGTCCTCGAGGTCCGGCCCCAGCGGCGAGCCGACGACGATTCCGTCGACGTACTCTACGGCCGCTTCGAACCGCTCGGCGACCGTCTCGGTGGTTCCGGCGATGCAGAACGCGTCGATCATCGCCGGCGTCACGCGGTCGAAGGCCTCGCCGAGGTCGCCCTGCTCGAGGGCCTCGCTGACCGCGCCCGCCGCGTCGCGGTCGATATCGTGGCGCTCGAGGACCGGCTCGGCCGCGCCGCCGACGATGAAGGCGACGGGCGGTCGGGCGGCTTCGCGCGCGTCGTCCTCGGCGCCGGCGACGCTGACGCTCGCGAACGCCAGCGACTCGAACGCGCCGCGGTCCTCCGGTCGCTCCGCCAGCCCCCGCTCGAGCTCCCCGGCGGCCCACTCGAGGTCCCGCGGGTGCGCGGCGTTGATCAGCACGCCGTCGGCGTGCTTGGCGCTCATTCGGAGCATGTGCGGCCCCTGCGCGCCGACGTAGACCGGAATCTCCCGTTCGTCGAGGTTGAGCGACGCGTCCCGGGCGGTAAAGGTGCCCTCGTGCGTGACGGTCTCCCCGGCCCAGAGGTCCCGCGCGACGTCGAACGTCTCGAGGACGCGCCGGAGCGGCCGGTCGCGGTCGACGCCGAGGTTCGCCAGCGCGGAGCGGTCGCCGGCGCCGACGCCGAAGACGGCGCGCCCGTCGCTGACCTCGTCGATCGTGGCCGTCTGCGCGGCGAGTTTCACGGGATGGGTCTCGTAGGGGTTGACGACGCCCGGTCCCAGCCGGATCTCGTCGGTCGCCGCGGCCATCCGCGAGAGCACGACGAACGGGTCGCGGTTGAAGTAGTGACTGCTCGAGAGCGCGAGGTCGAACCCCTCGTCCTCCGCGAGCGCCGCCAAGTCAGCGATCCGATTGGGTGGATGTTCGGGGGTGAGTTCGATGCCCCAGGTCGGGTCCGCGCCCGACTCGAGTCCGGAATCCGGTTCGCCGTCGCTCATCCGTTAACCCTCCGGGTTCGTCCCGTCGACTCGCCGCTCGAGGGACGAGCCGGTGCCGCGTGTCGACTCATGTCCGCAGGGTCGGCGACCGCGGTAAAAAGCCCACCGTCACCGGCGACGGTGGCCGTTGTCGCCGTTTCGTCTCCAGTCACTCAGCTTCACTCACAGCGAGCCCGAAAGAACAGTGCCGCCCCGCGCCGATCGAACTCGACGCTCGAGAACCCCGCCGTCCGGAGTCGGCGTCGGAGGTCCGTCGCGTCGAACGGTTCGACGTCGAGGACGCCTTTCGCGGTCGCTCGAACCGGCAACAGCTCGAGCACGTAGTCCTCAACCAACGCGGTCCCGACGAACATCCCATCGGAGCGCAGTACGCGGGCGATTTCCTCGAGTACCGCGTCCGGATCCGGAAGCAGGTGCAGCGCCCAGCAGCAGGTCGCGCGGTCGAACGCGTTCGCGTCGAACCACAGGTCGTCGGCGCTCATCCGCGCGAACGCCACGTCGACGCCGTCTCGGGCGGCGTACCGCATCGCCCGCTCGAGCATCCCCGCGGAGATGTCGATTCCGACGACGTTCGCGGCGGCGGCGACTGGGCGAGCGATTCGACCCGTACCGCAGGCGACGTCGAGGACGGTCGGCGTATCGCCGTCAGCCACATCGATATCCTCGAGCTCGAGCATCTCCACAACCGTCTTGCGGTCGTCCCGCGGCGCGGCGGGACCGCCGACGAAGCGGTACAGCGGGTCGAACCAGAACGGCGACTCGTAGATCGGCGCTAAGCGGTCGAACAGCGTTTCGTGGGACGAGTCGCCGTCGGGAACGGGAAAGCGCGGAACGCCGTCGACGACCGGAATCGTCGCGTCACCGTTCGGACAGACGAGCGCGCGGCCGTCCTCGTCCACGGACTTCCGGAAGGACAGTCGCCGTCCGCAGCGTCCGCAGGCGTACGCCGGCTCGGTCGCAGTTGCGTCCATCGCCGTGACGTACCACCGCTGTGTCCTTGATTCTCGTGCCGGCCTTCGAGTCAGCCGTCGAACTCCCACTCGCGAAGCGCCTGCCGCACGAGGTCGTCTTCGACCGACCGGAACAGTTCGTCGCTGCCCTCGAGGTCGCCGAAGTCCCAGTCGCTGACGACGACCGCGGGGGTTCCGCCCGCGCCTTCGCCGGTGACGAGGTTCGCGGCGGCGCTGAGTTCGTCGACCACGGACTGGACCGTGACCTCGAGCTCGTGGCCGTCGCGGTCCCGTTCGCCGCGCCAGTCGCGGCTCGCGGGCATCCCCGCCCAACCGATCGCGACGCCCCGCTGACCGTGGCGGAACGGGCGACCGCACGTGTCGGTGACGATCACCGCGACGTCCTCGACGCCGCGGTCCTCGAGCCCCTGACGAATGCGCTCGGCGCTCTCGCTCGGTCGCTTCGGCAGCAGCAGGAGGTCGTGACCCGGCACGTTCGACCGGTCGATCCCCGCGTTGACGCAGATGTGGCCGAAGCGCGTTTCGGTCAGCAGGAACGGACAGTCGATCAGCAACTCCGTGCTCTCCTCGAGGACGGCCTGTGCAAATCGCGGGTCCTTCTCCTCGTCGGTCAACTCGCCGATCTTGTCCGCGATCTCCTGCGCGCGGCCGCTGACGGGGTAATCCTCGAGGTCCGCCGTCCGGCCCTCGGCCTTCGAGACGATCGTGCTCGCGACGGTGAGCACGTCGCCGGGCTCGAGGTCGTCGTCGACCCGCTCCGCCACGAGCGCGGCGATGTCGTCGCCGGGGCGGATCTCGGGGAGGTCCGCCACTGGTGTGAGTTCCATACCGAAGGGTAGACCACCGCTATCAAAAACGCACCGTCACCGGAGAACCGGATCGGCGGGATCGTCGCTCGACTACTCGTTTTGCTTCTCCGCGTTACGATCCGCCTCGAGCGTCCCGTCGTCCCGCTCGTCCGGATCGCCGTGCCCGCCGCCGCCGGGCGTTCGCACAGTGACAGTTGTCCCCGCCTCGACGTCGACGGTCGTCTTCGCGGGGACCGGCTCGCCGTCGAGCAGGTTCTCGCCGGTCGCGCCGTCCTCCCCGCCGGCGACTCCCTTCGGGGCGTGGCGCCGGCGCTCGGTCAGCAGCGAGACCGTCGCCGGCTTCTCGACGGTGACCGAGCGCTCGAGGCCCAGTCCGCCGCGGTACCGGCCGCGACCGCCGCTGCCGTCCCGGAGCGCGTAGCGCTCGACCCGCAGCGGGTACTCCGTCTCGAGGGATTCGACGGGCGTGTTCAGCGTGTTGGTCATGCCGACCTGGACGCCGTCCATGCCGTCGCGGTCGGGGCGGGCACCGAATCCCCCGCCGATCGTCTCGTAGTAGGTAAAGGAACCGTCCCGCGCGCCGATAGTCAGGTTGTTCATCGTGCCTTGGCCCTGCGCGGGCACGCGGTCCGGCGCGGCCTGCGCGAGCGCGGCGAAGACCACGTCCGTCACGCGCTGGCTGGTCTCGACGTTGCCGCCGACCACGGCGGCCGGCGGCTCCGGGTTCAGGAGCGTTCCTTCGGGCGCGCGGACGCTGACGGGTTCGTAGCAGCCGTGGTTCGGCGGGATTTCGGGGTCGGTGATACAGCGCACGACGAAGTAGACCGCGCTCGTCGCGACCGAAAGCGGCGCGTTCACGTTCCCCGCGACCTGTTCAGCGGTCCCCGCGAAGTCGACGTCGATCCGGTCGCCGTCGACCGTGACGGCGACCGCGATCTCGATGTCGTCGTCGGTGACGCCGTCGCCCTCGAGGACGTCGGTCGCCTCGTAGGTCCCGTCCGGCAGCGCGGCGATCTCTTCGCTGATCCGCTCGCGGGAGTAGTCGATCACCGCGTCGAACCCCTCGAGGACGGTCTCGCGGCCGTGTTCCGCGAACAGCTCCTCGAGGCGCTCCTCGGCGCGTTCGTTGGCCGCCTGCTGAGCCCGGAGGTCGGCTCGCCGCTCGCCGGGATTGCGGACGTTCGCGAGCACGAGAGAGCGCACGTCCTCCCGGACGTCGCCGCCCTCCACGAGCTTGATCGGCGGGAGCCGAAGCCCCTCCTGGTAGATCTCCTGTGCGCCGGCCGGCATGCTGCCGGGGGTCATGCCGCCGACGTCGGCGTGGTGGGCGCGGGAAACGGCGTAGCCGACGATTTCGTCGCCGTCATCGCCATCGTCGCCCCCTCTGCCGCCGCTCTCGCCCCCGCTATGACCGGGCGCGATCGGCGAAACCATCGTCACGTCCGGCAGGTGCGTCCCGCCCGTGAACGGGTCGTTGAGCACGAACACGTCGCCGGGCTGGGGGTCCCGTTCGCGGACCGCTTCCACCGCCGCGGGCATCGCGCCGAGGTGGACCGGAATGTGCTCGGCCTGGGCGATCATTCGGCCCTCAGCGTCGAACAGTGCCGTCGAGCAGTCCCGACGCTCCTTGATGTTCGGCGAGTACGCTCCCCGAATGAGGGTCTGACCCATCTCCTCGGCGACGCTTTCCAGTTGGTTGCGCAGCACCTCGAGGGTGACCGGATCGATGCCGTTGCCGTCGCGTTCGGTGTCGTCCGTCGTGGCGTCCGTGTTCGACGTCATCGGTTTACCTCCGTGTCGTTCGTTTTGGTCAGCACCAGGGTGCCGTCCGCCAGCACGTCGCCCGACCAGGCGGGCGGGACGACGGTCGTGCTCTCGGCCTGCTCGAGGATCGCCGGCCCGTCGACGGTCGCGCCCGGCGCGAGCCGGTCCCGCTCGTAGACGGTCGTCTCGTAGGCGCCAGCCTCGTTCCCGGGGAAGTGCGCCTCTCGAGTGCCGACGACGGCGTCGCCGGCGCCCTCGTGGCGGATCGTCGGCTCGTCGCCCGGAATCGTCGCCGTCGCGCGGAGGTTGACGACCTCGATCGATTCGTCCATCGCGTAGCCGTAGGCCCGTTCGTGGGCCTCGTGGAAGCGCTCGGCGACCGCGCTGGCGTCGAACGCGTCGTCGACGGCAACGGTCAGCTCGAAGCTCTGGCCCGCGTACCGGCAGTCCGCGGCCCGCTCGACCCGCGCCGCGTCCGGGTCGGACGCGTCGGCGAGCACGTCGGCAACCAGGTCGTCGTAGACAGTCTCGAGGTCGTCGGGATCGGCGTCCGAAAGTTCGATCCCGACGGTCCGGACGACGTCGTAGCTCTCGTCGGCCGCGAGCAGCCCGAACGCCGAGAGGACGCCGCCCGGCCGCGGGACGACGACCCGGTCGACGGACAGCGACTCGGCCAGCGCCGCGGCGTGCATCGGCCCCGCGCCGCCGAAGGCCACGAGCGCGAACTCGCGGGGGTCGTGGCCCCGCTCGACGGTCACCGACCGAATCGTCCGCGTCATCGTCGCGTTGGCCACGCGGTAGACGCCGCGGGCCGCCTCGAGCGGCCCGTCCAGTCCGGCCTCGTCGGCCAGTCGCTCGAGGGCCTCGCGGGCGGCCTCGACGTCGAGGGTCATCTCGCCGCCCAGCGCGGTCTCGGGGCCGATGTATCCGAGGACAACGTTGGCGTCGGTGACCGTCGGCTCCGTCCCGCCCTTCCCGTAACAGACGGGGCCGGGCTCGGCGCCCGAGGACTCCGGCCCGACGCGGAGGGCACCGCCGGCGTCGACCCAGGCGATGGAGCCGCCGCCCGCGCCGACGGTGTTCACGTTGACCATCGGCGTCCGGATCGGCAGCCCGTCGATCTCCGCGTCGGTCGTCCGCTCCGCACGGCCGTCGCGGACGAGGCTCACGTCGCTCGAGGTGCCGCCC